>NZ_JBSFAI010000013.1:0-181679 GCF_056280165.1 Ralstonia sp. 110700041-2 | reverse complement strand
GGCTATCTGTGAATCTCGACTTCTTCATCTGCAGAACTCCCTCTTAACGAGAAAATTCTACTTCTCCCAGCGGTGGATTTCAGGGGGTATTACCGGAGCACGTGCAGACGCGTGCATCAGAAGAGCAATCCCAAAACCAGTAATACTGGACAAACCCACAAGCGCAATGTGCTTTGCGGACTCAAACCAAGATTCGCCCTGCTCCAGAAGACAGATTACCACTGGCACCATTGCCATAATTACGATCGACGTGAGGTACTCATAGCCACACAGCGATTTGACGAGCAAAGTTACGGCGGCGGCCACATAGACAAGCTTCCAGCGCTTTGGGGATATAGGTCGATTCAGCAGCAAGAGACCATTGACCAGCATGGGCAGAAACCATGTCCAACTGACCCAATAGAGATTACGGGAGACGACAATTAACCAGGTAGACGTGATTACTCCAACGGCGAAGACAATGGCTTCCGCGCGCCCATAATGATCTCGCGCCCATACGACAAGCAGCGCAAAGATCAAACCGCTGATCACCGAATTAAATGACTCAAGCAGCTCCCGACTGGTAGTGCGCAGGGTTGTGTAAATGACGCTGAACAGCCGACCCTGCAGCCCATATTGGGAATTGTATTCGCCGTAGGCGAGCCCATTGAATGAGTCTGCCTTAAAGTGATCGAAAACGCGGGTAACCCAATCCCCTTCTCCATAGTTATAGAAGCCGAGCGGAATATCCGAACTACCAGTTTCCTTCTTGTGATAAATTCCCGACAAAACTATGGCTTCGGAGTCGGCCTGATGAGTCCGAAACCACTCAGCGTCAACTCCGCGAAGAACGTTGCATTGGAAAACAAGCGCAAAAAGTATTGTCAACTCGACAACGACGAGATAGCGCGATATGAGTTTCGGCATGATCTGCAAGTTAGGGGTTAAATCTTCCCAAGCAAGCGGAGAGAAGCGTTTGCATTAATCTCCAATTACCTCGCATGCCACCGATTTTCGTTGGAACTGGGCCTTCATCTGGATACACACGCCGCGTAGGAAGCTCGATGCATCGATAGCCCAACTTAGGCGCTCGATATGAAAGATATGCTAGCAGTTCGTAGTCGCGAAAAATATCCCGAAAGATTCCGATCTTCGGATCGAGGAGCATGCGCGCACTATAACCGCGAAAGCCTTGTGTTGTATCTGTCCAACGAAAACCAGAGGCAAGGGAGAGTAGTGGCGCGTGAATAAGGCGAATGGCGAGCCCGCGACTCAGTGGTGTGTTCTCTTGCTGACCACCGCAAACGAAACGCGATGCCTGTATAAAGTCGTAGTTCTGATCAAGCGCCTCGATGAAACGCGGGATTGCCTCAGGATCATCCTTGTCGTTTCCATCGATTGTAACGATCGATTGGTAATCCTCTTTCAAGCAATAGGCGTAAGCGCACCGCAACTGCGTACTCAGCCGACCGGTGGCCGTTTTCAACAACAACGTTCTAACCCGACTAGCCTCCAAGAAAGACAGTTCAAGCGAACCATCCGTGCTGCCGCCATCAACGATGATGATATCGGCAAGATCCGGGATACAAATCGCTTGCATGCGTTTCAGAAGACTCTGAATCCGCATCCCCTCGTTAATAACGGGGACAACGACCGCTACTTTTGACCGCTTCGGTTGCTGGAATTTTATTTGGTATGCGGGAACGGACCAAGTTTTTTCGGTATGAGGTGGGGTGATCATAAACTGAATTTAGGAAGAAGGAGTAATGCTGATGAAGATCACACCTAAAGCAATCAGAATCAGCCCTGCTATCGTATTCCAGCGAAACGTTTCGCCGAGCAGAAATGCAGATGCACATGCGACCGCCCCAATCGCACCTGCCGTCAACACGGGATGAGCTACATTGAGTGGTATCCTGGACAAGGCCGCCGCATAGAGCACAAAGGCGCAGCCATACATGAATACGCCAACGAGCAACGTCCAATTTGATATAACTTGCCAAAGCGATTCTATCGACAGAGGTGTCGCGCGCATGGCAATCTTTATTAGAACACTGGCGGAAGCATTCGAAAGAATGCCCGCCATCACAATCACCACGTTAATCCAATTCATTGCGCGGATCGGTAATGCGTAGTCGCTATGTCCAGAGCGTGCTCGATGGATTCCAGTCGCACCTCCGGCTTAGTGAGCATTTCAATAGAAATTGCGCTAATCCGTGCGCCCCGGATAGCCTCGGCAAGTCCAGCATGATTCGTCGCAGTCAAGCCTAGCGGCGCGAGATCGGGCTCACTGACATGTGCGTAGCCCACGAGTGCGCCGTATTGGCGAAGGGTCTGCAAGGGCGCTTCGCCATTGATAGTGATCGTGCCGGTATCCAGATGCAGCCTCACCGCCGGATGGTTGACACGCTGCACGACCTCGGCTGCTTCCTTGGTAGTCGTCATGAAGTTGCAACCATAGCGCACTGGGTTTGGTTCCAAACACAGTGTTGCACCATGGCGTCCCGCGACATCCCCTGCTCGTCGAAAGAAGTCGGTCGATATTGCATTGATAGTGTCCTCATCAAGGGCACCGCGGTCGCGACATTTAGGAGAACCGAATACGAGCGACCTCGCTCCCAAACCTTCTGCAATTCGGCACACATGGGCTAGATGTGCCAACATGTCCGCTTGGCTTGATACGTCGAACAGATTCAAGCCGCTGCGCCCAAAAAAGAGAGCTTGCATGCCGAGTATGTCGATCCCACGTTGATTCCACGCTTCCCGTACAGCCAAAATTTCACTGCTGGTTGCAACAGCAACATCCGCGAAATATTTTCCTGGAGCAATATCAATCGCATCTACCTGATATCGATGAAGAAGCGTTGCCACGTCATCATCATCACTGGGATCCCAGGCAATGTTGGAAATAGAAATTCTCATTCAGATGCTGCCTCCGCGTGTAGGCGAAGGCTTTGTACATAGGAGCGAATCGCGAGTAGGCTTTCACGCTTGCTGTACTGATAATATAACCCAGTCGCCCCTAACGCCTCTGCATGAATGCTGCGAAAATCGTAAGAAGCAACTGGCCGCGAAACAGCTTCCGCGGGCACATTGAGTTCAGTACCAAAGACAGAGCGAGCGATTTCATAAACGCCCACTGGCTCCGCTGTCAAATGTATCAATCGCAGCCCATGGGCTAATGCATTCTGAATATCAGACCATAAATTAACCGTGGGGTAGAACTGAAACTTCCCACGAGGATCGATCCGCGCCACATTGTTCTCATTGGAAAGATCGTAGACGACATTCTTACGAAGACCTGGCCCAACCAAACCCGGAAGTCGAACAATCAGATGGTGCTCAAATCGATCTCGTACGAATTCCTCGAGTTGGTAGCGGTGCAAGCCGTAAGGTTGCAGCTGACTCGAGTCGACGGGAGTACGCTCATCGATCCCGATTGGTCGATGAAACACGTCCACGGTGCTAAGCAGCACGAACGTTTTTGCATGTACTCCCTGTAAAGCAGCAGTCAATCGCGCGATGTTTTCTTTATCCCTTTCCGGCTGCTGATTGGCCAACCATTTTTGGCCAGGTGCGCCAGCACAAACAACCAAATCATAGCTCTGACCTTGAATGTCCTGGATGTTGGTAGACCGAAATCGGTAATCAAAGACTCGCTGCCGCAATAATGTTCCGCCAACGAAACCGGTAAAACCAATCAATGCGCTATCTGCCATGAAATAAATCTCAATTAATATTTTACGCGCGGAAACGTCTCGCAATCCAGTTTGGCAAGAATGTCGTAGACGTTGTCTATCTTGCCACCAAGAATATTAAAGGCGCCAGCGATAGCCGGCACTGGCTCAAAATAGATCGGACGGCCGTCGTCGACCTCATTGCGGGCTAGCACTGTCTTAACCTCGAATAGCGTATCTCGCACGATCGCACCACGAATCGCTGGTAGCAAACGTGCAGCATCGCGAATCATCCTCTCCGCATGTGACTGTTTATGGTACTGGCGAAGGACTGTGTCAGGATCAGATTCCCCGGATTCGAACCACTGCAGATGAGGTGTATATCTAACATGCGAAAGGGTATGCAACCCGCGACTAGGGAACGGCATGCAGGAAAAAAACGGCCCATCCATGACCGTTACACCGACACTTCGAAGTTCATCCGGCGGCTCAATCAAAGCCATTTCTGTAATTTCATGCTTTAAGGCAGCACGAACACAATCGTTTCGAGCATAGACGGCACGCAGCCCGCTGTATGTACAGTTGAAGACATAGCGAGCCTCTTCTGTCAGAGCATGTTCAGCTGAATGCAGTGTCACGCAGACACCATCATCCGAGCCTGCAATGTCTTGCACAGAGTGCATCATTTTTAAATCAACACCAATGTCGGATAGCACTTTCATTGCCCACTGGCGCAGCGCCACCGCATTAAATGCATACTCTTGGACTGCGTACACAGCGTCGATATGACGAGTCGAAAAGAGCTTATGGAGAGATGGTGGCGCAGGACGAAGTCTTGCGCCTATCTCACTGCAGAAACGCTCGAACTGCTTTGGTGACACTTTTGAGTCGCGAGCTATCGCATAGAGCTTGGTGAACTCGTCGACTACCGCGAAGGAGTACTCCTCCATAAAGCGGGGCAGATTAGCACGGCTGCGGAATGCAGTTACGAAGCTTCGCGGATAGTGGTAACCGTTATGAACGCGTGCCTGATTTCGCAGCGATGCACGCGCGAGAAGTTCGGCCTCGCGCTCAACAATAAGGACTGATCGAAATCCACGCTGCTCTTTCAAGTATTTGGCGATTGTTACGCCGTAAAATCCCCCGCCAACAACGATCGCATCATGCATTGCGTGTAGCCGAGGCACTGTGCGTCGAATCTCGTTGTGTCATGTCTCCTGTTTCCTCAACGTTGAGCTTTTGATGTCGACTAATGATGGCGCTGCCAAACTCCTGCCCAATATGATAGGCAGGAATACCAGCACTAACGGATAGCATGTGCGTGACGTACTCCCCCAACATTAGGAGTACCACCGAAAGCAGGAAGAACATGCCCGATTGTTGCAACGAAAGCGTAACCCAACCTTCTGCTACGTGCGACTTGAAGAGTGCGACAACTACCACGTAGATCGAGTAAAAGATGTTTCCCATGGCCCCAAGCAACGCTAGGGTCGTCACCAAACGCATAGGTTGTGGCGTGGATGAAACCAGTAGCAGGAGCCCGCGATCAATGCCATCGAGCAGTGAGCGTTTTCGTGGAGCGTGTGGCCTCCACTCCCCCGTGACATACGCCTTACTAAAACCGGCGGTCGCAGGCAAATGCCGATAAGCAACCTCGGGCGATCCATGCCTTTGTATGTAGTTGACTACGCTTCGACTGATCAGTCGAAAGTGCGGTGCATCGATGGAGAGCCGGACACCGTGAAGTTTTGCGTACAATTGATCAAAAGCCTGGACACCCCGGCGATACCACCACCCGCCATTATCACTCGCCCGATTTTGCCCGAACACGACTTCGTAGCCAGTCGCCGCCTTGGCCAGCATAGGTGCCAGCATGTGTGCGTCGTCTCTCAGCGGGTCAACAACGGCCACAAAATCTCCAAGCGCATGTTCCACTCCAGCCCATGCCGCTGTCTCAAAAGCGACCTCTTTGGTCAGTGCCAATACCTGGACATTGGGAATGCTGTCACCTCGAAGCATTTCCTTTAGCCGCCGCAATGATTCATCATCAGAGCCGTTGTCCACGATAAGTACCTCGTAGTCATTCACCTTTTCGCCAATATCTAAGGCTAAAGCTGCGATAGTGTCGCGCAACAAGCCGTCGCTATTGCGAGCAACCAAGACAATAGATAGGAATAGAGGGTAGTCAGCCATTGAATAGATAGAGTTCAGACTGGAACAGTAGATCGTAACGACGACGTCGCAAAAAATCGTTGCAAGATTGTAATTATTGCATAACCCCTTCAGCTCGACCCCATCTTTACTCTCTGAGTGCCGCTCCCAGAGGCGATCCCGCCTGCACAGATTATCGCATCAATATGCCCTCCGGTAGAGCATGCCGCTCCGAATGTGGGCCAAGGTGGGACTCCAAATTCAACACGACCTGTCTCGGCGATGCCCCTCGGATTAACGATGCTACCAGGCTTGTCATAGGTTCCGATACCAGAATTTTTGGCGCAAAGATGCCTTAAATATAATTTAATCCGAGAAAGGGATATTCGAAATAAAATTAATAATTCTTGATTACTCTCAACCACAGACGAATAATTCCAAAACCCCTTCCAGAACATGACAAATATCAATTCTCGTTGCCTATTTCAATATGAAGGAATTTGGAAAACCTACTTTTTTCACATCTAAGACCGAGCCCTCCAAATGCAAACCAACAAAAAAAGTACTGCGCTCGATCCGAAGGATCTTTCTCTCCGTACCATCCGCCAATAATAGATACCGCCCAATGCGAAACTCATCTATGTTGAACTTATTTTTTGCCAGAAGAATATCCGGCTCGAATCTTGATATTCCATCAAGCCACTGCCCATTAGAGAAAGGATATGGGGCGTCCAATTTCTCGAAAATAGCAGCATTATTAGCATCGATTTTTTTAGCAGAACAGGCAAGGAATTTAACATGCCCATTCGCCTGGGTTGGCCGTAGCTCCCCATAAACCCTCACTTGACCATCTTCATTCCAAAAGATGGGAAGTATTGCTACGCCCTCTCCCGGTGGGATTGACGCGAAACCCTTGGAATCCGCCGCATCAGTGAGCCCTGTCTGGACCATTGCCAAACTACGACGAGGGCCAACGGTGGCGTAGTGAACTGTGAGTTCATAGTAGCCACGCTCAACTGCACCAAGTGTTGCCACATTTTCTTTAATAGAGCATGGAACTTGTGGCCACTCCACAGTGATTGTCCTACGGTTCCATATTAGCGTTCTCGGCCCCATCGCAACGACCCTGTAGTGCACCAATAATACGCGATAGAACCAATAATTCGCACTCAGACTCCAGCTCTGCCAGGTATTAAAGTCGGCTCGGGTTGTGATAACCGTGTCCGGCATGGAATCCATGACATGTCTGGCATCATCGCGAACTTCGCCTAATGCATGAATGAGTGCATCAACCGGAAGCAAAGGCGCCGGATGACGTATCGCACTCCATATACCAAAATATTCTTCGATTTCGCGGCCCGGTGGAGTGATTCGCGCGCGGTTGACATACCCCTCCCAATCTCGATTCAGATAGCCGCCCAATTCTTTCACATAAAAACGCTGCGCATCATCACGAGCCAACTTTAGAGAGCTACTTAGATCGAAAACTGAAAATGCCGCCGCGGCGCAACTGATTATAATTGTTAGCGTTGCGATGTGATGCACCCTGCAATGCAGCCGCCTGAATATAAGATTTGAGCTCACAAAGCACACGGTGACTGTGACAGCCCAGAACTGAAGAGGAGCAAAATAGCCATCAAGATGCCCTCCTACTGACGCAACAATCCCCCCCAAGGCTAGCGTTGCACCCAAGCCAAGCAGCACGATACATTCAGTTTTTGGTTGCTTTAATGTATGTATTGCTAGAAAAATAATTACTACGATCCCAGCCCAAGCTTCCTTTTCCGCCGGCAACTTCCACAAATCAATTGGGGAAAATATTCTGAAACGGTCCCCCCAGTACCCAAAGTACCACCATTGATCGCGAGCGACATCCGAGAAATTGTAATGCAATAATTCCTTGACATGTCCGTCAGTAGAAACAAAGAGGAAGGAAGCACCAATTGCCGCGAAACCTGTGAATTTAACAGCGCTCTGCCATCCTCTTTGCGGTGAAGTCGCCCCGACCCCAAATGCCGCCACTATGCATGCGAGAATCGTGGGAAGCGCGAAATCATTGGACCAAAATGTAGCAACGCCAGCACAAAATCCAAGCAACGCATATGGAAATGTCGGGTTATCTCGCTTCTCGATAGCAAAATACGCGACCCATGCCGCGATTACCGGGCCAAAAGATCTAACTGGTCGAAGCGAATTCCCCGGAGACAGTCGCTCAGATAGCCACACGGGTAGATACGCATCAATACAGAATAGGGTTGCAATAGTAGCAAAACCCAAAGCTAGAGCCGTGAGGCCTCGTAAGGGCGTATCTCTTGGTAGGCAGAGGAATATAACCAGGCTGACAGAACAGGATTGAACGAGGGCAACGACGAATCGGCTCGCCTCTACGCTCGCCGCAAGATTTTTCCCGAATAATGCGAAGACTGGATAAATTAAAGCCATCGGGCCCACACCGAGATAAGGGAAAAAATCTCGACCCGGTAACTCTCCGCTGGCCAGACGAAACAATGCACTCGCGGTCTGAAAGGCTCCATCAAGGTGCATCGTTGGAACATCAATCGCCGCTTTCGCACAAACAAAAAATATAGCAACGATAGAAAACATTGATCCAAAAATAAGGATAATCGATGTTAATCTTATCTTTTTGATGTCGCCATCAAGCGTACCGCCCCCACCTTCGATACCCTTTGATTTCATGTGTAGCACCACCATCTCATTTTTATTCAATTTACGAAGACTCCACCTCCCTGCCGAACTGAGCCTACCGGTCGAAAAATCCTCTCAAGGCCAAATCCAATCGCCAATCACCAATCGCCAATCACCAATCGCCAATCGCCAATCGCCAATCGCACTTATATTCTTTAAAATCACGCGAAAAAAACACCATTGGCATACAATCATTTAATATTTTTTCAAAAGCAAACACCAGCCTAATTTTTTCCCTTTCCGGATCGGAGGTCGATAATATTCCATCCGTTGATCGATCCTCGAACAGCACCACTCCACTCAGCGGTCACCATATAAGTTGGCGGCGTAATTGCAAAATCCGGTGACCAGTGGCGCTGCCAATCATAAAATTCTGGTGTAAAAAACGGGCCGTTTGGAGTTGCCACAGATTTATAGTCTGTGTAGTAGGAAAGACTCTCGGCATAGCCAACTCCAGTAGCGATTAAGCTACCTTTCGGAATAATAGAAGAAAATCTTTTCGGTATTTCTTTAAGATTATCTCCCTCCTCGTATTTGTCCTGAATATAGCTCGCCCGAAAAAACAAAACCAAGGCAACACAAAGAGAAAGCACACCAATCAGCAGCAGATCAATCAATCGCCCCTCACGCACGCCAAAGACAGGCGTGCGGCGATTCCCAATAAATGCATCTCCAGCCCATTGAACCAGAGCGATGACGGTTAGCACGGCACTAATTGAAAAATAGCGAGTGTCGTGATACGAAGTCAATGAAACGGAGGCCAAGTTAGCCACGATAAATAGCAGCGTTATAGCACCATACAATCTGGCCTTATCACTTGCAACACCGCGCGAAAATGGAAGAATGGCAACACCCATTAACGGCAACAACCCACCGACGGGCAGCATGCCATTGACTAGCACATGCACATTCTCTACAAAATATCCAGCTCTCTGGACGCCCCAATCATGAAATGCATTCCATGCACGCAGTGGTTGCTCGATATACCAATTCAATTGAGCCATGCCAGGCGTCAACGATGTCACACTGATCGAATTATCAGAGGCAAATATCGAACCAAAAACCAAGCCACTCCTAATACCCCAAACAGAATATATGACAAAAAATGCAATGTACGACTTTAAAGTTTCATGAAAAGTCCGCTGCCGCAGCGTAAAAATCAAGGCCGGCAATAGTATTGCAAAAACCGTTACATCAAAGCGCGAAAGCATTAACAAGCCTATCGAGACGCCTAACGCATAAGGCATCCTCCGCTCGGTTGACAATAAAATAACGACAAGAGTGAGGAGAAGTGTTAGAGGCAATACACGAGCTCCCGCAAATTCAGCCGTAAGCGGCTGATTCAATAAAAATACGGTGGATACCACCCAAAATGGGGCCAACCCAAGAGCGAATTCAAAGCGCTTGAATATCGCCGCAAGACCGTAAAGAATACCGGCCAAAATAGCCAAATTGAGGAGCACACCGGAAGCAATTCCGGCACCAGTTAAACGATCTACCGCGCCGACAAGAACGGGATAAAGCGGCGGAAAGCTGCGGCTGACGACAGGGTAAACGGGAGGAACGAAGAGGTCGCGTGCTGAGGGCGACGTAAACCCAAGCCCGTGAAATAAATTTCGTCCGATCAAAAAATTGCCGTACGAGTCCGGCGAAAATTGATGGCCGAATGTTGGCAAGAGCCAGAGAATTGCGAGCGCCCAACTAATTGCGATTAGCGACGCACGCCGCCAGTTGAAATGATGCTCCATTTTTCAGCGTTGGGGATAAACGTGGAATTCTGCCATTACCCATCTGGGTAGCCCTAGACGAATCTAGCAACCGCCCTGACCCGCCCGCTCAATGAGCACGGCAACGGCCTGGCGGCTGTGCTCGGCCAAAGCCCGGCGATCCATTTCCGGAGAAACAAGTGCTCCAATAACCACTTCCACCACCAGCGGTGGCCCATTGAGGATGGCGTTGATCGTATCCATCATCGACAGATCGCCGATATACGCGGGAATGGTCGTCAATTCGCCCGTGGCGGCGACGCGATAGCGCAGCGCCAGCGGGCGGATCGGAGCGCCAGCGCTGACGGGCGCCTGGAACAGGTTGGCGTGGAACGGCAGCAGCTGCAACCCGTCCGACGTCGTCCCTTCAGGAAACACGCAAATGGCATCGCCCGAACGCATCGCATCGGCGATGACGTGCATGATGCGATGCGCGTCGCGCTTGCGGGCGCGCTCGACGAACAGCACGCCGGTCTGCGCGCACAGCCAGCCAATCACCGGCCAGCTGCGGATCTCTGATTTGGCGACGAAGCGCGGCGGGTACCAGCTGTTGATCGCATAGATGTCGATCCACGACACATGGTTGGAGACCAGCATGGAGCCGGCCAGCTCCTTGCCCGTGACGGGCTCGCCATGCACCACGAGCGACACGCGGAACAGCGCGAGCAACTTGCGCGACCACCGCTGAATCAGCGCCTGCTTGGTGTGCGGCTTGATCCACCAGAATAGCAGCGCGCACGTGATCAGGCCTTCGACCAGATGTACGAGCAAGCGCAGCTTGCGCCGCACATGCTTGCGCTGCGGCGAGCTGGCCTCGGCGGGCACGCTTGCCACGCGCTGATCAATGCCCGTCATAGGCAAGGTGGCCAGCGACCATTGTGGCGCGCACGCGGCCGGCCAGCTCAAAGCCCAGGTAGGGCGAGTTCTTGCCTTGGCTGCGCAGAGCGCGAGGCTCAAGTTTCCAGGTCGCGTCCGGATCGAACACACACACATCGGCCATCGCACCCACTTCCAGCGAGCCCGCACGCAGGCCCAGCACGCGAGCAGGCTCGCTGGTGATGCGGGCCAGCGCCTTCGAAAGCTCGACCTTGTGTTCGGTGGCCCAGCGCAACGTGAGCGGCAGCAGGGTTTCGAGGCCGGTCGCGCCCGGCGTGGCCTCGGCAAACGGTAGCAGCTTCTCGTCGTCATCCACGGGCGTGTGGTCGGAGCAGATCGCGTCGATCGTGCCATCCGCCAGCGCACGCACAATGCCATCGCGGTCGCGCCCGGAACGCAGCGGCGGCACGAAGCGCATCTGCGAATTGAAGTAGCCGATGTCGACGTCGGTCAGAGAGATGTGGTGGACATTCACATCGCACGTGACCGGCAGGCCTTCGGCTTTTGCGCGGCGTACAAGCTCGATGCCGGCGGCCGACGACAAACGGCACAGGTGAACGCGGGCGCCTGTGCTGCGAATCAGTTCGAAGATGGTATGCAGGCGCACCGTCTCGGCGATTACCGGCACACCCGAGAGGCCCAGGCGTGAAGCCAGCGGGCCGCTTGCGGCCACGCCGCCCTTGCCCAGATACGGGTCTTCGGGGCGCAGCCAGACAGTGAAGCCGAAGGTCTGCGCATATTGCAGCGCGCGCATCAACACTTGCGTGTCGGCCATCGGTGCATCGGTCTGCGAGAAGCCAACGCAGCCCGACTCCGTCAATTCGGCCATCTCCGTCAGCACCGCGCCCTTCAAGCCGACAGTGAGCGCACCGAGCGGATACACATGCGCCTGGTTCAGGTTGCGCGCGCGAAACTTGAGCATCTCGACCAGGCCGGGTTCGTCCAGCACAGGATCGGTGTCCGGCGGGCACACCAGCGAGGTCACGCCGCCGGCCATGGCCGCGGCCATTTCCGATTCGAGCGTGGCCTTGTATTCGAAACCCGGTTCGCGCAGGCGGGCGGACAAGTCAATCAGGCCCGGGCAAACAACCAAGCCCGTCGCGTCGATGGTCTTGTTGGCATGGAAATCCGCCGGCGCGTGGCCGACACCGACCACCTTGCTTGCCGCGATGTACAAGTCCTGTTGTGCGTCGATACCGTTGGCCGGGTCGATCAGGCGGCCGCCTTTGATATGCAGTTTCATTGCTCTTCTTAGTCGTTGTTGCCAGCCACGATGCCCATGACCGCCATGCGCACCGCGATGCCGAACGTCACCTGATTCAGGATCACCGATTGCACACCGTCGGCCACAGCGGAGTCGATCTCCACGCCGCGGTTCATCGGGCCGGGGTGCATGACGATGGCGTCCGGCTTGGCCAGCGCCAGGCGGTCCTGCGTAAGGCCGTAGGCCTTGAAGTATTCCTGCGCGGAGGGCAACAGCGCACCGCTCATGCGCTCGTTCTGCAGGCGCAGCATGATGACCACATCCACGCCCTTCAGGCCCTCTTCCATGTTGTGGAAGACCCGCACGCCCATGTGCTCCAGGCCACCCGGCAACAGCGTGCGCGGGCCGATGGCACGCACTTCGGCGCAGCCCAGCGTCGTCAGCGCGTGGATGTCGGAACGCGCCACGCGCGAATGCAGGATGTCACCGACGATGGCCACCGTCAGGTTGGAGAAATCCTTCTTGTAGTGGCGGATGGTGAACATGTCGAGCAGCCCCTGCGTGGGGTGTGCATGACGGCCATCGCCCGCATTGATCACGTGCACATGCGGCGCAACGTGCTCGGCGATCAGGTACGGCGCCCCGGAACTGGCATGCCGCACGACAAACATGTCCGCCTGCATCGCCGACAGGTTGTTGATCGTGTCGAGCAGTGACTCACCCTTGCTGGTGGAAGACGCATTGATGTTCAGGTTGATCACGTCCGCCGACAGCCGCTTGGCGGCGATCTCGAACGTGGTGCGCGTGCGCGTGGAGTTCTCGAAGAACAGGTTGAACACGCTCTTGCCGCGCAGCAGCGGCACCTTCTTCACCTCGCGGTCGGAATCCGATACGGAGACGAACTGCTGCGCGGTGTCCAGCACGTCCGTGAGGATGTCGCGTGACAGTCCCTCGATCGACAGCAGGTGCTTGAGCTCGCCGTTTTTCGTGAGCTGCGGGTTGGCAAAAGTCTTGGGCATGGAGAAACGAAAGGCGACGAGGTCGGTACAGGTCAGGTCAGATCAAGGCAGGTGCGGTGCGCGCTTGAAGTCAGGCGCCCTTGGGCTCGCGCGTGAAGGTGAAGCGCGCGCCAGCGCCTTCGCCGGCTTCGCTCAGCACGAGCGATTCGTCGGCGGGCAGCGTGATGCGTTCACCGATGTAATCCGGGGCCACAGGCAACTGGCGTTCACCGCGGTCGACCAACACGGCAAGCTCCACCGCCGCCGGACGCCCGTAGTCGAACAGCTCGTTGATGGCCGCGCGGATGGTGCGGCCGCTGGCCAGCACGTCGTCTACCAGCAGGATGCGGCGCTCGTTCACATCGAACGGCAGCGTGGTCGGCTGCGCCTTGGCGTGCAGGCCTTTCTTGGCGTAGTCGTCGCGGTGCATCGCAACGTTGACGACGCCGTATTCCGGCAGGCCAAGGTCATGTGCCAGCCGCTTGGCGATCCATGCGCCGCCGCTGACAATGCCGGCCACCGACCAGGTGTGGCCGTCGGCCAGCCGCGTGCGCAGTTGTGCAACGAGGCTCTGGTACAGCGCCTCGGCATCGATCTGTTGCGATGTCATGCGTGTTCGTCGAAAAACTGTTGGAGGATGATGCGCGCGGCTTCTGCGTCGAGCACATCGTCGGAGGCACCGGCATCCTGTGCGGCGATCGACGAATAGCGCTCGTCCACCCAGGTGACCGGCAGGCCATAGCGGCCGTGCAATTGATTGCCGAAGCGCTTGGCGAGCTTGATCATCGGCTGCTCTTCGCCATCGGGGTGGACGGGCATGCCGACCACGAAGCCCACAGGCTGCCATTCGCCGACCAGCCGGCTTATCTGCGCGAAGCGGAAATCGACCGAACGGTTCGGAATGGTTTCCAGCGCCCGCGCCGAGCGCGAAACCGTATTGCCCAGCGCCACGCCGATGCGTTTTTCGCCGTAATCGAATGCCAGCAAGGTGCCTTCCACAGGCACGGAAGCGGTGGCCGGACGTGCCGGCTCAGGCATGCCCGGCCTCACCCGACAGCATGGCGGGGTTGATGCCGAGCAGGTTCAGCGCCGCGGCAAACCGCTCTTCGGGGGGCACGTTGAAGATGATCTCGGGATCGGCCTGGACGGTCAGCCAGCCGTTGCGGCTGATTTCGTCTTCCAGTTGGCCGGCACTCCAACCGGCATACCCGAGCGTCAGGATGAAGCGGTGTGGGCCGCCACCCTGGGCGACGGCTTCCAGCACATCCTTCGAGGTGGTCATCTCCAGCCCGCCCGGCACCGCCAGCGACGACGAATACGCGCCCGTGGCGTCGTGCAGCACAAAGCCGCGCTCGGTCTGCACCGGGCCGCCGTAGTACACGGATTGTTCTGCGAGGGGGTGGATTTCGAGCTTGAGGTCGATCTTGTCGAACAGCGTCGCCAAGTCGATATCGATGGGGCGGTTGATCACGAGCCCGAGCGCGCCGCGCTCGTTGTGCTCGCACATGTACACGACCGTGCCCGAAAACGTGGAATCCGCCATGCCGGGCATAGCGATCAGGAACTGATTCGTGAGATTGATAAGTGCGTCAGGCGAGGCCATGGGGGGAGTTTACCAAAAGCCCTCGGCCGCTGCCCCTCTCATTTGGAGGAATCGGCCCTCGGCGCAAGGTTTTTTGTGGGTGGCGCATTGTGGCGCTTTAGGCACTCGTCACGGTTGCGTGCGGCGGCGTGATGTTCAGCGCCTCCAAGTCCGCGGCTTCCAGCCAGCGCCATTCGCCCGGCGCCAGATCACCCAGCGACAACCCGCCGATGGCGCTGCGGTGCAATCCGTCCACGTGGTTGCCGGCGGCCGCCACCATGCGTTTCACCTGATGGTATTTGCCCTGCGTGAGGGCCATGCGCAGGTGGTGCGTGTCGACGCGCTCGGCCCAGGCGGCGGCAACGTTTTCATTTTCGTCGGCCAGCAGCACGCCGGCGCACAGTTGGGCGATCTGCGCATCCGTCACGGGCTCGGCGGTGGTGATTTCGTACACCTTGGGCACCTGGTGGCGCGGGCTGGTGACAGTGTGAACGAACTGGCCGTCGTCGGTCAGCAGCAGCAACCCCGTGGTGTCCTGGTCGAGCCGTCCGACGCACTGCACGGCCCGCTCGCGCAGCGGCACCGGCAGCAGCGTGTACACGCTCGGATGATGTTTCGGCTTTTGCGAGCACTCCACGCCGGCCGGCTTGTTGAGCATCAGATAGGCGCGGGCGTGGTATGCCCAGCGTTCGCCGTCGACATCCAGGACCAGGCCGGCGGTATCGACCAGCGCATCGGGGCTTTCCATCTCGACGCCGTTGATGAAGACCAACCCCGCGAGGACGAGGTCCTTGCAATAGCGGCGCGTGCCGAAGCCCTGGGATTGCAGGATGCGATACAGCGGTAGACGAGAAGAATCAGCCATGACAACAACGTGAACAAGACAAAAAGGGGCGAATTTTGCGATACGCTCGGCCAGTCTAAAGAGCAACCGATTCCATCCGATGCCCTCCACCGCCCCAAGCCGCCAGCCGTACAACATCGGAGCGCACTTCCAGCGAGGTCTGGTGTGGTTCCGGCGCGATCTGCGGCACTTCGACCACGCGGCGCTGCATTATGCCTTGCGGCACTGCCGCGAGGTCTATTGCGTGTTTGTGTTCGACCGCGACATCCTCGACGCGCTGCTCGCGCGCGGGCTCCAGGCCGACCGCCGTATCGAGTTCATCCGCGCGTCCATCGAGGAACTGCGCAGCGCGTTACGCGAGGCCGGCGGCGACCTCATCGTGGTGCATGACCACCCTCGCCACGCGATTCCGGAGATCGCGCGCAAGCTGAACATCGAGGCCGTCTTCGCCAACCATGACGAAGAACCTTCCGCGCAGGCGCGCGATGAAGCGGTGCGCAAAGTGCTCGCCCAGCAGCCGTGCGCCTGGTTCGACTTCAAGGATCAGGTGATCTTCGAGCGCGACGAAATCCTGAACGGGCAGGGCAGACCGTACGGCGTCTTCACGCCTTACAAGAATGCCTGGCTGGCAGCGCTGACGCCGTTCGACTTGCGCGCGTATCCGACAGAGCCCTACTTGGGCGCGCTGGCGAGGCCGCCTGAGGCACTTGCGCACCCAACGCCTGCGCTGGAAGCGATGGGCTTCGCGCACACCAATCTGTCGGAGATTGCCCTACCCACCGGCATGTCGGGGGGCCAGGCATTGCTCGACGAGTTTGAAGACCGCATGGACGACTACCATGCGCGCCGCGATTTTCCCGCCGTGCGCGGACCCAGCTATCTGTCCACGCACCTGCGCTTTGGCACAGTATCGATCCGCACGCTCGCTGCGCGCGCACATGCCGCCATGCTGCGCGGCAGCCGGGGCGCGGCGACGTGGCTGTCGGAACTGGTCTGGCGTGACTTCTATTTCATGATCCTGCATCACCGCCCGGATCTGGCCGACGGCGCCGCGTTCCATCCGGAATTCGATCGCATCCGCTGGGTGGACGGCGACACCGGCGACGCGCGCTTTGAAGCGTGGAAAGGTGCACAGACTGGTTATCCGCTGGTGGATGCGGCCATGCTGCAGATCTTCCAGAGCGGCTACATGCACAACCGCCTGCGCATGGTGGCGGCCAGTTTTCTCATCAAGGACCTTGGCATCGATTGGCGGCGCGGCGAGCAGTATTTTGCCGACGTGCTGAACGATTTCGACTTCTCAGCCAACAACGGTGGCTGGCAGTGGGCGGCGTCCAGTGGGTGCGATGCGCAACCGTGGTTCCGCATCTTCAACCCCGTCACGCAGTCGGAGAAGTTCGACCCGCAGGGCCGTTTCATCCGCAAGTACCTGCCGCAGTTGGCAAAGCTGCCCGACAAATACATCCACGCACCGTGGACGGCACCAGCCAATGTGCTGAAGGAAGCGGGCGTCGTGCTGGGCGAGACGTATCCCCGCCCCATCATCGACCACGCAGGCGCACGTGCGGCCACGCTGGACCGCTATGCCGTGACCAAGGCACATCGCACATCGGGCGCTGAAGCGGCGGCAATGAGCAAATCCAGCAACGACGATTGAAGATCGCCACGCAGCAAACAACAAGGGGCCGGTAGAACACCGGCCCCTTGTTGTTTTTGTGAAGCGCGTCGTCAGCCTGCCCTGGCCGCCGGCGCGCGCTCGCCGATGAGGTTGCGCAGATGCTGGAGCAACTCCTCTTCGTTGTACGGCTTGCCCAGGTAGACGTTCACGCCGATCTCAGCCGCGTAACGGCGGTGCTTGTCGGCCGTACGCGAGGTGATCATGATGATCGGCGTGGCGCCGATGCGCTCATCCGCACGCACGTTGCGGGTGAGGTCGAACCCGTCCATGTGCGGCATTTCGATGTCAACGAGCATCGCGTCGGGCGTGACTTCCTGAAGCTGACGCAGCGCGTCCACGCCGTCGCGCGCGAGCACGGCCTGGTAGCCGGAGCGCGTGAGCAGACGCTGCGTGACCTTGCGCACCGTGAGCGAATCGTCGACCACCATCACGATTGGCTGTGTGGCCAGGCCCGGCACGGCGTCGATGCTGCCGTCGCGGTGCAGCTCGGCCACGGCGCCCGTCGCTTCCTGATCGGATGGGCCACGTGCGGCGGCTTCGCGCTCGAAGCGCTGCGTGAGCACCACGGGGTTGTAGATCAGCACGATCTCGCCGTCGCCCAGCGTGGTCGCACCGGCAATACCTTCCAGACGTGCAAGGTGCGGGCCGATGTGTTTGACCACCACTTCGCGGTTGCCGATCACTTCGTCGACGTGCACGGCGGCGCGCTCGGCACCGTTGCGCACGACCACCGCCGGCGAGTACTTGCGCGCGCCCGTGACGGATGTCGCTTCTTCGAGCAGCGCGCCAAAGTAGTGGAACGGCACGGGGCCGGTCGGCAATTGCAGCGCGGCGGCGTTATACGCCTCGGCCAGCGCCTGCGGGCGCAGTTGCTGTACGTGGTCGATCATGCCCGACGGAATCGCGTACACACGCTCGTTCACGCGCACCAACAGCACCTGCGTGATCGCAGTCGTCAGCGGCAGGTGGATGGTGAAACGCGTGCCGACTTCGGGCGTGGTCTGCAGCGAGATCCGGCCACCCAGGGCGACGGTTTCGGCACGCACCACGTCCATGCCCACGCCACGACCGGCCAGTTCCGACACCTGATCGGCAGTGGAGAAGCCCGGCGTGAAGATCATCTCGGTGAGGCGCGCGTCGCTGGCTTCTTCGTCAGCGGCCAGCAGTTGACGCTCCAGCGCGCGTGCGCGAATGCGGTCGAGGTTCAGGCCGGCACCGTCGTCAACGAAGTGCAGCACGACTTCGTTGCCTTCCTGCTGCACCTCGAGCGTGAGCTCGCCAGCCGGATTCTTGCCCTTGGCACGGCGCTCGTCGGCCGACTCAATGCCGTGTGCGACGGCGTTGCGGATCATGTGTTCGAGCGGCCCGCCCATGCGGTCCAGGACGCTGCGATCCAGTTCCACCGTACCGCCCTTGATGAACAGACGGACTTCCTTGCCGGTTTCCGCCGCAGCCTGGCGGGCCACGCGATACAGACGGTCTGCCACGGTATCGAACTGCACCATGCGCGCGCGCATCAGGCTGCGCTGCAGGCCGCGCGTGAGGCGTGCCTGGGTTTCCAGATCGAGCGACGCCTGATCGAAACCGCGGAACAAGTTCTGCTGCACCGTCGCCACGTCGTTGACGGACTCGGCCATCATCCGCGTCAGTTCCTGCAAGCGCGTGAATCGGTCGAACTCCAGGGGGTCGAACGACTCGGAATGTGCAGCCGCATCGGCAATGCGCGACTCCATCTGCGTTTCGGCCTGGATTTCGATCTCGCGCACCTGCGAGCGCAAACGCGCCACGTTGTCGTTCAGTTCCGACAGGTAGGTCTTGAGCGCATCGACTTCCGACTCGAGGCGCGCACGCGCCGCACCGACTTCACCCGCATCATTGATGAGCGAATCGAGCGCACGCGCCTGCACCCGCACCATCGCGCGCTGGCGTTCGGCCACTTCCAGCGCCTCGGCTTCGGGGCTCCGCGTACCGGTCAGATCCACGCTCGTCGAGACTGCAACTGCCGGCAGCATCGACGCGGAGGACGATGCCTGCGCATCGGCCGTCTGCTGCACATCGGCGGCATCGGCAAGGCCGGCGTCGAGCGGCAGCAGGTTGCCCGCGCCCAGCGCATCGACGTGCGCCTGAATGCGGTCGAACCAGACGTAGAGCTTGCGGAACAGCGCATCGTCCACGCGGTTCTGGCGCAGACCGCCTTCAATGGCGCTTTCCATTTCGTGCGCGGCCTGACCCAGCGTCATGGCACCGGCCATGCGCGCACTGCCCTTGACGGTGTGCAGGTTACGCAGGAGGAGGCCGGCGGCATTGCGGTCCTGCGGCGCGGCTTCCCAAGCGCGCAGATGCTGACCCAGCTCGGGCAGCGCGACGTGCGCTTCTTCCAGGAAGATTTCCAGCAGCGCCGGGTCGAGCGCGTCGGCCGGTGCCTGGCGAACCAGCTCACCGACGGCCGGCTCGGCAACGGGCGACTCGTGTACGGGCACGAACGTCGGCGCAACCTGTGCCGGCTCAAACTCGGGCTCGCCAGCCTGGCTGGGGGTTTCGTTCTCGGCCTGTTCGGCTTCGGTAAAGGCAGTGGGCGCCGGCCCCAGCGGCAGGCGCGGACGCACGAGCAGGCGCTCGCACAGCTCGTCCAGGCTGCGGCGCAGTGGCTCGTCGGCGTCGGGCCAGAGGCTGGCGGCAAATTGATGCAGCATGCCGCGCATGCGCTCGATGGATTGATCGAGCAGGCGGAAGTCGCCCGGATGCATCGCCACCGGGCGACTGTTCAGATTCAGCAGCACCTGCTCCAGCGCCCCAGCCAACTGGCGCACGGGCTCCAGCTCAACCACGGCGGAACTGCCTTGCAGCGTGTGCGCGGCGCGCAGGGCCAGCTCGCTCGGCGGCGTGCGGCCTTCGTGGCGCCACTCCGAGAAATCCACGCCGAGCCGGCGGATCAGATCATCGGCTTCCTGCAGGTAGACGTTGTACAGCGCCACGCTGATGCGGACCGGACCAATCTCCTTCACGCCGTCGTCGTGCGGTGCTTCCTCCAGCTCGCCGGTCTGCGCGAACGGGAACGGGATCACCTTGGCGTCGGCATCGGCGGCAACCGGTTCAGCGGCAGCGTCCTGAATCGTCTCTTCGACGTGCTCTGCAGCCGGCTCGACTGCCTCATGCTCGACCAGCGGTGCGGTCGCCTCGGGCATCGGCGCCTCGACGTCGGGCAGCGCAGGTTCGTCTTCCCACTGGAGCGCGACGGCTTCTTCGGCTTCTGCAACGGGCACATCCGGTGCAGTCAACTCCATCGGCTGCATCGCGTCGATGTCGTGCAATGCGGGTTCCGCAGCCGGTGCTTCGGGCACTTGCGGCTCAGCGTGTTCGGGAGCGGCCTGCGTTTCGGGCACGGCCTCCAGCCACACGAACGGACCACCATGGCGCACGCGCTCTGCGGCGGCGACCAGCGGTTCAATCGCGTGATCGGCTTGGGGCGATTGCGCGATGGCAGCGGCCCACGTTGACAACTCGGACTCGGCGCGCGTCAGGAGCGCGGCCAGGTCATGCGTCGGCACACGGCTCTCGGCCAGCCAGACATTCATCACCTGCTCGATGGCCCAGGCCGCCTCGCCATAGCGCGTGAGCCCGACCATGCGGCCCGAGCCCTTGAGCGTGTGGAACGCGCGGCGCAACTGCGTAAGCAAGTCCAGGTCCGAACCGGCAGCCAGACCGCCCGTGCCCATGTCGGCAGCGGCCTGCAGACCCTGCAGGTCGGCGCGCACGCCGGCCAGCACTTCTTCGGCTTCAGACAGGAAGATGTCGAGCAGCTCGGCGTCGATGGATTGGGTATCCCGTGCGGCAGTTGGCGCAGGCGCGGCGGCCGCAGGCGCAGCAACCGGTGCCGCCAATGCGGCCTGCATCCGCTCAAGCGCGCCGGGGCTGCCAACCTGCCATGCATCGAACTGGGCCAGCGCCTCTTCCAGGCGGCGTCGGCGAGCCGGATCGTCGTCGATGGCGGCGGCATCGCGCGCTTCCTGCAGCGCAGTGCGCAGCTCCGCAGCCAGCGGGTCGGTCGGGTCGACCGGTTGCTTGGCCAGCAGGCGATCAAGCAACGATTGCAGCGGCGACGCGGCATCGGCATTGGCGATGTCTGCGCCGACGAGCGTTTCGGATTGCGGCTCGCGGCGGGCCAGCATGCCGGATTCGGTGTCGAAGGCGAACTCGCGCCATGCGGTTTCGCGCTCGGTGGGCGTCAGCTGGCCTTCAATGACGATCTCGTCGACTTGGCCGCCGGTCAGTTCTGTGCCGGCAGACAACGCATCAAGCAAGGCCTGCAGACCGCTGACGTTGGCAGCCAGCGCAGCCAGGTAGCGCTCACGATCGGCAGTTGCGCCCTCGCCCGCGGCTTGCAGCGCGTTGATGGTCGATTGGGCAGCTTCGGTGGCGTGCACTGCCTCATAGGCGTCGAGCGCGGCAAAGGCAGTTTGCATCTCGCCGAACAGGCGGGCGGCTTCCTGCAGGCCGCCGCTTTCCACGCCTTCGCGCTCGAACGCATCGAGGTGCGTTTCGGCAGAGGCCAGCAACGTTTGCAGCGCGCGAACCTGCTCGGCATGCGCGCGGCGTTGTGCAGCTTCTTCGGCCAGGAGCGTGAGCCATGCGGGAGCCGGCACGGCGTGACCGTCTTGCGTCGCGCGGGCGTGTTCGGCCAGTTCGCTGCAGCGGGCGGCAAACCACGCGCTGCGCAAGTCGCCGGATTCGCCATGCACCGCCCACGGGCGGGCCAGCATGCGCGAGAGGAATTGCAGCGTGGGCGCAACGTCCTGCCCGGCAGCTTCGGTCAGACGGTTCGACAGGTCGGACAGGGCCGGCTGCCCCAGCGCATCGGCATGCAGCGCAAGGGTCTGCAGTGCAGCATCGAGTTCGTCCGCCGCGGGTGCAGGTTGTTGACTGAGCGTTTCGAGCGAACGACCGACGCGTTGCAGCGTGTCGCTGGCGTCGGTCGGCAGCAGTGCGTAGTACTGACGCGTGTGCAGTGCGCCAGCGGGCGCGTGCGTGGGCGGAATCGCGAAGGCCTGCACGCAGACCACGATATCCGGGCCAAGCGTGTCGTCGCCAACCGGCACTGCCGGTGCGTTGCTGTACGCCATGCCGGCCAGCAAATACAGCGCGTCGGTCAGCAGGCCTTGCGGCAAGTGGACGTTGTTGTGCGAGTACTGGCGCAGCAGCAGGTTGACGCGTGCGGCCAGGCGCTTGGCGGTCATGTCGGCCGGCACCAGGCCCGCACGCAGGGCGCCAAATGTCAGGGCCAGCACGAGCCACAGATCGCGCTGCAGATCGTCCCCGGCGCGGCGCGGTTCGCGCTCCAGCGCACGGATGCCATGCAGCAGGTCTTCCAGCGGCGCGTAGGCCGCTGCCGCGGCCGACGGATCCACCACCGCACCATCGGCGTTCGAGGCAGGCGCACGCAGCGCGGTCAGCAACGCCAATTCGAACTTGCGGCGCAGGCGCGCCAGCCCCGGCAAATCGCGCGAGGGCAGCAGCAGCGCCGGCAGGTGGCGCAGCTCATCGGCCCACAGGTCAGCCGGGTGGATGCGCTCTTCGCCCAGGCGGGACAGCACGGCTTGATACGGCTGGAACAGGCGCAGCGGCTCTTCGGCCATGCCAGCCATGAGGTCGGAAACGTATTCCTGCAACGCCTGCACGGCGCGCGAGAACACGTCCAGCGTTTGGGCGTCGGCGGCGACGCTGCCGGCATCCACCGCCTCGAGCAGGCGCTTGGCGGCTTGGCAATACACGTCGACACCGCGCAGACCCACGATCAGCAGCGCGCCGGCAGCCTGGTGCAGATACTGGCCGGCTAGGCGCAGCGACGTCGTATCGCGCGCACCGATGACCTCCGGATCGGCGATGACATCGGCCACGTATTCGCCGAACTCGCGCACGGCATCGTCCAGCGCAGCGCGCATGTTGGGCGCGACCCACGCCAGCGCGGAGAGATCACGCGCGGGCACGGCAGGCTTGGGGCCGGATTTCTGACGCCCGGCTGGGGCTCCCACCGCCTCGACAGAGGCGGATTCGGGCTGGGCGGAAGATTGATGACGCATGTGTGCTTCCAAAAAGCAGGTGGCGGTTGCCGCGATTGCCCCCGGGGTGGCCCCTTCGGCGTTCCCGCCCGAAATCCAGAGGTGACGAGATCAGGCGATGCGGAACCGCGCCACCGAGTCACGCAGTTCTTCGGCAAGCTGCGTGAGCTGGCGCACCGACTGCGCGGTCTGGCGCGTACCGGTCGACGTCTGTTCCGTGATGTGCAGGATCTGTTCGATGTTCTGCGCAACGTCCGAAGCCAGCGTCGCTTCGTGCGACGTCGTCTGCGAAATGCTCTCAATCAGTTCGGCAAGCTGGCGCGACACGCGACCGATCTCCACCAGTGCAGCACCGGCGTTATCGGACAGCTTCGCCCCTTCCACCACACCCGCCGTGCTGCGCTCCATGGCGTGCACCGCGTCTTGCGTGTCGGTCTGAATCGTGCGGATCAGCGCGCCGATCTGCTTGGCTGCCTCGGCCGAACGTTCTGCCAGGCGCTGCACTTCTTCTGCCACCACCGAGAAGCCGCGACCGGCTTCACCAGCGGATGCCGCCTGAATGGCAGCGTTCAGTGCCAGCACGTTGGTCTGCTCGGTAATGTCCGAGATCAGCTCCACGATTTCACCGATCTCCTGCGACGATTCGCCCAGGCGCTTGATCCGCTTCGAGGTTTCCTGAATCTGGTCACGGATGTCGTTCATGCCCGTGATGGCGTTCTGCACCGCCTGCTGACCTTGCTCGGCAGCGGCCAGCGAGGCGCGTGCAACGTTGGCCGATTCAGCAGCACCGCGCGAGACCTGCGTAATGCGGTCGGCCATCTCCACCACCGACTGACCGGTCTGACGAATCTGGCGCGATTGTTCTTCTGATGCGGCCACCAGGCTTTCCGACGTGGTCTGCACCGCCGACGATGCCTGCGTCACCTGCTCGGCCGTCTGCTGCACCCGGCCGACCAGCTCGCGCAGTTCTTCCACGGTGTAGTTCACCGAGTCGGCGATGGCGCCTGTAATGTCTTCCGACACGGTGGCCTGCTTGGTCAAGTCACCGTCTGCAATGTCCTGCAGTTCGTTCATCAGACGCAGAATTGCGGCCTGGGTGGAATCGTTGTTGCGCTTTTCCACCATCCGGCGCTCTTCAGCTTCGCGCTGGCGCGCTTCTGCTTCCATCGTACGCACGCGCGAATCGCGCAGGTACAGGGCGGCCAGGCCGGCCAGGCAGACCACGGTCAGGATGGCCGACAGCACCACCGCACCGAGCGTCATGGGGCGGCTGCGCACGCTGCCGGCATAGGCAGACTGCAGGTCAGACAGCTCGGCACGCAGCTTTTCGTTGTCGTTGAAGATCTGCTGTTGGGCGCGCTTGGCGGCGATCAGGCCCGGCAGGTTTTCCAGAATGATCTGCGTGGTCTTCTGCACGTTGTCGAAACGGGTCGACAGTTCTTGCAGGTAGCCCTTCGTCTCGGCATCGGTGGCGGCCGACAGGCGCAGCGCTTCCGAGCCGTTGAGCAGTCCGTTCAGGGTTTCACGGAAGGTGTTGGTGTCCTTACCGAGCAGGAACGCCGTTTCCGGGTTCACGCCTTCGCCGGCCAGGAACTCGTTCATGTTCTTACCCAGACGCTGCGTCAACATCACCAGCTGCGACGAGGCGGCCACTTCACGGGCCGGCGCGTTGGTCTGCAGCTTCATCGACGAGATCTGCTCCGCTTCTTCCAGCAGTTCGGGGTTCGACGCGTTGAACACGTTCAGCGTCTTACCCACCGCCACCAGCGTCTTTTCCTGCGCCAGAATGGCCTGGGCGCTCTTGTCGCTGCGCTTCCACTCTTCGATCGACTTGTCGAGCAACGCTTCGGCATCGCCACCCGAGGCGCGTACACCGCGCTCGGAGTTGCCGTTTTTCAGCGCATCGAGGTTTTCCTGCAGACGCGCACGGCTCTCCTTGAGCTGGGCGAATGCGTTGGTGTTACCCAGCAGCGCCACCGGCACCGCCTTGGCCAGACGCTGGGAGTGCATCAGCGTGTCACCGGCAATTTCAATCTGCACCGAACCGTTGTTGGCCTGGCGGTTATCCAGGTACACCGAGATCAGCAGGGCCAGCAGACCGACCACCAGGCCGATCGTGAAGACACGCTGCTGCGCGGCAATCGGCACGCGCTCCATCCAGCCGACCACGGCGTCCATGGGCGAGCGGCCCAGCTGCGTGGGCGTGCCAGCGGGATTATCGTCATCCGTATGGGACGCATTGTCCAACTGCGCCAACTGCACGGAAGCCGCCGACGCGCCCTCCGCTGCAACCTCGGGCGCCCCAGCCTCACCGGCACGGCGACCTGCGTTGAACCACTTGAACCCCATAGGACCCTCTTGTCTTGTCGATGCTGCCGTCTCGTTCTGTCGAGATCAGCCGCATGGATTTCCCGTCCGCGTCCGCGCCTTGTTCAACCTGGCGTGATACGCACCTTCGGCGGAGCCTGTGAATACACTTGGCCACCTGGCGCGCCCTGTTTCGCGCGCCACGCACCGCCTCTTGCCCCTGCGCACCCCGCTCCCGTTGCGGCGTGCCCAATCGTTCTTGTTGGTTCTAAGGCTCTACGACCTGATTGCCCAATCGCTTTACGTGCGGCTGCGGCCGACCTGCAGGAACGCCGGATCGGCCAGCAACTGCCGCACATCCAGTTCGCGCCATTGCGTGCCCTGCGCGTCGCGCCAGGCGCGCCCCAACCACGGACGCCCCTCTTCCGCCGTGGCTTCCGCGGGCTGCAGATCGCTCAGGCTGCGCAGGCCGGCCACGCGCGGCACGACAATCGCGCACGCACGCTGCGGGTCTTTGGACAGCACCACGATCTTGGCGCCGCTGCCATTGCCCGTCGGCGCTTCACCGCAGAACAAGCCGAAATCGATCACGCCCAGCAGGTTGCCGCGCGCATTCACGAGACCGAGGTACCACGGCTGTGTGAGCGGCACGCGTGCGGGCGGCTGGTAGTCCAACACCTCGCCGGTTTCGGTCAGCGACAGCAGCCAGTGGTGCTCGCCGATCTGCACGCCCAGAAAGCCTTCCGTCGCCGACTTGGCGCGCGCCTCCTGCAGGCGGCGTGCCAGCATCGCCTGGTATTCGTGCAGGCGCTGGCGGGAGGTCAGGTTGGTGCGCTGTTCGTTCACGTCTGGCTCATGTCCGGTGCTGGGTCTTTGCTGCGCGCGGTCTCGACGTCGCGCTTCTAAGCGAACTGCCGCAGGATCACTGCGCCAGCTTGGCGATCTTCTCGAGCAGCTCTTCGGCCTTGACCGGCTTGACGATGTAGTCCGATGCGCCCTGGCGCATGCCCCACACGCGGTCGGTCTCCAGGCCCTTGGTCGTGCACATGATCACGGGGATGCCCTGGAAGCGCTCGTCCTTCTTGATGGCGCGGGTCGCCTGGTAGCCGTTCTGGCCCGGCATCACCACGTCCATCAGGATCAGGTCGAAGGTTTCGGCTTCGAGCTTGGTCATGGCCTGCTCGCTATCGGCAGCGACCGTCACTTTGAAACCGTTCTTGCCGAGGATCTCCGACAGGTGCAGCGCTTCGGTCGGAGAATCATCGACCACCAACACTTTCTTGATTGCCATACAAACAGTCCTTCGTTAAGAGAGATGCCGTCACTGCGCGGCAGCTCGCGCCACCGGCAAATGCGTCTGGACCGCCTCCAGCAGCGCTTCCTTCGAGAACGGCTTGGCGAGATGGTCCACCGCCCCGACCGACTTGCCCCGCGCACGGTCGAAAATCCCGTCGCGCGAAGAGAGCATGATCACAGGCGTGGCATGAAACTTTGGGCTTTTCTTGATCAGCGAGCAGGTCTGGTAGCCGTCTAGATTGGGCATCAGGATGTCGCAGAACACGAGATCGGGCTTCAGGTCACCCACCTTGGCCAGTGCGTCGAAGCCGTCTTCGGCCAGCACGACCTGGCACCCGGCCTGGGTGAGGAAAATCTGCGCGGTACGGCGAATGGTGCTGGAATCGTCGATTACCAGCACCTTGCAGCCTGTCAGGGAATGCGCCAGCGGAGAGTTCGCTAGCGGTTGAGAGTCAGCCAGTTGTTCCACCCGCGCGGATTGCATCATGTTCTCGCAGTGCGCGACCACGGGTCGCCACGACATTCTGACCGGATGGATCGCGGCAAATCGCCACGCAGCGCGCCCTCCAAACGGAAAAGGCCCACGCTGGCGACGACTTCAAAACTACGCCCCCCGGCCCGCTTATGAAGTGTGAAGCTCAGAATTTGACGAAGTGTGACAAGTCACCTATTCGCCGTCAATGGCGCCGGCCGTCCGCCGAGCGCTTGTGGCATGGAAGCGACGAGCCCATTCATCGAACCGTCACTTCCTGATACTTGGCTGTCAGCAAGAGGGCAAACACTCACTTGCCGACGGGAGACAGGTCAGATCCGAATCAGATCTGCACCATTTCGAAATCTTCCTTGCGCGCGCCACACTCGGGGCACGTCCAGTTGATGGGCACGTCTTCCCACTTCGTGCCGGGCGCAATGCCGTCGTCCGGGGCGCCTTGTTCTTCGTCGTAGATCCAGCCGCAAATCAGGCACATCCACGTCTTGTATTCAATCTGTTGTTCCATAGGGCAAAGCTTCGGTGGTTCCGTCTATTAAAATGGCAGGCCAGATGGTACCGAATCACGCCCGGCTGCGCCAGAACAGGCAGCGGGCAGACACGGTGTTTGACTGCATCCAACCCGGATCTGCGGCAAACCACCACATAATCGCCTCGAACCGCCTTTAAACCGTGCCGCAGCGCCGCTCTGCTCGGCGCCACGCTCTCTCCCAACACCCTCCATGTCGACTCCCTCCCGCAGCGCCGCCCTGTTTGAACGTGCCCAGAAGACCATCCCCGGCGGAGTGAACTCCCCGGTACGCGCCTTCCGCTCGGTGGGCGGCATCCCGCGCTTCATTGCCAAGGCAGCCGGCCCGTACCTGTGGGACGCGGACGGCACCCGCTATATCGACTACGTCGGCTCGTGGGGCCCGATGATCGTTGGCCACGCGCATCCGGAGGTCGTGCGTGCCGTGCAGGAAGTGGCGGCCGACAGCTTCTCGTTCGGGGCGCCTACCGAGGCTGAAGTCGTCATGGCCGAGGAAATCTGCAAGCTCGTACCGTCGATCGAACAGGTGCGGCTCGTGTCGTCGGGCACCGAAGCGACCATGAGCGCCCTGCGCCTGGCGCGTGGCTTTACCGGGCGTGACCTGATCGTCAAGTTCGAAGGCTGCTACCACGGTCACGCCGACAGCCTGCTGGTCAAGGCCGGTTCAGGCCTGCTGACGTTTGCCGATACGACGCAGAACGCACCGTCTTCCGCCGGCGTGCCGGAAGACGTGGTCAAGCACACGATGGTGCTGCCGTACAACGACGTGGCCGCACTGCGCGAGGCGTTTGCCCGCCACGGCAAGGAAATCGCCGCCGTGATCGTCGAGCCGGTGGCCGGCAACATGAACCTCGTGCGTGGCAGCAACGAATTCCACCAGGCCATGCGCGCGCTGTGTACCGAGCACGGCGCCGTGCTGATCTTTGACGAGGTGATGACGGGCTTTCGCGTGGCGCTCGGGTGCGCGCAGGCGCTGTACGGCAT
Source organism: Ralstonia sp. 110700041-2 (assembly GCF_056280165.1). Lineage (NCBI taxonomy): Bacteria > Pseudomonadati > Pseudomonadota > Betaproteobacteria > Burkholderiales > Burkholderiaceae > Ralstonia > Ralstonia sp. 110700041-2. The sequence goes on along the minus strand of NZ_JBSFAI010000013.1, from coordinate 152,556 downwards.
CAAGCCGGACCTGACGTGCCTGGGCAAGGTCATCGGCGGGGGCATGCCGGCCGCTGCGTTTGGCGGCCGCCGCGACATCATGGGGTTCTTGGCGCCCCTGGGCAACGTGTACCAGGCTGGGACGCTGTCGGGAAATCCGCTTGCGGTGGCGGCTGGGCTGACCACGCTGCGGTTGATTGCTGCGGAGGGTTTCCATGACAGGCTCGCTGTCCAGACACGAAAACTGGTGGATGGGCTGGCCGATATCGCACGTGAAGTTGGCGTGCCGTTTGCCGCGGACAGCGTGGGCGGCATGTTCGGCATCTACTTCCGCGAAGGCGTGCCGACGAGCTTTGCCGAAGTCACCAAGAGCGATGTTGGGCGCTTCAATGCGTTCTTCCATGCGATGCTGGATCAGGGCGTCTATCTGGCACCGTCCGCGTTTGAGGCGGGTTTTGTGTCCGCCACGCACGATGATGCGATTCTGGATGCGACGTTTGAGGCGGCCCGGAAGGCGTTTAAGGGTATTTGAGTTTTTTGTATTTGGGGGATGGGACTTGGCGGTGCATCCCCTGTTTCATCCCCTGCCGGGACTGAAACGGGGATGAACCACCAAGAAAACTCAAACCCGACCAACCACCTCCCCCAACTCCCGCCCCAAACCCTCAGAAGCCATCATCATCGGCACCCGCAACACATTGCGAATCAACCCCTCGGCAGCCAGCCAAGCCTTCAAAGGCCCAGGGTTCGTCTCGGCAAACAGCATCCGAATCACCGGTGCCAGCGCATGATACAACCGCCGTGCATCGTTCAACCGCTGCTCCTGCACCGCCCTTGCCATCTCGACAAACAGCTCCGTGCGGACATGCGCGGCAGCAATAATCGCCCCGACACCGCCGGCGCACAGCGTGCCGAACACCTGCGCATCTTCCCCGGCCAGCACCTGCAACCGCCCGTCGGCGATCAGGCGCTGCGTCTTGTCCGCGTCGCCGCCGCAATCCTTGATGCCGTGGATGTTGGGATGCGCCGCCAGCGCGAGCAGCGTTTCGGTGTCGATGTGTGCGCCGGTGCGATACGGAATGTCGTACAGCAGCACCGGCACGGGCGAAGCATCGGCCAATGCAGTGAAGTACTCGATGATCCCGCGCTGCGACGGGCGAATGTAGGAAGGCGCCGGAATCAGAAACGCTGCCGGCCGATGTTCGGCGAGGCGCAGCATCCGCTCGCGCACCGATGCGAGAGCGCTGCCCGAGACGCCCATCACCACGGGCAAGCCGTCGGCGGCGGCACGTACCGTATCGAGCACGTCGGCCTGTTCCTGATCGGTCAGCGCTGCCGCTTCGCCAGTGCTGCCACATGCTACGAAACCGGCGACGCCCAGCGCGCGATACCGCATCACTAATGTACACAGCGCGCCGTAGTCGACTGATCGCGCTGCGTCATCGGCAAACGGCGTCACGATGGGCACCCAGATGCCCGCATACGACGGACGTTCGTTGGTGGACAAATTGGTGGATGAATTTTCAAGCACGACAACACTCCTGGACGAATCAACGACCGGTCAAAGAACCGTCAGAAGCGCTTCGGGAATGCGGCCCCGCGAGATGCGGGAGAGAGGCAACCGTGTCCAACGTATCGGTCAACCGCTGTTCCGTCGCCCATCTGACGGAACAGCGCTCCGGTCAGACGAGCGGCTGTTTGGTGGCTTTTTTGGCGCGCGCGAGCGTCGACACGACCGACAGGCTGAAGGCCGGTGCCGTGCAGATCGACGAGGAACGGGAAATCGCGCGCATGGAAATTGTCAAAAACGTCCCCATACCGTACTGATGTGTGACTGGGGCGTCAAGCGCATAAGCTAAAGTGCGCTGGAACGTCGTGAGACGCTGTCAGTCTCATGCCACATTCTTTTCGGATTCAAGATCTAGAGGATTTCATGACCCCTGCCCTGACCTTCCGCTCGACGCGTTTTTCGGTGCTGCGCTGGCTGGCGCTGTCGTTGGCCGTGCTGGCTGCGCCATTCCTGTCTGCGTGCGGCTATAACGATTTCCAGGCGAAGGATGAGGCCACCAAGGCTGCCTGGGCCGAGGTGGTCAACCAGTACCAGCGCCGTGCGGACCTGATTCCCAACCTGGTGAATACGGTCAAGGGCTATGCCTCGCACGAGAAGGACACGCTGGAAGCGGTGACCAAGGCCCGGGCCGCAGCCACCAGCTTCCAGATCACGCCGGAAGTGCTGAACGATCCAGCGGCGTTCCAGAAATTCCAGCAGGTGCAGGGCGAGCTTTCGAGCGCGCTGTCGCGCCTGATGGCCGTGTCGGAGAACTACCCTCAACTCAAGGCTGACCAGTCGTTCCGTGATCTGCAATCGCAACTGGAAGGCACCGAGAACCGCATTACGGTGGCCCGCCAGCGTTACATCAAATCGGTGCAGGACTACAACGTGCTGACCCGTAGCTTCCCGACCAACCTGACCGCCAAGGTGATGGGCTACCAGGTCAAGCCGAACTTCACGGTCGAGAACGAAAAGGGTATTTCCACCGCCCCGCCGGTGAAGTTCTGACGAGCTAACGATCATGTCGATGCGCGCGCGTGCCTGCTTCACCTTCTTGCTGACTGTGGCGCTGTGGCTGGCCACTGCGTTGCCCGCGCGCGCGCAAAGCGACATGGTGGCCGTGCCGCCGCTGGCCGCGCGCGTGACCGACCTGACCGGCACGCTCAGCGCCGAGCAGAAAAGCGCGCTCGAACAGGTGCTGGCCGATTACGAACAGCAGCGCGGCAGCCAGATCTTCGTGCTGATGGTGCCGTCCACCGCGCCGGAACCCATCGAGGCGTACGGCATCCGCGTGGCCGATGCGTGGAAGGCCGGCCGCAAGGGCGTAGACGACGGCGCGATCATCCTCATCGCCAAGGACAACCCGGCATCGCTGCGCAAGATGCGTATCGAAGTCGGGCGCGGGCTGGAAGGGGCGCTGACGGACGCGCAATCCAAGCGTGTCCTGCAGGACGTGATGGCGCCGCACTTCCGCCAGGGCGATTTCTACGGCGGGCTGTCGGCAGGTATCTCGGCCATCCAGACCGTCATTGCACAAGAGAGCCTGCCGCCGGCCGAGCGCGCCAAGCGTCAGCAATCCGGCGGCGGCATCGGTGATTGGCTGCCCGTGCTGTTTCCGCTGGCGATCATTGTGTTCTTCGTGCTCAGCGCGGCCATGCGCTCGGGCGGGCGCGTGACGGGCAGCCTGCCCGGCCGCCCCGGCTCGCGCGTGGTGATGGGCAATCGCGGCTGGGGCCCCGGCACCATTGGTGGCTTGGGCGGTGGATTGGGTGGCGGCTGGGGACGCGGCGGCGGTGATTTTGGTGGAGGCAGTGGTGGAGGCGGCGGTTTTGGCGGCGGGGGTGGTGGTGATTTCGGTGGCGGTGGCGCCTCCGGCAACTGGTAACCGGTGAACGCATCCATGGCTTCCACGACCCGACATCACCACGGCGCGCGCCGTGCCCTGACCCATCTGCTGACAACCTCGTCGCATGCAAGGCGGGCGTTTCCGCCGGCGGATCTGCAAAAGCTTGAAGCCGCCGTACGCGAAGGCGAACAACACCACCACGGCGAAGTGCGCGTCGTCATCGAGAGCTCGTTGCCCGTGCGCGACGCCTGGGCCGGGATGTCGCCGCGGCACCGTGCCCGGACGTTGTTCGGGCTGCTGGAGGTGTGGAACACGCGCGAGCACGTGGGCGTGCTGCTCTACATCAACCTGGCCGATCACGCGGTCGAGATCCTGGCCGACCACGGTATCGCCGCCAAGGTGGACGCACACGCGTGGCGCACCATCTGCGAGACCATCACGCGTGGCTTTGCGCAGCGCGTGACCATGGCGCCGGTGCTCGACGCGCTGGCGCAGATCAACGACCTCCTCGCCGCGCACGTGCCTTCCGATGGCACGCCGCGCACCAATGAGCTGAGCGACCGGCCGGTCGTGCTGTAACGGCGCAACGCTTCATTTGTTTTTCCCCCTGCCGTGCTGGGCCATGTTTCAGAACTGAAACGGTTTCGACGCGCCCAGCCGCGCCACCCCTGTCGGTCACGCGCCTAATCCTTCCATACGAGGGATTGGCTGCCAGCGCATCGGGCGTCGAGATCAGGCCCAGCTTCCGCCGTAGGCCACCTCTCCGATAAAGCGCTCCTCTCTTCCTGCAAGACCCCACCCAAGACACGTTACGGCCACACCGTACCGGACGGCTGCGACGCCTCACATCCTGTCCAGGCAAAGGCCCTGATGTTTCAAGAATGCACGTAACCACGCCGCTGGCACGAGTGCGGGCTTACCCGCGGCTTTTTGCGGCGCACAACACGCATGCATCACTTTCACGTTTGGTATTTGCGCAAACCTACGCGCGTCATCGTTTGCTGTATCGCACGCAACACAAAATAGGCGTGACGCTTGGGAAACAAGCGCTGACCTTTTGCCTGGGCGGGACGCTGGCACGCCTGCCCAGCCATTGAAAATCAAGGACTTAGCGGCAATGGCACGGTCGTCGCTCTGTTGGTCCCGCCGACATAGCAGCACGGTGTTTCGGAAAGACAAGACAGAACCGGCGCACACCTGAGGGGGTGGGACGTGGAAACCAAAGACCAACACATCAAGACCCGCCAGACCGGCGCAGCCAGCGTGGAATACGCCCTGCTGCTGGTGATGGTGGCTTTGGTGCTGGTTGGCGTCATGGCGAGCGTCGAAACCAGCGTGGGCGATTTCTGGAGCAACGCGGCATCGGTGTTGATGACACCCGGCGGGTTCGGATCATCGGGCTCGCAGGGCGGTGGTTCGGGTGGTTGATATTCCAAGGCCTGGGTAGCGCGCAATCGCACCACGGGCCGGTAGGACACAGCGCATGCCAGACGAGCAGCGCAGCGAACAGAACAGAACAAAAGACGTACGGGGAAGTTGTCGACGCGCTGGCACAAAGAGGCCAGCCGGCTGCAGGGACCGGCAAACCGCCGGGAGCGTCTGCGGTGAACACGGAAGTTGTTGCACTTTCAGGCGTGAGCCGGTCCCTGGAGAAATGGTGGACCAGCCCACGGCGCCCAGTGGGCACCTGCTGCGATTTGCGGCGATGTCCGGGCGAGCGAGCACCAGCGGCCACGCCGGTGTGAGCCCTGAGAACTGGTGAAGTCGGGGGAGCCTCTTGGTGTTGTCGTGCTCCGGAACATGCTGGCCTCGTGTCGGTGTGGCACCGGTGTGCGCACACGATCTCCGGAACCCCTGGTTTGGCCTTGGCCGGCTTGTCTGGCCAGAACCCAGCGCCCGATCTTCAGCGGTGCGCCCTTTCCTTGAACCATGACGTGAGGAGATTGAAATGAAAGCCATGATCAAGCGTTTCGTGCGCGAAGAAGACGGTGCAGCCGGCGTGGAATACGCACTGCTGCTGGCCTTTGTGGCTCTGGTGATGGTGACCTACGGGACTACCGTCAAGACCGCGGTCGGCGCCATCTGGAATTCGATCGCAACCCAGCTGTCGACGGCCGCCGCCTGAGCAGTGCCAGTGCGCCCAGGTCAGGTCCGGCAGCCCCGGGCCTGATCCGGCGGAATACAAGCTGGCCCGCGGCACCCGATGCCGCGCGGACAGCCAGAACAATCGCCCGAGAGGAGCCCGAGATGACCACCATGACAAGCCTGAGCGCCTTGGCGAACCTCAGCCTGATTGTGCTCATCGTGATGGCCGCAGCGAGCGACGTGCGATCGCGCCGCATCCCGAACTGGCTGGTGGCGTCGGGCCTCGTGGCTGCGCTTCTCGCGCAATGCCTCACACAAGGCTTCCCCGCAGGCGCGCTCGCCTGGCTCGGTGGCGCAGCGGTGGGCATGGGACTGTGCATCGGCGTCTACCTGCTCGGTGGCATGGGCGCCGGCGACGTGAAGCTGATGGGCGCGATCGGCGCCTTCATGGGGCCCTTCGGCGCCTTCCACATTGCCTTCGTGAGTTTTCTGGCAGGCGGCGTGCTCGCGCTTGCCATGGTGTTGCTGCGCCGTGACGCGCAACGCTCGTTCGCAGGGGTTTCAACGCTGCTGATGTCGCTGCCGTTCGGCGGCAAGGCCGTGCCTTCTCCGGAAACCGGGGGCAAGCGCAGCGGAACGATCCAGTTGCCATACGCGGTGGCCTTTGCCGCAGGCACGTTGCTGGTGAAGTGGGGAGTGTTGTAGCCGAGGGGGGAAACACCTGACGCGTGCCGACGCGGTGCAAGACAAGCACACGGCGTCGCCGCAGCCAGCCTGACGGAGTGAACGCCACCAGGCACGCGCCAGACACACAAGGCATCAAGGACCACGCAAGAACGGTCCAGGACCGGGGAGAAGTGACATGCGTCAATCCAGTCGCACCATCGGGCAAGCCAGGACCTGTGCGGCGCCCCATCGCCACGCCTGCGGGCCCCGTCCATCCTGGCACGCACCTCCCTCGTCACCGTCTTCTTCGGCTGACCGGCGCATTGGCCGGCCGTGCATGCCCGTCACGTGCGTTCGTCGCAAGTGGCGGTGGGATTGAGAACCATCTGAGTGGGGTTGGGAAATGAAAAACCTGCGCATTCTCTCGATGCTGCTGATTGCCACGATCGCCGGCCTTGCGGCGGTGGTCTTCGCCTCGCGCTGGCTCACGCAGCAAAGCAGCAGCGGCATCACCAAGGTGGCCGTGGCCGCCGCTGATATCGACCTCGGCCAGCGCCTGTCGCCGGACTTCATCAAGGTGGTGGACTGGCCGACCGCCAGTCTGCCGCCGGGCACCATCTCCGACACGCAAGCCCTGAGCGGCCGCGTTGTCCGCGCAAGCCTGACACGCGGCGAGCCGGTGCTGGAATCGAAGCTCACGCCGCAAGGCACGGCGGGTGGTCTGTCGGCCGTCATTGCCGATGGCAAGCGCGCCATCACCGTGCGTGTGAATGATGTGGTGGGCGTGGCGGGCTTTGCACTGCCGGGCAGCTACGTCGACATCATCGTCAACACGCTGCAAGACAGCAAAGACGGCAAGCCGGTGGCGGGTGACCGGTCCGACCAATCGATCTCGAAGATCGTGCTGGAAAAGATCCTGGTGCTGGCCGTCGCGCAAGAGGTCAACCGCGACGACACCAAGCCCAAGGTCGTGAACGCCGTCACGCTGGAAGTCACGCCCGAACAAGCCGAGAAGCTGGACCTTGCACGCAGCGTGGGCACGCTCTCGCTGGTCCTGCGCAACCAGGTCGACCCGCAACCCGCCGATACCAATGGGGCGACCAAGAGCACGCTGCTCAAGGAGCCCGCGATCACGGCAGCCGTGGCGGTGCCGGTGGCCAAGACGGTGCAGGTGGTACGCCGCGTGGCCGCAGTGCAGCGCGCACCTGGCAACTGCATCGGCGTGATTGCCGGCGTGGATCGCGGCGCCGAGTGCTTCTGAAGCGACGCGAATCACTCAACTCACGGGCAACGATCAACAACACAACAGGAAGAACAGACCAAAGGCCCCAGGAAGAGGGCCCCGGCACGGTCACAGGCAACACATCACCGGCCTTGTCTTGCAGAACAACCAATCTGGGGGATCACCATGAACCGACTCATCACGCAACGCGGCGAGACACGCTGCATGGGGACGTACATGAAGGCGACTGCAGCCGCAGTGGCCATGTTGGGGGGGCTTTGGGCAGGTGCGGCGCACGCGCAGGTCGGTGTGGAATCTGCCATCCTGACCAACAACGCGGCGGCCCCGGCCAAGCCGATGCGCATGTCGGCAAACGGGCCGATCCAACTGACCATCGGCAGCGCAAGCAACGCTGAAGCCAGCCGCGATGCAGCGCCCAAGGGCCCTAACTGCACCGGCGCCATGCGCGAACACAGCGAGGTGACCGTTCCCATCGGCAAGTCGACGATGGTGCAGCTGCCCGAAGCCGTACGCAGCCGCACCGTCGGCAACCCGCGCGTGGTGCAGGCGATGCTGGTGTCGCCGCAAACGCTGTACGTGCTGGGGCTGGAAGTCGGTTCCACCAACATGATCGTGCAGGGCCGCAGCGGATCCTGCACGGTGATCGACGTGTCGGTGGGTGCAGACCCGGCCGGCCTGCAAGCCGCACTGCGCCGCCTGGTGCCGGGCGCAAAGAACGTCGAAGTCTCTGCCGCCGCCGACAGCATCGTGCTGGGCGGCACGGTGAGCGATTCGGTCCAGGCGCAGAAGATCGTCGACATCGCCAATGCATTTGTCACGCGCCAGGCGCGCGGCCCCGTGCGGGAAGAAGGCGGCGGTGGTCAACAAGCCGCCGGCCAGATGAATGCCGGCGGGCAGAACGGCGCACCGCTGCGGAGCCCGCGCATCATCAACATGATGGCGGTGGAAGCCCCGCAACAAGTGATGCTGGAAGTGAAGGTGGCGGAAGTCTCCAAGACGCTGATCGACCAGATGGGCTCGGCACTCAATGTGGCCGGTGCCTTCGGCAGCTGGTCGGTGGGCGCCCTCGCCAACTTCCTGTCGGGCTCGAACGACATCGTCAACTTCAGCAAGAACAACCGTCTGCCTCTCAAGTTCGCGCTCGATGCACAGAAGGGCGACGGGCTCGTGAAGGTGCTGGCAGAGCCGAGCCTGATGGCCATCAGTGGACAGGAAGCCAGCTTCCTTGCCGGCGGCAAGGTGTTCATTCCGGTGGCGCAAGGTGCCGCTGTGGGCGGCACCAGCACGGTCATCCTGCAGGAAGAAACCTTTGGCGTGGGTCTGCGCTTCACCCCCACGGTGATGGAGAACGGCCGCATCAACCTGAAGGTGTCGCCCGAGGTGTCCGAGCTGTCGCCGACTGGGGTGGCAGTCACTGCGCCCAACAGCAACAACACGCAGATCCTGCCGCTCATCACCACCCGGCGCGCTTCCACCACGCTGCAGGTGCATGACGGCCAGAGCTTTGCCATCGGCGGGCTGATCAAGAACAACATCACGGGCAGCCTCAAGGCCATCCCCGGTGTTGGCGAGCTGCCGGTGATCGGTGCGCTGGCGCGAAGCACGAGCTTCCAGCAGGATCAAACCGAGCTGGTGTTCGTGGTCACCCCGCGCCTGGTCAAGCCGCTGCCTGCCGAGTACCCGTTGCCGACCGATACGTTCGGCCAGGTCAACACCGGCGAGATCCTGCTCAACGGCAACATGGAAGGGCACAAGGTCAAGCCGGCCAAGGCACCGGCCGCCACGGCAGCACCGGCTTCCGCACTGCCGGCACCGAAGGCTGCCGAAGCGGCAACTGCCGCAGCAGCGCCTGCAGCCGAACCTGTTCAAGCGCCAGCCCCCACCGCAAGCGCACCTGCTGCAGCCGAAGCGCAAACACCCGCAGGCTCCACGGCGCCTGCAGCACCGGCCGACAACGGCACACCGCCCGCGCCTGCCGCCATGGCGCCAGCACCCGCCGCACGCCGTTTCGTGTCGATGGGCGAACAGCCCTTTCACGACTGACCCGACCGCACAACCTTCACGGAGACGCATCATGAACATCACTTCGAAGCTGGCGCGGGCGGGACTCTGCAGCGCAATCGCTCTCACCCTGGCCGGGTGCATGACCTCCACCCCGCTCTACGACAAGCACTTCGGTGAAGCCGTCCGCTCGGTGCAGGCCATGCAGACGCTGAACCCGAATGCATCGGCCAACACCGACCCGGTGACCGGCGTCGACGGGCGTGCCGCCACCGCCGCCATGGACCGCTACAACGCGCAGTTCGTCAAGCCGCAGGCCGATGTCAGCGCGTTCACGGTAGGAGTGGGCTCGGGCAGCAGCCTGGATGCCCAGGGCCGGTAGGTCGCAACACGCAAGAACGTAGAAAGAGGAAAACGCGCCGCCGCCCGCGGCGCGTCACCAGACGCTCACAGGAGCCAGGCCATGGCCAAGATCGCTCTCGTATCCGCCGACGAATCACACCTGCAATACCTCGCAGGGCTGATTGCACAGGCCACCAGCCACGTCGTCCAGCGCACGTGCGCCGCCCCGGCTAAGGCACTCGGCCAGCCTGGGCTTGCGCAGGGCGCGGATCTGCTGATCCTGGAAGCGGCCAGCTTCAGCACCGACGACATCCAGCAACTGCGTCGCCTGACGACAGACCGCCCCGACACGCTCTGCATGCTGCTGACGGAGAACCCGTCTGCCGACCTGCTGATGCGTGCCATGCGCGCCGGTGTGCAGTGCGTACTGCCGTGGCCACCCGATGCGCAAGAGTTTCGCGACGAGCTGCAACGCTGCACGAGCCACGCGCTCTCCGGCTCGCGCAACGAAGGCCAGGTGCTGTCGTTCGTGTCGTGCAAGGGCGGCAGCGGCACCACATTCACCGCCGCCAACTTTGCCCACGTGCTCAGTGCGCGGCACGGCAAGCATGTGCTGCTGGTCGATCTGTGCCAGCAATACGGCGACGCCGCCTTCCTGGTGACCGACCAGACCCCGCCGGCAACGCTGGCAAATGTCTGCAACCAGATCGACCGGCTGGATGCCGCCCTGCTCGATACCTGCGTGACGCACGTCAGCGCGGATTTCGATGTCCTGGCCGGCGCCGGTGACCCGATCAAGGCCGGCGAGATCAAGGCGATGCATCTGGAACGCCTGCTGACGCTGGCTGCATCCATGTACGACGTCGTGGTGTTTGATCTGGGGCAGGACATCAACCCGGCGTCGATTCTGGTGCTGGACCACAGCAATGTGATTTACGCCGTGCTGCAACTGAACCTCGCCTACCTGCGCGCCGGGCGCCGGCTCATGGATATCTGCCACTCGCTCGGCTATCGCTCGGAACGGCTGAAGCTCGTCGTCAACCAGTACGACAAGCGCGTGCCATTCACGCAGAACACCATGGAAAGTGCCTTCGGCATGCCCGTCTCGCATGTGCTGCCGTATGACCCGACCCCCGTGCGCGACTCCGTCAACCAAGGCCGCCCTGTGCTCGACGTGGCTGAGAACAGCCACATCAGCCGCGCGCTGATGGACATGGCGCACCAGCTCTTTCCTACCACGCAGCCTCAGCGCGACGGCCTGCTGCGCAAGCTGTTCGGCCATGCCAACCAAGTGCCGGCGCCGGTGCGTGCCTGAGGCGTGCCTAACCCATCGATCGCGTGGAGCCCATCATGTCATTGCGAGAACAACTCTTTCAGCAAGCCGGCGAGGCACTACCGCAGCGCGTTGCGTACGCCAACGGCTCGAACGGCCACACCAGCGCAGCCTATCAGCAGGTGGCGCAGGATGTGCACCAGATCATCATCGAGCGCGTGGAACTGAGCCGCCTGCAGCAGCTCACGCCCGAGCAGATCAAACGCGAACTGGCACAACTGGTCGAGCAAATCATCGACGAAGGCAAGCACCAGCTCAATGAGAGCGAACGCCGCCGCCTTGTCTCAGACGTGCAGGACGAAATGCTCGGCTACGGCCCGCTCGAACCGCTGCTGGCCGACCCGACCGTCTCCGACATCCTGGTCAACACACACAAGTACGTGTACGTGGAGCGCCGCGGCAAGCTCGAGCTGACCAGCGTGACCTTCCACGACGACGCGCACCTGATGCGCGTGATTGAAAAGATGGTGTCGCGCGTCGGCCGCCGCATCGATGAATCCAGCCCGATGGTTGATGCGCGGCTGCCCGATGGCTCACGTATCAACGCGATCATTCCGCCCTCGGCAATCGACGGGCCGCTGCTGTCGATCCGGCGTTTCTCAGTCAACCCGCTGACGATCCAGGATCTGGTCAACTTCCGCACGATGACGCCGGAAATGGCGCAACTGCTCGATGCGATGGTCAAGGCCAAGCTGAACATCCTGATCTCGGGCGGCACCGGCAGCGGCAAGACCACGCTGCTGAACATCCTTTCGGGCTACATCCCGGCAAACGAACGCATCGTCACCATTGAAGATGCGGCAGAACTGCAGCTGCGCCAGAATCATGTGCTGCGCCTGGAAACGCGCCCGGCCAACATCGAAGGCCGCGGCGAGATCACGCAGCGCTCGCTGGTGAAGAACGCGCTGCGGATGCGGCCCGATCGCATCATCCTCGGTGAAGTGCGCGGTGCCGAAGCGCTCGACATGCTGCACGCCATGAACACGGGGCACGAAGGGTCGCTGGCCACGATCCACGCGAACACGCCGCGCGATGCACTCACCCGGCTGGAGAACATGGTCAGCATGGCGGGCCTGCAACTGCCGCCCAAGACGATGCGCCAGCAGATCACCTCGGCGCTGACGGTAGTGGTGCAGGTCACGCGCCTGACCGACGGCAATCGCAAGCTCGTCAGCGTGCAGGAGATCACCGGCATGGAAGGCGAAGTCGTGAACATGCAGGAGATCTTCACCTTCCGCCGCAAGGGCGTCGATTCCGACGGCCGTATCAAGGGCCACTTCTGCGCGACGGGCGTGCGGCCCAAGTTTTCGGAACGTCTGCAGGCCTTCGGCATCCATCTGCCCGAAACGCTGTACGACCCCTCAGTGCAATACGAGGTCTAAAGGAGAACCGACATGGACACCATGGTGATCGGTTTCACGCTCTCGGTTTTCGTGGCCATTGTGCTGGGCGTATCGGGTACGTATCTGTGGTGGGACAGCCGCCACAGCCAGACCGCCAAGCGCCTGAGCCAGCGGCTGAAGATGGCCTTGCTCAGCAGCGCACGGCATGGCGCCGACGAGAGCATCCTCAAGCAGCGCGTGCTGGCGGAGTCGCAGGAGGTGGCGGCGCTGCTGGGCAAGCTGCCGCGCGTCAATCGGCTCGACCTGCTGTTGCTGCAATCGGGGCTCGATTGGTCGGTCGCGCGGTTTCTGGTGTTCACCCTGATCGCGCCAGTAGCGGTGGTCATCGGCATCTCACCGCTCAATCCGCCATGGGTTGCATCGGTTGCGCTGGCCGCTGCGGGTGCCTCGCTGCCGCTGTTCTATGTGCTGCATCGACGCACGCGCCGGCTGATGAAGCTCGAAGCGCAGCTGCCGGAAGCCACCGACCTGATCAGCCGTGCCCTGCGTGCCGGCCACTCGCTGCCGAGCGCGCTCGAGATGGCGGGCGATGAACTGCCGCAGCCGATCGGTGCCGAGCTTGCGATGGTGTTCAGCCAGATCAACTACGGCGTCTCGTTGAACGATGCACTCGCCGGCCTGATCGACCGCGTGCCGGTAGACGACCTGCGCTACCTGGTGATCGCCATCCTCATCCAGCGCGAATCTGGCGGCAACCTGGCCGAGATTCTGGACAACGTGGGCTCGCTCATCCGCAAGCGTCTGCAATTGCTCGACAAGGTACGCGTGCTCTCGGCAGAGGGCCGGCTCGGCGGCTGGATCCTGACGGCGCTGCCGCCGGGCATGGCGGTAGTGGTCTACCAATTGAACCCGGAATTGATGTCCACGCTGTGGAAAGACCCGACCGGTATTCAAATGATGTGGACCGCCATTGTGATGACCTGCTTGGGCGTCTTGTGGATCCGCCAGATCGTACGCATCCACATTTGACGCGACATCAGCGCCATAGCGCAAAGAACGGAATTCGGAGGCGGGGGCAACCCTGAACGGACATGCAGATCGCACAGACAGTCTTGCTTGGCGGCACGTTCATCATCGTCTTTGGCGCGGTACTGGTGGCGCTCAATGTGCTGCGACCGAGTGCGCTGCAGCGGCGTCTCGGGCAAATCGATCGTGAAGCGCCCAGCCTCGTGTCCCAGGACACTTCCAACGACTGGCTGCACAAGATCAGCCAGATCGCCAAGCCGCTGGCCAAGGCTTCGCTGCCCAAGGACGGCTGGGACGCTTCGGACCTGCGCACGCGCTTTGTGCATGCCGGCTGGCGCTCGCCGGACGCACCCGCCATCTACTTCGGCATCAAGACGCTGCTGGCGATCGGGCTGCCGCTGTTGCTGTCGATGGCGCTGCTGGGCCGGTTCGATGCCAACCATCAGAACGAATTCCTCAGCGTGCTGTTCGGTGCCGCGCTGCTGGGCTTCTATTTGCCGAACATCGTGCTGCGCGCGAAGATCCGCCGCCGCCAGCGTGACATCTTCGAAGCGTTTCCGGACAGCCTTGACCTCATCATGGTGTGCGTGGAAGCTGGCCTCGGGCTGGACGCCGCCGTCCTGCGCGTGGTGGAAGAAATGCGCACCGCGCGCCCCGCGCTGGCCGAAGAGTACGAACTTCTGACACTCGAACTGCGGGCCGGTCTCGCACGTGAGAAAGCCCTGCGCAACCTGGCCGCCCGCACCGGCGTGGAAGACGTGAGCATGCTGGTGGCCATGCTGATCCAGGCCGATCGATTCGGCACCAGCGTGGCGGAATCACTGCGCGTGCATTCGGACATGCTGCGCACCAAGCGGCACATGCTTGCCGAGGAGCGCGCCGCCAAGATCGGCACCAAGATTCTGTTCCCGCTGATCTTCTGCATCTTCCCGTCGCTGTTTGTCGTGCTGCTGGGCCCGGCAGCCATCCAGGTGATCGGCGCACTGCGCTCGGTCGCGGCACAACAGTAAGTCGAAGTCAAACAGCCGACCCGCCATCGCGTCAAGGAGACCATCATGCGCTCCCGAGCCTCCCAACGTACCGCGCACCGCCCTGCCCGCACGCGCAAGATGCGCGGCGCCGCCGGTGTCGAATTCGCCCTGGTCTTTCCGATCCTGCTGCTGGTCGTGTTCGGCATCGTCGAATTTGGCGCGGCGTGGTACGACAAGGCCGTCATCACCAATGCAAGCCGCGAGGCAGCACGAGCGGGCGTAGTCTTCAGCTCGCCGGTGCCGACCAGCACCAAGATACAGAGCGTGGCGACCAACTACTGCCAGAACCGGCTCGTGACCTTCGGCGCGGCGGCCAATTGCACGGTTGGCTCGGTCACCACGTGCTCGGCCACCGGTAACCCACTCACCGTCACGGTGTCGTACACGTTCACCGGCCTCGTGCTCGGCAAGCTGGCGCCGTTCACAGGATCCCTGGCGATGAGCGCGCAGACCACCATGCTCTGCGAGTAACCCGCAGCTCCTGCACTGTGCGAGGTATGCCATGACCCAGCAAGCCCTCTCTCTACGGCAACGCGGCGCGGTCGGAATGATCGCCCCGATGTTGCTGGTTGTCTTCCTGTCGATCGGTGCCATCGCCGTCGACGTGGCGCACTTGTATGTCGTGCGCAATGAGCTGCAGAACGCCGCGGACGCTGCCGCCCTGGCAGGCGCGGCGGGGCTGAACCCGATCAGCCCTACGCCGCAGTGGAGCAACGCCGTCTCCAAGGGCACCAACGC
Source organism: Ralstonia sp. 110700041-2 (assembly GCF_056280165.1). Taxonomy (NCBI): domain Bacteria; kingdom Pseudomonadati; phylum Pseudomonadota; class Betaproteobacteria; order Burkholderiales; family Burkholderiaceae; genus Ralstonia; species Ralstonia sp. 110700041-2. Next base: position 137,371 of record NZ_JBSFAI010000013.1, on the reverse strand, counting down.
GGTCACGCTCAATGCTTCCGACGGCAAGACCCTCGCCACCGGCACCGTCACAGCCGGCTATTGGAACCTGACCGGCAGCCCAGCCGGCATGCAGGCGCAGACCATCTCACCGGGGAAGAACGATGTGCCGGGCGTGCAAGTCACCATTACGCGCGCCTCGGGTGTCAACGGTGGCGCCGTCAAAGGCTGGCTGACATGGGTGTTTGGAGGCGGCACGGCGGACATCCGTGCCACGGCAGTCGCTGTCATTGCGGCGCCGGGCACGGCCAACCCGGGGGCGCTGTTTCCTGTGGCGCTCAACAAGTGCCTGTTCGATCTGTATTGGAACTACACCACCAACCAACCTCTGAATGATCCGTCGACCGGCAAGCCATACGTCATCGACATCAACACGAGCTATCCGGCAAGCAGTCCAACTTGCGCCAGTGGGGAGTGGACGGGTTTCAACGGCCCTACCGACGCAAATACGGAGAAGGGTCTGGTCAGCAGCGGCAACCCGACCACTATCAACGTTGGGGACACCATCAACATCTCCACCGGCGTGAAGACCAGCGTCTACCACGCGATCCCATCCCTTCCATACACCGTGACGATGCCTGTGGTGGCCAACGTCGTCCCTGGATCGAGTTCACCCGTGGTTGCATTTGCCGGCTTCACGATCACGAAGATCGTCACCAATGGGTCGCATTCCTACATCGAGGGCAACTTCACCACCAACACGAAAGTCAGCGGCGGCGGTTCCGGCACCAACTACGGCGCTTATGTGCCACCGCGCCTCGCGAACTAGGCACGCAGACCATCCACGAGGAAAGCGCCATGGACCAGTCGTCACAACCGGAACACGAGCAGCCGATGGCCGATCGCCACTGGATAAACGCCAACACGGTGCGCAAGGGCAGCAAGCTGATGCTGGCGGTGTTCGTGCTGATCTTCGCGCTGGGCGCCTGGGTGACGAACGGCTTCACGGATACGCGCATCACCGGCCCGGCGTCGGACTTCTCGGTGTTCTGGAGCGCGTCGCACATCGCCTTGCACGAGCAGCCGCTGCACGCCTACGACATCGACAAGATCATGGTGGTAATTAACCAGTACGGCACGCTGGAAGCCGGCAGCGAGCGCATCCTGCCTTGGCTCTATCCGCCGACCTTTCTGCTGGTGGTGCTGCCCTTGTCGCTGTTGCCGCTGTGGCCGAGTTATCTGCTGTTCATGCTGGCCACCGGTTGGTTCTATGTGAGGGCCACCACCAGGCTCCTTGGTGACAAGGTGGACGCGCGCCTGCACACGTGGATGTCGGTGGCCAGCTCGCCGGCCGTGTTCGTGACGGTGCTGATGGGGCAGAACTCCATGCTCACCGCGGGGCTGGCCGCCACGGCTGTGGCATGGATCGACAAGCGGCCCGTGCTGGCCGGCGTGGCCATTGGCCTGCTGGCCATCAAGCCGCAACTGGCGCTGCTGTTTCCGGTGGTGCTGCTCGTCACCCGTGCATGGAAGACGATGGCAAGCGCGGCAGTCACCGCCGTGCTGTTCAGCGCCATCAGCATTACCGTCTGCGGCTGGGACACCGTGCCCGCCTTCTTCCAGAGCGCGCACTGGGCAGAGACCAACCTGGTCGAACACGGCGGCACGTCGTGGTATGTCATGCCCACGTTCCTCGCGGCGGCGCGCGCAGCGGGCATCGGTATCAAGCTGGCTTATGCGATTCAGGTGTCGGTGGCCGTGCTGGCGCTGCTTGCCACCGCCACCGTATGGCGCCGCACGACCGATACGGGGCTGCGTATTGCTGCGCTGGCAACCGCTACGCTGCTGATCTCGCCGTACGTGCGTGCGTATGAGCTGACCTGGCTCGTCGTGGCGATTGCGGGCTACGTCAGCCACGGCATCCGCTTCGGGCTGTCGAGCACGGAGCGCGGGCTGCTGGTTGCGGCATGGCTGTTGCCGGTGTTCGAGTTCACCAATCCGCTCTTTCACCTGCCACAAGTGGGGCCGTTCTTCCTGGTGGCGATGATGGCAATGATCGTCCACCGCACGCTCACGCACCCGCGCGTGCACACCGCCACCAGCCCCAAGTCCGGCCTGCCGGCTGCGACAAGCATGCCGGCAGCGGCGAGCGCACGCACTACCGCATAACCATCGACAGACCAGCCATAGGTCTGCACATCGTCATCAAAGTTTTGGGGGAAGCCATGCAGCCGAATCATCAAGACCCACACGACGCGCCACTGCTTTCCCTCGTCGCGCCGTTCTACAACGAAGGCGAAGCGCTGCATCTGTTCTTCGCCCGCGTGGTCCCGATCCTCGAATCGATCGATGGCATGCAGTTCGAGATCGTGTGCGTAAACGACGGCAGCGCCGACGACACACTCGCCAAGCTCGTTGCCGTATCGCATGCGGACCCGCGCGTCCGCGTGGTCGACCTGACCCGCAATTTCGGCAAGGAAGCCGCGCTCACCGCTGGCCTGGACGAGGCACTGGGCGATGCCGTCATCCCCATCGATGCCGACCTGCAGGACCCGCCGGAGTTGATTCCTACGCTGGTCGCGCACTGGCGCAAGGGCGCTGAAGTCGTGCTCGCACAGCGCGCCAACCGCGCATGCGACTCGTTTCTCAAGCGCGTGACGGCTGCCGCCTATTACCGCATCCACAATCGGCTGTCCGACCTGAAACTGCCCGAGAACGTGGGCGATTTCCGCCTGATGGACCGCGCCGTGGTGAACGCACTCAAGCAACTGCCGGAGCGGCACCGCTTCATGAAGGGCCTATTTGCATGGGTCGGTTTCAGCACGGTGATCGTGCAGTACGAGCGTGAGAAACGCAGCGCGGGCACGTCCAAGTTTTCCGGCTGGCGGCTGTGGAACTTCGCGCTGGAAGGCATCACAAGCTTCAGCACGCTGCCGTTGCGCAGTTGGACGTACCTGGGCGCGCTCGTTGCCGCGCTGGCGTTCTGCTATGGCGCGTTCATCATCCTGCGCACGATGATCTTCGGCGTGGTCGTACCGGGCTACGCCTCGGAGCTGTCGCTGATGCTGTTCTTCGGTGGGCTGCAGATGATCGGCCTGGGGATGATCGGCGAATACGTTGGCCGCATCTATGACGAGGCCAAGGGCCGACCCATCTACCTCGTCAAGCGCCGCTATCAGGAGCGCCGTCCACGCAGCCGCGTGCAGGGCAGCAACAACCGTCAGGTGATTCCGATTGCCAGCGCCCGACCGCGCCAGCCGCAGGGAGAACGCCAGCGCAGTCAAGCAGCACGACGCTAAACACCAACCGGAGACGCATCATGCGACACGCTGAATCGAGCGTCATGAACGCATTGGCAACCGCGCTGCCGCTGCCGGATCGCATGCTGCTGGTCCGCGTGTTCCGCTTCGGGGTCTCGGGTGTGGTGGCCACCGGCGTGCATGTGGCGATTGCCACTGCCCTCATCAGCAGCGTCTCGGCCTCTCAGGTGGAGGCCAATGGCGCGGCATTTGTCTGCGCCAATGTGTGCTCGTATCTGCTCAACGCGCTGTGGAGCTTCTCAGCCAAGCCGGGGCGCGCGAACTTCCTGCGCTTCTACGCCGTCTCGCTGCTGGGCCTGGCGCTGACGCTCATGATTTCGTGGATCGCCCAGACGCTGGGCTTGAGCTATTGGATCGGTCTGGCAGGCATCCTGTCGACGGTGCCACCGCTCACTTTCGTACTGCACCGGTTCTGGACATTCCGCTGATGCCGCGTCAGTCCGCGTCGTTGTTGTCACTGCCGCCGTGCGTGCGGTCAAAACGGCGCAGCGTGTCGATGCGTTCGCGCGTCAGCGGATGAGACGAGAAGAACGCCGCTGCATCGTCATCGCTGGCGGCATCGGTCTTCTTGGCGGCATCTGCCTTGCGCGTGCCGCCATGCGTGTCTTCCAGCGCCTGCAGCACGTCGGCAAATGCGGCAACGGATAAGCCGTTCTCCTGCAGCAGCAACGCGGCATAGCGGTCGGCATCGCGCTCGTAGTCGCGTGAATAGCGCAGTGTCAGCAGCGCCGCCGGCACGCCCGACAGAATCGTCGAGACATCGCCAAACAGCAGCGCCGCCGTTGCCCCAATGGCCGATGACTGAATCACCTGCCGCAGCCCATGGCGATATTCAACGTGACCCGCCTCGTGCGCCAGCACACCCGTCAGACCATCGCCCTCACCCACCAGCTTGACCAGCGCGTCGGTCACGACGATATCGCCGCCGGGCAGCGCAAAGGCATTGGCGCCGATGTCGGCGTCCCGAAACACGATGTGATACGTGTGCGTGGCCTGCGGCGGCTTGTGCAGTGCTGCAAAGCGTGCGCGGATGCGGTCCTGCAGCGCGGCTGGCAGCTTGCTGGGCCGCAACCAGCGCTCGTCCATTGCTTTGAGCGTGCTGCGCCCGAGTTGCGCTTCCGCACGCTGCGGCACCATGCCGGCCATCACCTTGGCGCCCCAGGGCAAGCCGTAGCGATACCCCAGCGCCAGCACCACCACCATGGCCAGCAGCGAGCCCAGCGCCAGCTTCCAGCTGTTCTGCGCCCGCACGACCCAGCCTTCGCGATAGCCGGTGCGATGCAGCAGCGCATTCAGCGACGTCTGCTCCGCCGGGTCGGTGATCTCGCAAAACGCGCCGTCTTCGAAGGTGATCAAGCGCGGTGCATGCTTGACGCGCTCCGACACCCGCAGCGTAGCGAGCGGCGCGCGGCGCAGCACCGTGCCCTCGGGCTCGAACAGCACCGCCTCGCCCGCCTCGACAGCAAGACGCACGGGTTGCGCGCGCGAGGTACGGCCGTCGAAGTAGGTCGCGAGAATCACGGCGGGTGCCCCTGCCTTGCAGCGCGTTTACAGCGCGATATCGATGTCGTACCAGTCCACTGTGGCGTCGCCCAGCGCGCCTACGTTGGTGGTTTCGCCGGCAACGAAGGTATCTAGCGAACCGGCCGCGATCATCGTCACCGAGTCGAGCTTGTAGCGTGCCGTGCGCACGCGTGCGAACGGCGTGAACAAGCCGATGGTGATCAGGATCAGCACCGCATTGGACACGAAAATCCAGAACAGCTTGCCCGCACCCACCTGGCTCTGGAAGCGATGCGCGCCCAGCGTGGTGTGGTTCCACACCACGTTCTGCAGGCGCGACAGGAAATAAGGCGTCAGGAACAGCATCGCGGCATACATGAACAGGCCGATGAGGATGAAGCCGAAGATCTGGCCCACTCCCGGCGCACGGTGCAACGACACACCCAGTAGCAACGCGAGACAAGAGGCCACCACGAGCGCCAGTATCGCCAGCCCGAAGGTGCGCAGATACACGCCATAAAAGTTGCCCGGCGTGCCGGAAAAATCGAACTGCGCGGTACCGAAGCGCGTGTTCTTGTGCTGGAAACGCTTGAAGCGCTGGTGCGCCAGCGGTGCGAGCAGGTACAGCGAGAGCACGCTGAGGATCGGCCACACCAGAAACACCATGTAGCCCTCGGCATCCTTGCCCGTAAAGGCGAAGCGCAAGCCGCGGTAGCTGGAATTGGCCATGCGGAAACGTAGCGAGCGCACGAGCAGCCACGGAAACGCGGCGGCCATCACGATAAGCAGTGCCAGCCCCAACAGCGGCGACGAATGACCAAGGAGGTTGAATGCAAACGCCAGCACGAAAATGATCGCGCGGCCTTTGAGAATGGCGATCGGGCTGCCGTGATAATCGAAGCTGGACCCCGCCAGTTGGGTGTTGCGATAGAAATACTGAAGCGTGCGGACCTTCGCCCAGGCCGAGTAGATGCCCAGCGTGACGATGATCAGCAGCAGGTTGACGATCCAGATGCGGAAGTATTCCGAGCCGCTGCCAATAAAGCGCAGCCGCAAGGGTTGCGGCGCAGCTGGAGCGGGGGCGCTGCCCAGGACGGACTCGCGTGCGATGTCGTTCATCTGTTTTCCCTTCCCTGAGTTGTTATCGTGCCCCGCTTCAGGACGCTCATCGATACGTGACGACGCTGAGGCTCGCGGGTGGGCCGATTGTAGCGAAGCCCACTGCCTTGCAGCGTTAACACCGTCTTAACAAAGCGACCAACAAAAAACCCCGCAGGCTCGCACCCACGGGGTTTTTTGTTTGGAACAGCCATCCCGAAGGATGGCCGGGCCAGGACCGGTACGGCAAATTACATCATGCCGTCCATGCCGCCCATGCCACCCATGCCGCCCGGCATTGCCGGAGCAGCATCGTCCTTCGGCAGTTCTGCCACGGCGCAGTCCGTCGTCAGCATCAGCGAAGCGACCGAAGCAGCGTTCTGCAGCGCGGTGCGGGTCACCTTGGTCGGGTCCAGCACGCCCATTTCCACCAGGTCACCGTACTCGCCGGTCGAGGCGTTGTAGCCGTAGTTGCCCTGGCCGGCGATGACGTTGGCCACCACCACCGAAGCCTCGTCGCCAGCGTTGGTGACGATCTGGCGCAGCGGCTCTTCCATGGCGCGCAGCACGATCTTGATACCGGCGTCCTGGTCAGCGTTGGCACCCTTCAGGCCGGAGATCAGCGCACGGGCACGCAGCAGTGCAACACCGCCACCAGCCACAATGCCTTCTTCCACGGCAGCGCGCGTTGCGTGCAGAGCATCTTCCACGCGGGCCTTCTTTTCCTTCATTTCGACTTCGGTGGCAGCGCCAACCTTGATCACGGCAACACCGCCGGCCAGCTTAGCCACGCGCTCTTGCAGCTTTTCACGGTCGTAGTCCGAGGTCGCTTCTTCGATCTGGGCACGCACTTGCTTCACGCGGGCTTCGATGTTGCGGGCATCGCCTGCGCCATCGATGATCGTGGTGTTTTCCTTGCCGATTTCAACGCGCTTGGCTTGGCCCAGGTCGTTCAGGGTTGCCTTTTCCAGCGTCAGGCCGACTTCTTCAGCGATGACTTGGCCGCCCGTCAGGATGGCGATGTCTTCCAGCATGGCCTTGCGGCGGTCGCCAAAGCCCGGAGCCTTCACGGCGGCGGTCTTCAGGATGCCACGGATGTTGTTGACCACCAGCGTTGCCAGGGCTTCGCCTTCAACGTCTTCAGCGATGATCAGCAGCGGACGGCCAGCCTTGGCCACTTGCTCCAGGATCGGCAGCAGGTCGCGGATGTTGCTGACCTTCTTGTCGAACAGCAGCACGAACGGGTTGTCCAGCTGGACAACTTGCTTTTCCGGGTTGTTGATGAAGTACGGCGACAGGTAGCCGCGGTCGAACTGCATGCCTTCCACGACGTCCAGCTCGTCGGCCAGCGACTTGCCGTCTTCCACCGTGATCACGCCTTCCTTGCCGACCTTGTCCATGGCTTCAGCGATGCGCTGGCCGATGGATTCGTCGCTGTTGGCCGAGATGGCGCCAACCTGAGCGATTTCCTTGCTGGTGGTCGTCGGCTTGCTGATCTTCTTCAGCTCTTCGACGGCAGCGCCGACAGCCTTGTCGATGCCGCGCTTCAGGTCCATCGGGTTCATGCCGGCGGCAACGTACTTCATGCCTTCGCGCACGATCGACTGGGCCAGCACCGTTGCGGTGGTGGTGCCGTCACCGGCATTGTCGCTGGTCTTGGAAGCCACTTCCTTGACCATTTGCGCGCCCATGTTCTGCAGCTTGTCCTTCAGCTCGATTTCCTTGGCGACCGACACACCGTCCTTGGTCACGGTCGGGCCACCGAAGCTGCGCTCCAGCACCACGTTACGGCCCTTCGGGCCCAGGGTCACCTTCACTGCGTTGGCGAGAATGTTCACGCCTTCGACCATCTTGGCACGTGCGGCGTCGCCGAACACTACGTCTTTAGCTGCCATCTTGAGAATCTCCGAAATCTTTGGATGTTGCCTGCGCCGGGGGAATCCGCGGGGCAGACAATGAGGAATGGCTTACTGGTAAGCCAATGCGACTGAGCGCCCGCTTACTTCGCCACCACTGCCATGATGTCTTCTTCGCGCATGACCAGGACTTCCTGACCATCCACCTTGACGCCCTGGCCGGCGTACTTGCCGAACAGCACGCGGTCGCCGACCTTTACGTCCAGCGCGATCGCATTGCCCTTGTCGTCTTTCTTGCCCGGGCCGACGGCCAGCACTTCGCCTTGATCCGGCTTTTCAGCGGCGGCGTCAGGGATGACGATGCCCGAAGCGGTCTTCGTTTCGTTGTCCAGGCGCTTCACGATCACGCGGTCGTGCAAAGGACGCAGGTTCATACACAACTCCTCAATGCAAAGTGAGTGTTTATTCACAAAACGCGCCGCAGAGCGCGGCGCATCGGGAAAGCATCGGGGACCGGAGGTTTTGTTAGCACTCCTGCCCGGCGAGTGCTAATTATAGGGACGGGGTATTACGATTTCAAGAACGGGCGTAGCGGAAGTTGTTGTCGATGTCGAGATTCATGAATCTGGAACTTTGGTCACTCAATGTGGAACTCTCTGACGCAGCACGGCATGCCGAAAATAGGAAAATCCTTATATTTCAGTTAGTTAGCACACAAGACGCGCGCCAGAGAGAGCACCATTGATTGTGTCTCACGCGGCAGACTGCGGGGCCTTGCCGCACTAAACTCCGCTCTTCTCCCTGCAAGACATTCCGATAGGCTTCGTCACCTACAAGAAGCAATTGCCGAGGCACAGCATGCGGGCGAGCCTCTGGTGGCCAAGGGGAATCAGCGCCCCGCAAGGATCTCCAGCCTCAAGAACGCCTTGGCATGGACCTTTAGATGGCCGTCGATCAGGGAAGATACGATGTAGTACTCGTGGTCGTACCCCTCTTGATATCGCACCTTCAACGGCTGCTTGCCACATTGAACGCGGCCCCACTCGAGTTCTCGACCTAGAACAATCCACTCAGCTTGCCAGTGTCCCGAGTATGCAGAGGCGTGCAGGCACAAGAAGGCATCCGGATACTCGCTCCACTTTAGGAAGACGTGGAGCAAGGCTGCGACTAGAGGGGCACATCGACCGGATCCACGTGCGTCATTAAATTGAGCACGTCGCGTCGCTCCATCACGCGGCGGCGAGCCTCCAGTGCGATGTCGTGGCCCTCGCGCACACTGACGCGCGCATCAACTTCGAGGTGTGCATCCACCAGAATCATGTCGCCCATACGGCGTGTCTTGACGTCGTGTACGCCGAGTACGCCCGTCGTCGCGAGCATGACCTGGTGGATCGCCTCCACGGTCTCCTCATCAACGGCACGATCCATCAGATCGTGCAGGGCTTCCCAGCCGAACTGCCAGCCCATGCGTGTCACCATCAGGCCCACGACAAGCGCCGCCACTGGATCGAGCAGACGGTACCCGAGCACGTTGCCTACGATGCCAAGCGCCACCACCAGCGACGATGCGGCATCGGAACGGGCATGCCAGGCGTTGGCGACCAGCATGCTCGAACGCACCCTTTCTGCCACCGCCAGCATGTAGCGGAACAACAATTCTTTGGCGGCCAGAGCGCCCAGCGCGACCCATAGGCCAATAAGCCGCACCGGCTGGATAGCCTCGGCGTGCTCCAGCTTGAGTACCGCGTTCCAGAGCATGCCCACGCCCACTGCCAGCAGGAGCAGACCGAGCACGAGCGAAGCGGCATTTTCGAAGCGCTGGTGGCCATAGTGGTGTGTCTGATCCGGCCCTTTCTGGCTATGGTGGCTAGCAAATAGCACCACGAAGTCCGAGATCAGGTCGGACAAGGAGTGGATGGCGTCGGCGATCAGCGCCTGCGAGCCGGCCAGCATGCCAGCCGCTACCTGCGCTATCGTCAATCCAAGATTGACGGCGACGCTCACAAGGGTGCTGCGCCGCGCAGCGGCCTGCTTGGCCATGCTGTCTTCGGAATCGGCGGCGATCTCAAGATCGATTTCTTTTATCTGTTGCATGGATTGTCCGAGCAGTGAACGTGGGGATGGGGTTCCAGGTTGAGCAGCGGCGCGCGGTCAATGGCGCAGCCCCGCTGCCAAGCGATTGCGCATGAGAGAGACCGGAGCCGTTTTCCACATCGGGACGCTCCCCGAGTCGCACCGCTGGCTCGTATTCTTCATGACTTCAATGAAGGGATGAAGTCGCGCATGACCTATTGGTGGGTTCCGGACCCACTGGATGTGAGGTTCGACCAGATAACGTCGACGCGCAATCCCCCGAGACCCGGCGAGCGGTCAACCGTTACGCTTGCACCGTGAACCGCCGCGATCCGGCGCACGATCGACCATCCAAGGCCGCTACCACTCTGGTCCGTTCCCTCGACACGGAAAAAGCGCTCGCCAAGTCGGTGCTGTTCGGCGGCGGGGAGCCCGGGGCCGCTGTCTTCCACACAAAGCGCGGCACTTCCGTTACGGTGCGCGACCGTCACGACGATTTGTGCCTCGGCGGGGCTGTAGCGTATGGCGTTGTCGATCAGGTTGCGAACAAGTGAGGCCAGTAACGCCCTGTTGCCCGCGACCATGCAGCGCTCCGGATTCTCTAGTGCGATGCGCTGTTTCTTGCCGAAGGCTATTGGCGCAATGTCTGCCATCACTTGTCTAGCCAGCGCACCAAGGTCGATCGGTTCAATCGAAATGCCGGCGTTCGCTTCCAGACGCGAAAGCAACAGCAATTGGTCGACCAGATGGGCAGCGCGATCGCATCCTTCCAACGTTCCCACCAAGGCGTGGCGACGCATGGCGTCCTCTTCGGCGGCCATTGCCACCTGGGCCTGGGCCTTGATTGCGGCAATCGGCGTGCGCAATTCGTGGGCGGCGTCGGCAGTGAAGCGGCGCTCGGCGTCGAGCATGGTCTGAATGCGGGCAAAGAGCGCGTTGAGCGCGTCGAGCATGGGCGTCATCTCAACCGGCGCATGGGGCATCCGGACCGGATCGAGTGCTCGCGGGTCACGCTCGGCAAGCGCGTTACCCAATCTGCGCAGCGGCAGCATCCCGCGCTTGACCGCCCACCAGACGGCCAAGGCGAGTAACGGCAACGCCAACGCCATCGGCCACAGCATGTTGCGCAAGAGGGCGGACAGGATTGCGGTGCGCGAGTCGATGCGCTCGCCAACGTAGACCTGGATGTCCTTGTAGACCCCCTGCGCTACAAAGACACGCCAAGCATTGCCTCCGATTTGCACCGTAGAGAATCCGGACGCACTGCGCTCGCCTGGCGCAACCATCGGCTGGTTCGGCGCGTTGGCCGAGTGGATGCCCAGCTTCCCTTCGTGAAAGACCTGAAAGGCGACTTTGGGCGCGTAACGATGCTGGACAGGCAGGTCGTGACTCGGCTCATCGTCCTCGTCGACGGCCTGTGCGTGCTGCATGACCAGTAGCGCACCAGCTTGCGCTAGATGACTGTCCAGCAGTTGATCGATCTCGTCCTGGGCGTCGTACCACGTGATCAATGCGGTGATGAGCCATAGGCCGGCGACGGCGCCAAGCACCAACAACAGCAGCCGACCTTGGAGCGAGCGCGGTCGCGTCATGGCGCTTCGGCATTGTCACGCGGCAGCATATAGCCGACGCCGCGCACGGTCACGATGAGGTCGCTGCCAAGTTTGACGCGCAGATGATGGATATGCACCTCCACGGAGTTGCTTCCGACTTCCTGCCCCCAGGGGTATAGGCACTGCTCGAGCTGCTCACGTGACAGCACGCGCCCCGCGTTCAGCATCAAGGCATGCAGCAGGTCAAATTCCCGCGTCGACAGTGCGACGGCTCGACCGTTGCAGAAGACCGTGCGTGACGCCGGCTCAAGAACAATACCGCGCGCCCGCAACTGCTCCGTGGGATGACCATGCGCGCGGCGCACCAGCGCGCGCAGTCTCGCGCTGAGTTCGTGCAGATCAATGGGCTTGACGATGTAATCATCGGCGCCGAGATCGAGACCGCGCACGCGATCTGGTATCGCGTCGCGCGCGGTCAACACCAGGATGGGGACCGCAATGCCTGCGCCACGCACCTTTCGCAGCACGTCCACGCCGTCCATGCGGGGCAGCCCAAGGTCGAGTATTGCGGCGACGTAGGCGTCCGTGCGCAACTCCCGCCACGCTGCCTCGCCGTCGCGCACCCAATCGACCTGGAAGCCCTGCTGCTGCAGGCCCGCACGAATGCCGTCTCCGAGCAGGGGGTCGTCTTCGACAAGCAGGATGCGCACGGATGAGATCTCCGCTCGGTACCGGTTTGGATCAATAGTCGTCGCGGTCGGCGTCGTGATGCTTCGCGGAGGCCGCGGGACGGTCAGTGACCCCGGCCGGCGGCGCGGACTGCCACTGCATCCACCAGAAGCCCAGCACAGCCACCAACATCAGGCCCGCGACACTCGACCACGCACGGCGGATGCCCTCGTTCGGCAGGCCGGTCTTGCGTCCGCTGATCATCGCGCCAACCAGATTCTCACGGTGCAGCCAACTGCTGGCAAAGACGGCGAGAACATGAATGCCCACCAGTGCAAGCATTGCGTTGGCGAAGCCCTCGTGCAGTTCGCCGAGCCAGTCACCGCCGACATCGTTGTAGGTGGCCCAGCCCGTTCCTGCCAGGCCGCACGCCATCAGCAGCAAGGCGATGATAGCAAGCGCACCAGCGGGGTTGTGGCCAATATGGTGCTCCGGCCGCCCGCGCATGATGCTGGTCAAATAGCGGAGTGCGGCAGCGGGGGACCGTACGAAGCTGGAAAACCTAGCGTATCGCGTGCCCACTATGCCCCACACCAGTCGAAAGCCGACCAGCGCCGCCATCGTGTATCCGAGTGTGATGTGGACAAGGCGCCACTGCTCACTTTCCGCGGTCAAGTAGGCACCCAGGAAGCTCAGCGCCAGCAGCCAGTGAAAGAGGCGGGTCGGCGCATCCCAAACCAGGATGCGGCGGGTGATGGAATCGGTTTTCATGGCTTCAGCGCGGGATGCGGACATTGTGTTCATTGAAGTCGCCTTGATCCGCCTTGGTATGGCAGGCAGCGCAGTTCGAGGCGCTCTTGATGGCAGGCCGGCGCCACACTGCAGCCGGCACTTCGTCGTGGGTGCGGGCGAACCACGCCGATCGGGTGATCCGGTCCTCGGGCGGCGGGGGTATTGACCTTGAGCGATCCGCCGCGTTGGCCGTGAGCCACTGATCGAGTTGCTTGACGGTGGCGGGGTCCAACGAAGCATCCGTCCCGTAGTGGTGCTGCAGGTTGCCCAGAATGCGCTGCCAGGAACTGGCGGGTAGCGCTCCGGGCGGATAGGCGATATGGCAAGACGCGCATTCCTGCCGATACTTGGGCAGCAGCGGTGCAGCGCGCATGCCAGGCCCCTCTTCGGCGGCGGCAAGAAACGACAGCCCGAGGCCCGCGATTGCCAGGCAAGCGCGTGCAGCTCGGCCTGTAACAACGAAACGGCCAGACATTTGGATACTCCGCATCAGGTCAGGAATTGAACGGGTTGCTGGATGGCCCTACTTCCCGAGGGTCATCAGCCAACTCAGCACGTCTGCTTTTTCGGCCACCGTGCACTCGCGCCCGACCACGTCGTTGCAGTTGCGCCGAAACCATTTCTCCGTCTTGGCGGCATCGGTAAAGCGCTCAGGATTGAATGCCGGAGCCAGCGGCGCGATCGACTTGCCAGTTGCGGCATGCCGGCCGGTCTGCGTGGGCGGGTTCCCATGGCAAGACGCACAGCTCCATTCACGGCCATGCTTGGATGTAAAAAATTCCTGGCCGCGGGACGGGTCGGAGGGGGCTCCGGCCTGCGCTCGATATTGATCAAGCAGTTGCGCGGGCGCTTGCGCATGTGCCAGGGGAGCGGCAGCGGCTAGCGCTAACGCCAAGACCGAATGCAGGCAGGCAACAGGAGGAAACTTTGAGATTGGCATCGCGGCCTCTCGCACTGAGGAATGCCTTAATGCTCTCGAATTCTTCTTAACGGATTCTTAAGCGATACCGCGGGGATCTATTTCAGTGGCCCGGTCAAGGATTGCACGCCTGCGTGGGCGACATGGACATGGCCACAGGTCGACCCTTTCAATCGGTGTGACTGCCACCGTAGCTGCGCACAGCAAGACAACCCGCTAGCGAGCCAGGATCGGCTTGCCGAACAGCAACGGCAGGAAATCATCAAGGAAGAACAACACCTGAATAGTTGCGCCGACACCTCGCGTCGATCCGTGGGTTGCAGGAAGGACCAGTTCCGCGGCGACCTGCCACGTATCCTTGACATAGGCGATTCCTGGGTTGACGGTGCCGCGCGTGCGTTGCCCGCGTGGCGAGTCGAACGCGAACTCAACCAAGGGAATCCACTGGTGCAGGGGTTCTTCCTTGGGCAGCACGCCTGGCACAAATCGATCCGTCAAATAGAGCGTGCTGTACTCCAATGCGAATCCCCAGTGCACCGCGGTGACGTTGGCTGTGCTCACACTGTTGAACTGCCGCGTCGTCGGGTCATAGCTCAAGTTGCCCGACGTTTTGCCGGTCGGCACAGCCACGCTGACGCCCGCTGTGATGGCGAATGGCCGCAACCAAGACCATGCGTCAGGCAAGGCGCCGAACCCCTGGCCTATATAAAGGCTGGGCGCGATGGTCGCTGAAGTGTTGGCGCCGAGCCGTTTGGCCCCGGTATGGGGCAGTCCATAGATGAGCGAGCCGGCAACAAGCGTCTCGTTCAGATCGTCCTCGTAGAGCCTGGACTTGAGCACCACGTCGGAACCGGTTGCGCCGGGCTGACGCATGCTGCCCCAGTCGCGCCGAATGAAGCCCGTGTCAAAACCGATCGAGACCTCGGGCGTCAGGAGCCTCGCGAACGAGATCGTTGCAGCGCGATCGGTGACGTTTCCGCTGTCATCAGGGCGTTTTACCGCACCCGCGGTGATCGAGAGTTCGTCAGCAACGGCTGGGTCATCGAAATTAAGTGTCCCTGGAAAAAAGCGGTTGCCCGCAATGCCGTGCGCACGCGATGGGCCGGAAACGCCACATGCAGCAAGGGCGAGCGCTGCTGCGCAAATGCGCACAAATGCGGATGGGCCGTACATGGTCGAAAGAATCTGCGGTCAGACCGCGAATGTGTTTTGTTGTGGTCGGGCAGATGCGGCACGCATGGCAGGGTGCCGCGCCCCATGCTGGTGATGCGGAGCAAATGTCCGAGTCGACCAATAGGCTATTTGCCCGGCGACGCGTGAACTTCCACGGTGATATGCGACAGTGCCTGGAGTCGCCGCAACCGTTGGTGATAAAACTGCGGCCCGCGATGCGCCTGGCCTGTGCTCACCGAGACCACCGCGCCCAGGTGGCCAGGGCCGATGCGCCACACGTGCAGGTCGAGCAGCGTGTCGCCATCGGACTCCAGCGCCGTCTTGATGCGCCTGCCGATATGCTTGTCCGGCGTCACGTCGACCAGAATGCCGCCGGTGTCGCGCATCAATCCGTACGCCCAGTTGGCGATGACCACCGCACCGACGACGCCTGCAAGGGGGTCCATCCAGAGCCAGCCAAATGTTCTGGCGAGCAGCAGACCGATAATGGCCAGCACAGAGACGGCGGCATCCGCCAGAACGTGCACATAGGCCGCGCGCATGTTGTGGTCGCGATGGTGTGCCCCGTGACCGTCGGCGTGATCGTGGTCATGCTCGTCGAAGGCCACGCTGTATTCCTGGCCGCCGATGCCGAGTACGGCAGTGAAGGCATGTGGTTCCGGAATCTCGGTGGTGGATTCCAGATAGTTTGCCTTGCGGACCAGCAGGAATTCCTGGCGGCTCCCGTCCGGCCGAATGGTGGTTACCGTCGCCACATCGCCCGGCAGCGGAGCGGTTTCTCCAGCTAACCGGAACACTGGCGGTACGCCATCTTCGAAGATCGACAGTGCGAACACGCCCCCGGGCGCGTCGATGTGCTGCACTTCCCTGCCATGCGGATGCGTGTCGCCAAGTCCGGCTGCGCCGTGGTCGTGTCCGTGGGCGTGACCATGGTGATGACTGTGGCCATGGCTGTGACCACCGTGGTCGCCACCGCTCAGCAGCCAGGCGCTGGCGATATTCACCAGCAGACCGACGACCGCAATCGGAATCGCCTCGCTAAAGTGGATCGGCACCGGCGAGAAGAATCGCGCCACCGCTTCGTAGCCGATCAACAGTGCAACCATCGCCAGGATGATGGCGCTGGTGAAGCCGGCTAGATCACCAAGCTTGCCTGTGCCGAACACGAAACGCGGGTCGTTCGCATGACGTCGCGCATAGGTGTAAGCCAGCGCAGCGATCAGCATGGCGCCTGCGTGCGTCGACATATGCAGCCCATCGGCCACCAGTGCCAGCGAGCCAAACACGCTTCCGCCGATGATCTCGGCGGCCATCATGAGCGTGCAGAGCACGATCACGGCCCAGGTTTTGCGCTCGTTCTTTTCATGTCCCTCGCCCAGGAACACGTGGTCGTGGCTGGCGTGGAACGGCGTGTCGTAGAAATTGCTCATGGCCGGCTCACCTGAAATAGCTATGCACGACCTCGATCAGCTGCTCTTTGGCGCTGCCGTCGGCGTGCTCATGTTCGTCATCCACCTCGGTCAGGTGGGTGCGGATGTGGTCTTCCAGCACCACGGCCAGCAGGCCATTCATGGCGCCTCGGCAGCTTGTGATCTGCTGCAGTACGGGGGCGCATCCCTGCTCCTCCTCCAGGGCGCGCTCGATGGCATCGAGCTGGCCGCGAATCCGGCGAACGCGATTAAGTAGCTTCTGCTTCTCGCGGATAGTGTGGCTCATTCATCACCTCAACCAAAATATACTATAGGGGGGTATGCTACATCAGATTTAAGTTGTCATAGCGGCCCAACTCCTTCCTCAAGGGAGAACTCACGCGCCACAGCTATCAGCCCGCAGTCCGTCATTTCGAGGTCGAATGGGGTGGGTTCCTGCTAGCAAGCGCGGACAGCGCACAGTTGGCCCACCACGCTCAGACGCTCTCCATCAACACGCTACGCCAGCGCTTGGCAGCACTCGCGCAGTGGCATCTCACACAGGGCTTTCTCGATCTCACGCGGGCACCGCATTGCCGCAAGGTCTAAGGGCATTCCCGTGCTGCATCCCGCAAGCGAGAAGCGCCCAAGCTCCTCGCCTGCAGCGCACCCAGCTTGAGCAGTTGGTCGCTGGTGGACGAACAACTAGCGTGTTTGCCAGTGCCAAGGCGAAAAGCGCGCCCACACCACCCATGCCCGTTACAAAGCCATCGTTGCGGAGCCCTGCTAGTGCGTAGTCGGGAATCCCTTTGCGTGGAGAGACCTCATGCCTCCCGCCGGAAAGGTCGTTACCCGTTCGCCGCGCCGGCGAGTGGGGCTGATCGCCTGTCCGTGGTTGCTGTCCACCCCCATCGGCCCCGACAAGAAAGTCGTGGTCGAGGCAAGTGCCACGAGCGCGCCTCGGTACTACTTCGGCATGCACGCAGCCATATTTCCAAAGGGATAGCAAACCCGTTCATAGGCTGCTTCCATTCCAGGACTGGCGGTAGTCCACCCCACGTCCATACGCGCCCGCGTAAATCAACTGCCGAATGGGATGACCGGGGCGACCCACGCGTGACTGATTCGATCAAAAATTAGTCGTGTCATAAGAGCACGCCGCCTCACCCACACCCAAGAAGAGTAGCGTTAGTGCGCGATACGGCGCCTGCTCAGCTTTCGTGCAGCGGAGTGGGATCAGGGTAAACATTGATCGATTCAATCATTTTATTGATTACAATGACTGGACCGATCGATGTTTGAGGCGTTCAGCCGTGCATCCCTCCGGTTCAAGCTGACCCACGGGCCGCAGCCCACCACGAAAGGATTGCCACATGACCGCGTCGTTCAAAGGGATCGTCCCTGCCCTGATCACCCCGATGACCCCGACGGAAGACGTGGACGAAAACGGCCTGCGCGTGCTGATCGATCGGCTGATCGACGCGGGCGTCCACGGGCTCTTCGTGCTCGGCACCAACGGCGAATTCATTGCGCTGAGCGAAGAAGAGAAGCTGCGCATCGCCCGTATTACCGTCGAGCAGGCGCGCGGCCGCGTGCCCGTGGTGGCGGGCACCGGCGCCTATGCCACGCGTGATGTGATCGCGCTCAACCACAAGATGCAAGACGTGGGTGTGGACGCCGTATCCGTCATCACGCCCTACTTCAACGGCGCCACGCAGCCGGAGCTGTTTGCGCATTACGAGCAGATCGCGCGCGCGACGTCGCTGCCGATCCTGCTGTACACGATTCCGGCCAAGGCCGGCGTGACGCTGACCGTCGACACCGTGCGCCGGCTGGCGGACATCCCGAACATCCGCGCCATCAAGGACAGTGGTGGCGATTTCGACCGCCTGCTGCAGCTCATCAACCTGCGCCGTGACGACTTTGCCGTGTTCACCGGCACCGATTCGATGATCCTCTGGACACTGATTGCCGGTGGCGACGGCGCGGTGGCAGCCACCACCAATGCGGTGCCGCACGTGGTCATGTCGATCTGGAATCAATTCCAGGCGGGCAACATTCCGGCCGCGCGTGCTGCACAGGAATCGTTGCGTGCACTGCGTGACGCGTTTGCGCTCGGCACCATGCCCGTAGTGCTGAAGACCGCCGCCGAGATGCTCGGCATGCCCGCAGGGCCGGCACGCTCGCCGGCCAAGCCGCTCGATGAGAAAAGCCGCGAACGCCTGGCTGAAGCGCTCGCCATCTACCGTGCCGCGCTGAACGTCGCCTAAGCACTGCCGCCCGCCCCAACATCATCGATCGCCATGTCCTCCACCTACCATTTCCAGACCGTCAAGCACATCGTCCACGGCGCAGGCAGTCTGGCATTGCTGCCCGAAAAGCTCGCGCTGCTTGATGTGCCCGTCAAACGCATCGCACTCATCACCCAACCGGTGATGGAGCAGAACGGCGTGATCGGCCGCGTGGTGCAAGCGCTGGCCGCGCGCGACATCGAGGCGCGCATCGTACGCGGCGTCGAACCGGAACCGACGATTGAGAACGTCGAGACCGTCTTCCGCGAGCAGATCGCGCCGTTTGCGCCGGATGCCATCCTGTCAATCGGTGGCGGCAGCGTGCTGGATGCGGCCAAGCTGTTTGCAGTGCGCCTGACCAACGAACAGCCGCTGCGCGAATGGCTCGGCATTGATCTGATCAAGCGCCCCGGCATTCCGCTGGTGTTGGTCCCAACCACGGCGGGCACGGGTTCTGAAGTCACGCCCAACGCCATCGTCACGCTGCCCGATGAAGAACTGAAGGTGGGTATCGTCAGCCGACATCTGCTGCCACAACTGGTGATTCTCGATGCGGAACTGACCTTCGACCTGCCCAAACCGATCACGGCAGCCACGGGCATCGACGCATTCGTGCATTCGCTGGAGTCGTATATCTCGACCAAGGCCAACCCGGTGAGCGACATGTTTGCGATGGAGTCGATGCGGTTCATCGCCGCGAACCTTGTCGAGGCATATCAGAACGGCCGCTCGGTCAAGGCGCGCGAGGCGATGATGCTGGGTTCGATGTACGGCGGCCTGGCGCTGACCGCCGCCGGCACGGCCGCCGTGCATGCGCTGGCGTATCCGCTCGGTGGCATGTTCGGCATTACGCACGGTGTGGCCAACGCGATGCTGTTGCCGCACGTAATGTCGTTCAACAAGGATGCCATCGTCGGGCGGCTGGCCAACGTGGCACGTGCACTGGACATCAGCAGCCATGACAGTGACGACGAGACCGCCGCCGATGCGCTCCTCGAACGGCTGACCGAGTGGACCGACGTTGTGCAGATTCCGCAGGACTTGCGCCAGTTCGGCGTGTCGGAAACGCACCTGGACGTGCTGGCCGAGGCCGCGTCGAAGGTCAAGCGTCTGCTGGGCAACAACCCCAAGCCGCTGAGCCACGCAGACATCAAGGCTATCTACCAGCGCCTGCTGCCGTGAACACGTCCGCCCACACCGCTCCGAAGCTGCTGATCCTGGCCGACGACCTGTCGGGCGCCGCCGATTGCGCGGTGGCCGGCGTGCGGGCCGGATTGCGCAGCGCGGTCATGCTGCGCGCCGATGTTGGACACCCCATCGGGTATCCGACCACCGCCGACGTCCTCGCACTGGACACCGACACGCGGCGCGCCAATGCCGTCGATGCGGCGGCCACGCAGGTGGCGGCATGGCATGCACTGGCTCGGCCAGCCACGCGGCTCTACAAGAAGATCGATTCGACCCTGCGCGGCAACGTCGCTGCTGAGGTGGCCGCGCTTGCACCGCTGGCGGGCCTGGCCATCGTGGCGCCGGCGTTTCCGGCAGCCGGACGCACCACCCGCGACGGCCGCCAGTGGCTGTACGGCGTGGCCGTGGAAGACACCGAGGTGTGGCGCAACGAAAGCATCGGCGGCCGCGCCGATCTGCGCGTCATGCTGGAGCGCCAGGGCCTTCAGACCGCCGTGCTGACGCTTGACGACATCCGCGCCGGTGCCGCCGCGCTGGCCGGTCGCCTGGCGGCACTACAGGCGGACGGTGTGCAAGCCGTGGTGTGCGACGCCCAGACCGATGACGACCTCGCGCACATCGCCGAGACCTCCGTGCGGCTGGCGCATGTGTTCTGGGTCGGCTCCGCCGGTCTGGCGCCCGCGCTGATTCGCGCGGCGGGGCTCGGCAGCGCCAACGCCGCTGTCGAAGGCGATGCGGCAACCGCAATCGCCGGGCCGGTGCTGACGGTGGTGGGCAGCATGTCCAGCGTGTCCCATGCGCAGGCGTCGGAATTGAAGGCCGCTGCCGGTGCGCGCCTGCTGTCGCTGAAGCTGCCCGTGGAAGCGCTCGACACACCGCAGGCGGACATCACCCAGACCGTCATCGATGCGCTGTGCGAAGGCCGCGACGTGCTAGTCACGCTCAGCCAAACCACGCGCGGCAACGGCGCCGACGGCCTGCACTTCTGCCGCCGCCTCGCCACGTTGCTGGCGCCGGCCTTGCCGCATGCCGGCGGGCTGATCGCCACCGGCGGCGAGACCGCGCGCGCCGTGCTGTCGACCGCCGGCATCGACGCGCTGCGCCTGTGCGACGAAATCGAATCCGGCATGCCGCTGCTGCATGCCCAACTTACTGGCGTCGGCCGCGTGCTGCCGGTCGTCACCAAGGCGGGGGGCTTCGGCACACCCGGCTCCCTGCATGCCGCTTGGCGACGGTTGATCGAAACCGCAGCCAGCACCCCACCCAAAGGAACTCACGCAATGACCTATCGTCCTGTCATCGGCATCACCATGGGCGATGCCGCCGGTGTCGGCCCCGAGATCATCATGAAGGCGCTCACACACCGCGCGGTGTACGAGCAATGCCGACCTCTGGTGATTGGCGACACGGCACGACTGCGCGATGCCGCCCAACGTACCGGCGTGGCACTGGAAGTTCGCTCGATCGAGCGCCCTGCCGATGCCGGCTTCCGCTACGGCGTAGTGGACTGCATCGACCTCGGCCTCATTCCTGCCGACCTGCCCTACGGCAAGCTCTCTCCCATCGCGGGCGATGCCGCGTATCAGTACATCGCCCGCACCGTCGAGCTGACGTCCGCTGGCGAACTGGATGCCATCTGTACCGCGCCGCTGAACAAGGAAGCGCTGCACGCCGGCGGCCACATCTTCCCGGGCCACACCGAAATGCTGGCGCACCTGACCGGCATCGATGAGGTTTCGATGATGCTCGTGGCGCCCAACCTGCGCGTGATCCACGTGACGACCCATATCGGGCTGCTAGACGCCATCCGCCGCATCGAGCCGGGCCTGGTCCAGCGCACCATCGAACGCGCGCACGCCACGCTGGTACGCGCCGGCATCGAGAACCCGCGCATCGGTGTCTGCGGCATCAACCCGCATGCGGGAGAAAACGGGCTGTTCGGCCATGGCGAAGAAGAGCAAAAGATCATCCCCGCCGTGCAGGTGCTGCAGGCACGCGGCTGGCGCGTAGAGGGCCCGCTGCCCGCCGACACGCTGTTCTTCCGCGCCGGCCGTGGCGACTTCGATATGGTGGTGGCGATGTATCACGACCAGGGCCACGGACCGGTCAAGGTGATGGGCCTGGAAGCCGGTGTGAACGTCACCGTGGGCCTGCCGGTAATCCGTACTTCGGTCGACCATGGAACCGCGTTCGACATTGCCGGCAAGGGCATCGCCGATGAACGCAGCATGCTCGAAGCGTTTCGCCAGGCCTGTGAACTCGCCACCCGACACGATGACCCGCAAGCCGTACGTGCGGCCTGACATCCCATCCATGCAGCACGAATTGATGTAGCGCCCCCGCGCAATGCCTGACCCGACGGAGACACGCCGGGCTGGCCGGAGCCATTCGCTCAAGAATCAGGAGACAAAAGATGACCTCGTTTTCGACCTGGGACACCACCATGATCATCGCCATGGTCGTGGTCTATATCGTGGTGACCAGCGTGGCCAGCATCCGGCTGCGCAGCCGCACTTCCGAGCAATTCATGGTGGCCGGTCGCTCGATGCCGGCCGTGGTGGTGGCCGTGCTGCTGATGTCGGAATACATCGGCGCCAAGTCGACCATCGGCACCTCGCAAGAAGCCTTCAGCGTGGGTATTGCAGCGTCGTGGTCGGTCATCTCCGCCGCCATCGGCTTTCTGCTGTTTGGCCTGTTCATGGCCAAGCGTCTGTATGCGTCGGGGCAGTTCACCATCTCCGGCTTCATCGCCAAGAAGTACGGCAACACGGCCAAGCTGGTGGTGTCGGCCATCATGATCTACGCGCTGTTTCTGGTGAACGTGGGCAACTATGTCAGCGGCGCGGCGGCCATCTCCACCGTCATGCACATCGACCTTCCGATCGCGGCGCTCATCACGGCTGCCGTCAGCACGATCTACTTCGTGTGGGGCGGTCTCAAGAGCGTGGCGTATCTGACCATCGTGCACAGCGCGGTCAAGGTGGTCGGCATCGGCATCATCGTCGCGGTGGCGTGGAAGCTCTCTGGCGGCATTGCCCCGATGGCGCAGGCCATGCCGGAGCACTACTTCACGTGGAAGGGTGCGCTGTCCGGCGGCACCATCGGCGCGTGGATCATCGGTTCGGCCGGGGCGATCTTCTCCACCCAGTTCATCATTCAAGCCATTTCTTCCACCAAGAGCCCTGAAGCCGCCCGCTCGGCTTCGCTCATGGCGGCGGTGCTGTGCGTGCCGATCTCGATTGCGCTGGGCTTCATCGGCGTGGCCGCCAAGTATCTGTACCCGGGCATCAAGAGCCTGTATGCGCTACCGGTCTTTCTGCAACACATGCATCCGCTGCTGGCCGGCGTGGTAACGACTTCGCTGGTGGCGTCGATCTTCGTGAGCGTGTGTACGGTGGCTCTCGCCATTGCTTCGCTCATCGTGACCGACTTCTATGTGCCGCGCTATCGCCCGTCGGCCGAGCAGGAAATGCGCATGACACGCTGGATCTCGCTGGCGGTGGGCGTGCTGCCACTGGTGTTCGTGCTGTTCGTGCCGCAAATCCTGGCGCTATCGTTCTTCACGCGGGCGCTGCGGCTGTCGGTGTCCATCGTTGCGCTCATCGGCATCTATCTGCCGTTCTTCAACAGCAGTCGTGGAGCCGTTTCGGGCCTGATCCTGGCCGCGATTGCAACCACCATCTGGTATCTGCTCGGCAACCCGTTCGGCGTCGACAACATGTACATCGCGCTCGTCACGCCCGCCCTCGTTCTGGTGGTCGAGAAGCTGCTCTTTCGCGCGGCTGAGCCTGCACAGGCCAGCGCACCCGTCGCCAACATCAAGCCAAACAACGCGGCGCATTGATCCCCAGACACCGAGCATTGAACTGAGACATAACATGACTGCCACCCTTCCGGCCTACGCCGCCTTCGATTCGAACGTGCGAGCTGCCTATACCGACGCCGAGCGCCGCGAAGCGTTCCTGCCCACACCTTGCGTTCAAAACCACGCGGCCAACCTGCACGCGCTGCCCAACGGCGACTTGCTGTGCGTGTGGTTTGGCGGCACGCAGGAAGGCATTCCCGATGTATCGATCTACCTGTCTCGGTTGGCGGCAGGCACCTCCGAATGGCAGCCTGCGACCAAGCTATCGGAAGACCCGACACGATCGGAGCAGAACCCGGTACTGTTCACCACACCCACCGGCGAACTCTGGCTGATCTACACCGCGCAGCTTTCGGGACACCAGAACACAGCCATCGTGCGCCGGCGTATCTCGACAGACGGCGGCCGAAGCTGGGGGCCCATCGATACGCTGTTCGACCAGGCCGGCACCTTCGTGCGCCAGCCAATCGTCGTGCTGCCCGACGGCGCGTGGGCCTGCCCGGTCTTCCTGTGCCGCACGCAACCAGGCGAACGCTGGGTCGGCAATGACGACATCAGCGCCGTCATGATCTCCGAAGACCAGGGCCGCACCTGGAGCCGCCACGACGTGCCCGACAGCATCGGCTGCGTGCACATGAACGTGCAGACGCTGGCCGACGGCAGCCTGCTGGCGCTGTACCGCAGCCGCTGGGCAGATCATATCTACGCCAGCCGCTCGCAAGACGGCCGTACCTGGAGCGCACCGCAGCCGACAACGCTGCCCAACAACAATTCGTCGATCCAGTTTGTGGCACTGCGAAACGGTCATCTCGCGCTGGTCTACAACGAGAGCGATGCCTCGCACAGCACCGGTCGACGCACCTCGCTGTACGACGACATTGAAGACGCCGAAGACCATGGCGAGCTGCGCGACCAGCAGGCATCCACGCGGGGCACCGCTTTCTGGGGCGCCCCGCGTGCGCCGCTGTCGCTGGCCATCTCGGAAGATGGTGGCCACACCTGGCGCCGCCGCAACATTGAAATTGGCGACGGTTATTGCATGACCAACAATTCTGCCGACCAGCGCAACCGCGAGTATTCGTATCCCTCCATCGTGCAAGGGAACGACGGCGCGCTGCACATCGCCTTTACCTATTTCCGCCAGCGCATCAAATACGTGACGGTTGACGAATCGTGGGTGCGCGGCTGACCCCGTTTGGGGCCGATTTGCTACAGTGGCTCCCCATCTGAGGTCGGTTGGATATTTGCAGACATGAAAGTCACGAAGCGCCGCGAGGCCATGCTGAAAGCCGTGCTGGGCGGAATGAACGACGTCGCCACACTGTGCGAGCACTTCGGCATGTCGGAAGCCACCGTGCGCCGCGACCTGCGCGCGCTCGCTTCCGATCGCCGCATCCTGCGCACGTATGGCGGCGCGGCGGCGGTCGGTTCGCACGAACCCGAAGCCCCGCTGGAAGAGCGCCGCAGCAGCGCACGTGAGCAGAAGGAAGCGATTGCCCGCCTCGCGCAAGCACACATCGCCGACGGCGACACCATCTTCCTCGACGGCGGCACGACCACCGCGGCACTGGCGCGTCACCTGTCCGGCAAGCAGATCCACGTTGTCACGAACAACTTGATGGTCGTGACATCGCTGGCGGCTGGCGGCATCCCGGTCACGCTCATCGGCGGTGATGTGCGCCCGTCGAGCATGAGCACGCTTGGGCCGCTCGCGCAGTTGTCGCTCGGCCGCGTGAGTGTCGACAAGGCATTTCTGAGCGCCGACGGCGTGGTCGCCACCAACGGCCTGTGTGAAGCGTCGGCCGATCAGGCGTATCTGAAGGAATGCGTCATCCGTCAGGCCGCGCAGGTGATCGTGCTGGCCACGGCGGACAAGCTCGGGCGCGCCACCCAGCAGCACTGGACGCCTATCGAACGACCCTGGACGCTCATCACCGACAACGGTGCATCGCCCGATCAACTGGAGCCATTCCACGAACGCGACGAGGTCGACGTGGAAATCGCGCCGCTGGACTAAGCATGCCAACCCGCCCCGCACCGCAAGCCGCTGCCGCCCGTCATGCCATCGTGACTGGCGCCTCCTCGGGCATCGGCCGCGCCATTGCAGAGCGCCTGCTGGCCGACGGCTGGCGCGTGACAGGCCTGTGCCGGACCGCGCCCGCCGAGCCGGTCGAAGGGTTGGAGATCGCACAGGTGGATGTGACGGACTTCGCGCGGTTGGGCAAGGTATGCGACAGCCTGGGCGCAGTTGACGCACTTGTGCATGCTGCCGGCTTCATGCGCACAGCCCCATTGGGCGAGCTTTCCGCCGCCGATGGTGAGGCGATGTGGCGCGTGCACGTCGATGCCGCCGCCTTCCTCGCAGACAGACTCGTGCAGCGCATGCCGGCCGGCGGCCGCATTCTTTTGATCGGTAGCCGCACGGCCAACGGCGCCCCAACGCGCAGCCAGTACGCCGCCACCAAGGCGGCCCTCGTGGGTATGGCGCGTTCGTGGGCCGCCGAACTGGCGCCGCGCGGCATCACCGTCAACGTGATTGCGCCCGGCGCGACGGATACACCGTTCCTGCACGACCCTGCACGCGCGCACACCCCGCCGCGCATGCCGCCCATCGGCCGGTTCATCGCGCCCGAAGAAGTGGGCGCCATGGCGGCATTCCTGGCAAGCGAATACGGCGGCGCCATCACCGGTCAGCAGATCGTGATGTGTGGCGGGGCGTCGTTGTAGCGCTGGCGTGCAGTTAGGAGATCACGCCAAAGCGGGGCAGATGCCCGGTGGCCTCGGCGAGCAATCAGCCTTGCCTTGCTTGCATCGTGCGCGCGGCTGCACCCTCCAATGCATGAGCGGGGTAGATCCCTTGACCCGTTGCAATGAACAGCATCCGGTTAGCCGAATTGCCTCACGTACGTGATCACGCATCGCGTTGCCGACGAGCTGGACGAAGCCAGACAGAAGATTCTGGCGAACAGGCGAGCATGATCAGCTAGCCTGTAGCGTCAGTTTCGCTTTCCCGCCATCGCAGGGCTTCGATCACCAGAGCCAGCGCCGGCGAGACGTGTCTGCGGCGTAGTACAGGTCGTTGCCCGGAAACGACAGCCACCAGTCCTGCTGCACCGGTACCAATAGGCCCGCATCGATATGGGGCTGCATGGTGTCCAGGGGCACGAAGGCGAAGCCCATCGCTCGGTGAGTTCGTGCGGCCTGGCGGGAAGTCGTTTGTCCGCCATTTAGCCAGGTGACGTCGCCACAGCCATGCCCTGCCCCGGCGCGAGACGCACGGCCACCATGTCCTTGTCCACGCGATCTCCTACGCGCACGCCGGCGTCGAAGCGCTGCGCAGCGATATCTGTGAATGCGTAGTCCACGCTGAACTCGACATGGACGTCGGGATAGTCTCGCAGCAAGGGCAGCAGCCGAGGCTAGAGCACGGTGGTGATGGTGTGGTCGTGGGCCGTGATGCGCACGGTGCCCGCAGGCTTGGCTCGCAGTGCAGTGAGGGCCCCGAGCTCCAGTCCGATCTCATCGAGCCGGGGTGCCACCGCTTCCAGTAGCCGTGCACCGGCCTCCGTAGTGGAAACGCTGCGGGTAGTGCGCGTCAGTAGCCGCACACCCAGCCGCGCTTCCAGGGCATGCATCGCATGGCTCAGCGCTGAGCGAGACAGCCCCATTTGCGCCGCAGCGCGGGTGAAACTGCGCTCCCGTGCCACGGCCACGAAGGCTTGCAAGTCGTTGAGGACGGTGGAATACGACTGTTTGAGGCTCGCGCGCCGCCGTCAGGGGTTCGACATCGACTCTTGGCCTTCCATGACCGAGGCACAAATGCGCCTCATTGATCGCGAGCCTTGGCGCGCAGGAGAAGAGCGAGGCGATGCCTGGCGCAAAGGCGCCGGCAATGAAGACGCCTAGTGATCAAGCGACCATCCCGGATTAGGCACGTTTTTCCCTTCGCGATAGGTCCAGCTGGCGCCGCACGTGCGGCATGCGAACGTGCTCACCGTGACGGCAGCGGTCTTGGATGCCTTGATGCGCTGGGTGTCGGTGATCCTTAAGAAAGCATGGCCTGACGCACCAAGTCGGTGGACTTCAATGGCAAGGCAAGCGCGGCAGAGTGTCATGCCAACTCCTTTCTCAAATAACGTGGACTGAATATGGCGCGAGCGCTAGGGCTAATGCCCAGGCATTGGGCTGCGATGCGTTCCGCTGCATCGCCTTTGGACTAGACGCCAAAGACAGGAGCGCCGTACTTCAACAGCAACTGCTCGATCTGGCCCATGTCATCGGTGCGCGGCGTTCTGTCTTCCGTCACGCGCGACGGGCCACCATAGACTGCAGCCACATGCCTACGCACCGTCAACACATCATTGGCAGGCGGTTCGATCATGACGGGGTCGCCCGGTACGTGCCGATAGCTGCCATCTTTCCAGCCCTCGGGCGTCAGATGCAGTTCTTCCCATTCTTCGCTAGCAAACATGGTGACTTCCTTCCCTTTGACTTCGGGGTTGCGCCTGCCGTTGCCGCAAGCGAAAAAGCCGCCCAAGGCGGCTTGCGTGGTTCAGTTCTTGTGACGGTGCGTCAGACGTGCGATGGCTGCTCTTCCGGCAAGCCGCGCCGCATTCCTCGCGAGTGCTTCGGTGCCATGTACGTTGTGGCGCATCGAGACGTTGGCGAGGAGGCGTTCCGTGCCATCTCTGTACTCATTGATGAGATAGGTGGCAAACCAGACGCCGGGTTCTTGTTCAATTGGGTACACGGATACCGTGTACGGGGAGTCGACTTTGTTCAATACAGTGCTAGGTTCGGGCGAGAGCTGATGCAGGCGTGGAGCGCCTGGGCAAACCAGTTCCTGCTGATGAGCTACGCCACGATGGGTAAGGCCAACGCCTTGGTGCATGCATACAAATGCATGGCGCAAGCGATTGGAAACGAGGTGACCGTACTTGCGTAGGCCGGCACGCCTAGTACATGCGCGCTGCGTACGGAGCGGATAAACCGCCGGTCAGATAGGTGATGGGCCGCATGGCCCAAGGTGATTCGGGTGTACGCCCGACGGGTGGTCAGCGTTTTGTCTGTTTTCTTGCTGTGCACCCAGCCCGATCTATTCGAACATTCGAACGACAGGCAAAGATTGCGCATAGTAACAGCTTCTCGCAATCGCTGCTCGTCTTGAACGACATGCCCCGGAGCGCGGAGATTGACCTATTACCTATCGCCTCAGCTTGCCCCACCACTGAGCGCGCGCAGCATGCCACGCGGCACTTCGAAAGATCGTCACGCCACCGTGTACTTATGGGAGTACAGTGGGGCACCGACCGCGGCGCTCCAGTTCTTGCTTCCGTGAGTACGAAAGCAAAGTTACCCGCACTTAGGATCACGGCGCTCGGGAGCGCCTCCTGCCCTGGACCAAGCCCTGCACGCTGTCATCCTCGCCTGTTCCGCACACGGACACTTGCCTGTTGATGCTCGCGACTCGCGATGTAAGTCATGGAGATCCGTGATGCTCGACCTTGTCGCATTTACCAAACCGGTGCTGGATGAAATTACCGGGCAGGACGTGCGAACCTGGCACTCCGGGCCGAGTGTGCTGGCGGCAAACTGGCAGGTGCCTGAGTTCGACAGCCGTATCTGGCGTGTGAGAACGCTGACGATCGCATTCACGCACGATGTCATGAATCAGTTGATGCACGCAGATCAGCAAGACCTTTGTCAGCTGCAGTGCATGCTTGACCGCTTTCTGCGGGCGCAGTTGGGCATGCATGCCCAAGCGGACCGTGGAGATCGAATGCTCGTGATCACCGTCGATCATCTTGGGGTGGCGTCATAGCCGACCAGGCCAATCAGCGGGTTGCCGATCACAATCACTGTCGATGCCCCGCCGGGGTGTCGACCACGCCCACCATCGGTTGGAGCCATTCATGAATGCAAGCCCGTCAGCCACGTACAAGGGTTTCGACCTGTATCCATTGGTGTACAGGACTGAGGCGGTTCAGTCATGGCCGCGCAAGCGCCTCGACCGTACGTTCAACGCATCCGTGGTGATCTGCCGCGCAGGTCATCAACCTGGAGCCGAACACTCGCGCGTTTTTCAAATGACACCGACCGCTTGGGAGAATGTCGGGACCGCACGGCGGGGCGCGCTGAAGTTCGGCGAGGACGTCATCAATGGCTTGATACCCGGCGAATCGGTGGCGTCTCTGTAATACGCGCGACGTATTTCTGTGGCCCGTGGCTCTTTTTGATACTGAGTTGGCGAGGCGTGTTCCTTGCATGACCAGCCAGGAAACAAGATGACTCATGCATCCGATAAGACCAGCTTTCTCTGCACCCTTCCCGGAGCGGCAAAGAGCATGGCGTATTCCATCACGGTTGGCTTCATCCGCGATGGGCAGCCGAACTGCGTGCAGTTCACCAGTTTCGTGGGTGAAGGAAGGCGGTCCTTCAGGGTGTTGGCAAGCGCTCCGGATCTGGCGTCCGCAGCCATGGCCAGCGTTGAAACCTTGTGTCGCCTGGCCATCGGGCAAGTGATCCGAGACAGCCTCCACGCGAAAACGGCACAGGGGGACCATACCCTGGATATGCGCGTGCAACCCTGGGAGGGCGAGCTCAGACCTGCTGGATCACGTAGCACGCTGAAGCCGCCCCGTCCACATTTGGTTGTTCGTGGATAGTTCGATGGAGCGAGCGGAATGCGCGTACAGTGGAGCCACCCCTTTCTACGGAGATTGCTGTGGACGCCTATCCGACTTGCCGCTACAAGGGGTTCGATGTTTACCCCCTGATCTATCTATTCGATCCGCCTCGTGAATGGCATGAACGGCGTCCGGATCGGTCTTACAGCGCTTCTGTGCTGATTTGTCAGGAAGGGGAGCCGCCGAGCACGGAGCGCTCCCGAATCTTCCCACTGCCGGCAACCCAATGGGACAACATCGGGACGGCAAAACGTGCGGCTGCGAAGATGGCCGAAGACATCATCGATGGCTTTGTGCCTGGTCGCTCCATGCATTCCCAGTAGTTGCATTCCCTGACGTAGTCACGCAGAGATGGGCCGGCGTGCCTGGCCACCCCGAGGTTTCTCGATCCGCTAGAACCGGTATCCAACGTTCAGGCTGAAGACAACGGGCTTCACGTCGATTTCCGTCTTGTGGACGGCCAGTACCTGGCCTTCCTGGCTGCGCAGCGTGATGGTCGATGTGGTCTTGCGCGGCAGATAGGCGACGGTGCCGACCAGCGTCCAGTTCTTGGCAAACTCCTACGACACGCCACAGCCGCTGCAGCGGCAACGCCGGCGGCCACCGCCCTTGAAGAAAAAGAGCCGCGTGGGCCGCGTCGCAAACGCGAGGCACAGTCGCGCCTGTTAGCCTGATCTCGGTTGGCAGCACTGTCCTCGCCGCCGTGGCGGCAGGCGTGCAAATCGACGCGCAATCGGAGCCGGCGGCATCGGCACTGCTGCGCATGCTCGGACTGAACCACACCGAGGCGGAAGATATCGCGCATGGCCCATTGCCGGAAATGCGCGGAAACTCCGAGGCTCTATCGCCGGATATTCCTATGGTGAGGAATGCATATAGGCCGCCAGCTCTTGGGGCGTGCCGGTCGGGAACGCATCTTTGAGGTGCTCGAGAAAAGCGGAAACGCGGGCGCTCAGCAACCGCCTGGAAGGGTAAAGCGCCCATAGCGCGATATCGGGGCCGTCCACATCGCCCCAATGCACCAACGTGCCGGCCTCCAGATCGTGGGCCACGAGCGACACCGGCAGGCAAGCGGCCCCCACACCAAGCCGCACCGTGTCGCGCACCATGATCAGCGACGACAACTGCGCGACCGGCCGGATCGCGATGCGGGACTTTCCGTAGGGCCCGGTGACGTCCCAGGCGGCGCTTCCTGTGCCCGCGCCGCGAAGGACGGCCGGCACGACAGCCTTGCCGGAGGGCCGCTCCAGTTCCGGCGTTGCCACAACGACAAGGCGATCACGCAAGAACACTCGTCCGATCAGGCTTTCGTCCGGGTCCGGGTTGACTCGGATCACCAGGTCATATCCTTCTTCGATCATGTCGACGCCACGGTCTTCTGTGGTCACCTCCAACTGCACCTCGGGATATTTCAACGCGAACGTGGCCACCAGCTTGCCCATGGCCACCTGCGAAAACAGCATGGGCGCGCTGATGCGCAAACGCCCTCGTGGCCGTTCGCTACCTGATGCAATTGCGGCGGCCGTCTCCGCAATCTCGGCGAGCAGCGTGCCCGTGCGCTCGTACAGCGCCTGCCCTTCCTGGGTGAGCTTGAGCCCGCGCGATCCGCGCTCGAACAATCGAAGTTCGAGACTGCCCTCCAGCTCCGAGACCCTGCGAGACAACGTGGCCTTCGGACGCCCCGTCGCGCGGGCGGCCTCGCCAAAGCTTCCATGTCGGGCGACGAGGTTGAAATCGGCAAGCGCAAGCAAATCCATGTGTCCCACCAGTGAGATACCCTGTCCATTTATAGCATCTTCCGGACCACACATGGATCATCTACCTTGACTGGGAACCCAACCCACTCAAGGAGTGAACATCATGACCATCCTCGTTACTGGTGCTACCGGCCGCGTTGGCCGCCAAGTCGTCAACCAACTCGTCAACCGCGGTGCGGACGTACGCGCGCTGGTCCGCGACCCGTCCAAAGCCGACTTCCCCGCAAGCGTGAACGTCGTGCAAGGCGACATGCTGGATCTCGACTCGCTTCGGCGCGCCTTCGTCGGCGTCAGGACGCTTTTCCTGCTCAACGCTGTCGCGGGGGACGAATTCACCCAGGCGCTCATTGCGCTGAACGTTGCCCGCGAATCCGGCGTTGAGCGCGTCGTCTACCTGTCGGTCATGCATGCCGAGCGCTTCGTGAACGTGCCGCACTTTGCGGTAAAGTCCGGCGCGGAACGCATGATCGAGCAGATAGGCTTCAGCGCCACCATCCTGCGTCCGGCCTACTTCATGGACAACGAGCACATGGTCAAGGACGTCATCGTCAACCATGGTGTCTACCCGATGCCGATCGGCAGCAAGGGGGTCGCGATGGTCGACACGCGCGACATCGCAGAAGTCGCGGCCATCGAGCTGATCCGCCGGGACGCGGCACCTGGCAAGTTGCCGATCGAGACCATCAACCTCGTGGGCCCCGATACGCTGACGGGCCCCGAACTGGCCTCGATCTGGTCAGAAACGCTCCGCCGCCCCGTGGCCTACGGCGGCGACGACCCGACCGCATTCGAGAGCAACCTGACGAACTTCCTGCCCAAATGGATGGCTTATGAGATGCGCCTGATGGCCGAACGCTATGTCAGCGACGGCATGGTGCCGCAGGGCGGCGATGTCGAGCGCCTGACCAGCATTCTGGGGCGGCCGCTGGGCACGTATCGCGATTTCGCTGCGGCGCTTGCGCAGTGAGCCGCGCGCGGGGCGGGGCAGGCGACAGGCGGGGGCACTGACGCCCGCCTGCCCTCTTCCGCGCCCTTGCGCTGAGCGGGAGCCACGTTAACCGCTCGCTGGGCTGCAGTTTGGGTGTCTTGTGCCGATAACCAGCGGTGACGGCGTGCCCCACACGCATCCAAACCGTCCCAAAGATCGATCGCCCGATGCCTCGTCGACCAGGCTGAGGTGCGGTTTGTCGTCGCCCAAGACCACGACATGCACCTTCGCCCCCTCGCCCGACGGCTGGCCACATCGGCAGGCCACCATCCCTTTGTTGTTGGTGCGCTGGGGACGCTGCTCACATTCATTGTCCTGGCAATCAGCGTGCTGACCCTTTGGGCAAACCGCGAAACGGCCATCGAGCACGCACACGACACCTCGAAGAATGTCGCTGCCGTTCTGGCCAGCCACATTTCGCGCACCGTTGAATCGGCAGATCAGTCGCTGCAGACGCTGATCGCCGCACTCGACAAGCCCGGCATCCGAAACCTCGATCCGGAGGTCCGGCACGATCTGCTGTTCAGCCCGACGGCCTCTGCCCGGTATGTCACCGGCATGGGCGTGACCGACGACAAGGGCCAACTCGTTGACGGATGCTGCTCCTTGACCCACCGCTGGGATTTCAGCGACCGCGACTACTTTATCGTCCATCGCGAGCACGCAAACCTTGGCCTTTATGTGTCCGGCTTCTATAAGGCCCGGTCACGCGCAGGCGTGGAGGCCATCGCGCTGAGCCGAAGGATGGACCGGCGGGATGGGACGTTTGCGGGCACCGCACTGGTGGCAATCGACCTCGATTACTTCAAGCAGCTTCTTGAAAAGCTCGATGTGGGGCCACGCGGCGTTACGGCCATCGTGCGCACCGACGGCACGCTGCTGGCGAGAAATCCGCCGCCCAGCGCGGCTCGGGCACCCGATCTCAACAAATCGTTGACGTTCCCGCGCATGGTGAATCAGGAGTCCGGCTTCTATGTAGCACCGTCGGCCAGCGATGGTGTGGTGCGCCTCTATACGTTTCAACGTGTGCCGGGCACCCCCTTCATCGCCGTGGTGGCCCCGGCAATGAGCGATGCCCTTGCAGCCTGGCAGCGGCTGTCATGGATCGTAGGGTTGTCGTCGCTGTCGGTGAGTCTTGCGTTCTGCGCAGGTGTCTGGCTCCTGGCTTTTGCGCTGCGGGGCCGCGTGATGGCGGAAAACCACCTGCGTGAGCTGACGCAAACCGACCCGCTCACCGGGCTGAAGAACAGGCGCGCCCTGGATGTCGCACTGGAGAATGAGTGGGATCGCCTGCAACGGAATGACAGTCGGCTATCCGTGCTTTTTGTCGATGCCGATCACTTCAAACGCTATAACGACGAGCACGGCCATGCTCAGGGCGACGTCGCGCTTCAGTACCTCGCCCAGTGCATTTCCAAGCATGCGCGACGACGCGGCGACCTGGCGGCCCGATACGGCGGAGAGGAATTCGTGGTGTTGTTGCCCGATACGGGCGAAGCGGGTGCCACGCGGATCGCCGAAGCAATTCGTGCCGAAGTGGAAGGAGCCCACGCCGGCACCGGCAACGCAGACTTGGCCCCTTTCACCGTGAGCATCGGTTGCGCTACCGCGCGGCGCTCGAGCTTCGCATCGCCGAACGCATTGACCAAAGCGGCGGACGATGCGCTCTACGAAGCCAAGCGCAAAGGGCGGAATCGCGTTGACTACGCCACGGTTGCCTAGCCTCGCATGAGCGTCACATACCGGACTATTGCAGCGTGGCCCCGGCCCCGCCGACATACAGACCGAGCAGGCGCGCGAACTGGCCACCGTCGGTGTTGATCGTCGTCTGGTACGTGCCGCCCGAGCCAAAGACAATTGGCAAAGGTATGGCCGTTGCCGTATTCCTGCGTATTGCGCAGCATGTAATCGACACGGTTATCGCGGTAGTGCTGGTTGGTGCCGCCCGGCGTGCTGGACGGCATACCCAGCGGCGTCTGCCACCACAGAATGGGCAGTCCATTGCCCAACGCCGTCCGGTAGTCCAGGTAGCTCGTTTGCGACTGATGGAAATTGGGCGTGTTGACGTTGTTCTCGTCCCAGTAGAACGTACCGCCGCGGCCTGCCGAGTCGGTGCACAGCATCTAACTGGGCGGGCCACGCCGCGGGCCGCTGGAGACGTGTCACCCCGTGATAAATCGCGCAAAATGCTGCGTATCTGGGATGTGGAGGCTGGCCTGTGGGCA
Organism: Ralstonia sp. 110700041-2; assembly: GCF_056280165.1. Taxonomy (NCBI): domain Bacteria; kingdom Pseudomonadati; phylum Pseudomonadota; class Betaproteobacteria; order Burkholderiales; family Burkholderiaceae; genus Ralstonia; species Ralstonia sp. 110700041-2. Next base: position 102,048 of record NZ_JBSFAI010000013.1, on the reverse strand, counting down.
TCAATTTCGATTTGACGGACTTGCAGGCATTCCGCGCGGTGGTGGAGTTGGGCAACTTCCGGAAGGCCGCCGAGGCGATCAGCATTTCCCAGCCCGCGTTGAGCCGCCGGATCGACAAGCTCGAAAGCGCGCTCGGCGTGCCCCTGTTTGAGCGCACCACCCGCAGCGTCACACTCACCACCGTCGGCCGCGTGTTTGCCCGCAGCGCTGAACAACTGCTCGACGATCTCGACGTCGCCCTGCTCGGTATCCGCGACGTTTCATCGAGCCGCCTCGGGCAGGTGACCATCGCATGCGTGCCGTCGGTGGCCTATTACTTTCTGCCGAACCTGATTGCGAACTATCACCGCCGCTTTCCACGCATCCGGGTCAAGCTGCTCGATGCGAGCGCAAACGAAGTGCTGGGGGCCGTCATCAGCGGCGAGGCAGATTTTGGCGTGAGCTTCATGGGCAGCCAAGAGCCCGAGATCGAGTTCAAGATGCTGCTGCAGGAGCGGTTTGTTGCAGCATGCCGGCGCGATCATCCGCTCGCCCGCAAGAAGCGCGTGACATGGAAGGAGCTTTACGCGCACGAATACGTGTCGGTGGACAAGACCTCCGGTAACCGCCTGCTGCTCGATCAGGCGCTGTCGGCCGTCGCCCCGCGTGCACCAAGCGTCTGCGAGACGCGGCACGTCACGACCATGCTGGGGTTGGTGGAAGCGGGGCTGGGTGTCGCTGCGGTGCCATCGATGGCCATGCCTGGGCATGAGCACCCGATTCTCACGAGCGTGCCGCTGGTGGAGCCGGTGGTGAACCGGCGCGTGGGCATCGTGAAGCGGCGCGGCCGGGCGCTTACACCAGCCGCGGAGGAATTTCACCGGATGATCATTGAAGCGAAGCGCAGCGGCATGATGGCAAGCGATGCATAGCCAGCAGCGCTTGCCATGCCACGCGGGCGCCGTGCCTCAACGCGCAAGTACCGAATCGAGGCCAGTCGATTTCACGTCTGCCTGAGCGCCGGGCGAAGCAAGATAGTCGAGAAGCGCCTTGGCTTCCTTCGGATGCGGTGCCCCAACGGGAATGCCCGCCGCAAAGCGTGTGACCGACTGCAGCGACTCCGGAATCTTTCCGACAAAGGTGGCGCCCTGCACCGGCAGCAGCTCACTGACTTGCTGGAAACCGATCTCGTAGTCGCCCGTGGCCACCACCGACGCCACCGGAATGCGCGGAATCATCTTCGCCTTCGCCTTGACCTGCTCTTCAATGCCGAGCTTCTTGAACAACTCGCGCTCGATATACACGCCGCTTGCGCTGTCCGAGTAGGCAATCGACTTGGCATGCAGCAGCACTTGCATGAGGGCCTCAGGCGAGCTGATGTCGGGCTTTGCTGCGCCATCGCGAACCACCATGCCGATGCGCGAATCGGCAAGTTCCACGCGCGATTCCGGGATGACCTTGCCTTGCTTGATCAGATCGTCGAGTGCGTAGCCGACCATGATGACGGCGTCCGCTGGCTCGCCGCGCGCAAGCCGATTCGGAATCGCTTCGGGCGACTTGCCCATCGACGGTCCAAGCGCGGTGTTGAGCGTGTTGCCCGTCTGCGCTGCAAACTTCGGCCCGAGCACTTTATAGGCGGCGGTAAAGCCACCGGAGCTCATGACGTGCAGCTCGGCAGCCTGGACGTGAGCTGCAGCTGCCGAGGTTGCGACGAGCGCGGCTGCGCAGAGTTTCAGGAACAGAGTCTTCATGGTGAGGGTCGTGCCAAGTCGTGCGTTGCTTGTGAATATACGGAACGTGCTGCGCGTCAGTGCGCCGGAGCCAACGTCACCGCGCGGCGGCGATAGAGCGTCAACGTCGCCAGGAGAGCGCACACGGCGGCAAGACTCATCCAGTAGCCAGGGGCCGCCTTGTCGCCGGTCATATGAATAGCCGCTGTCGAGATGGCGGGGGTGAAGCCGCCGAATACCGCCGTCGCCAAGCTGTAGGCGAGCGAGAACCCTGCAACGCGCACCTGCACGGGCATCACCTCCGTGAGCGCAACGATCATCGCGCCGTTGTAGATGCCGTACATGAACGACAGCCAGAGCAGCACGAGCAGCATATTCATGAAGCTCGGCGCGTGCGCGAGAAACGAAAGCGCCGGATACGCAGTGGCGATGGTCAGCACCGTCATGCCGATGAGCAGTGGCCGACGGCCAATCCTGTCGGAGAGCGCACCGCCAATCGGCAGCCACACGAAGTTCGACACCCCCACGCAGAGCGTGACGAGCAGGCTGTCCGCCGTGCTGAGGTGCAGGACCGTCTTCCCGAACGTGGGCGCATACACCGTGATGAGGTAGAAGCTCGTGGTCGTCATCGCCACCAGCATCATGCCGGCGATGACGACGCCCCAGTTCTGCACCAGCGTGCTGAGTACGTCCTTCATGCTCGGACGATGCTTGCGTGCCTTGAACTCCTGCGTTTCTTCAAGATTACGGCGCAGCACGAAGATGAACGGCACGATCATGCAACCGACGAAAAACGGCACACGCCATCCCCATGCGGCGATGGCCGGTGCGCTCAGCCATTGGTTGAGCGCGAAGCCCAGGCCCGCCGCTACGACGATTGCGACCTGCTGGCTGGCGGACTGCCAGCTCGTGAAAAAACCCTTGCGACCGGGCGTGGCCATCTCGGCCAGATACACCGATACGCCGCCCAGTTCCGCGCCCGCCGAGAAACCCTGCAAGAGACGCCCCAGCAACACGAGCGCCGGTGCCAGCAGGCCGATCGTGGCGTAGCCGGGAACAAACGCAATCAGCACGGTCCCGCTTGCCATGATGGACAGCGTGACGATCAGGCCCTTTCGGCGACCGACATCGTCAATGTAGGCGCCGAGCACGACTGCGCCCAGCGGGCGCATGAGGAACCCAGCCCCAAAAACAGCGAACGTCATCATCAGCGAGGCGAATTCGCTTTCGGTCGGAAAGAAGACGTTGGCGATCTGCGTGGCGTAAAAGCCGAACAGGAAGAAATCGAACTGCTCCAGGAAATTCCCGGCGGTGACGCGGAAGACCGCAGCGGCCTTGGATTGCCCGGTCGAAAGGCTGGACGGGGGGTGCATCGAGGTGTCTCCTGGAAGCCAAAAAAAAGAATACGCCGTTGGACGGCGCTTGTCGTTTTGGCAATGTTCGCCGGGAGACCGACAAACGAGAAGTGCAATTTTCGGAAGGATTGATGTGCTTTGGTTATCAATCCCATCTGCGCGCAACGTCCTGTGGGTGGACGCGAAACGGCAGGTTCAAGCAATGCATTGCGTCGGAATTGCCCACCCCAAAAAAAACGCCAACCCGCAATGGGTTGGCGTTCTGCTTCGGGCGAGACCCGTATCCGTGAATCAGTGGAACTGGTTCATGGTGTTGTCCTTACCCGCAGCCTTCAGTGCCGCTTCGCCGCTGAAGTATTCCTTGTGGTCGTCACCGATGTCCGAGCCCGACATGTTCTGGTGCTTGACGCAGGCGATGCCTTGGCGGATTTCCTTGCGCTGCACGCCGGCCACATAACCGAGCATGCCCTGGTCGCCGAAGTATTCCTTGGCCAGGTTGTCGGTCGACAGCGCGGCAGTGTGGTACGTCGGCAGCGTGATCAGGTGGTGGAAGATGCCGGCTTCACGCGATGCATCGGCCTGGAACGTGCGGATCTTCTCGTCGGCGAGCTTTGCCAGTTCGCTGTCGTCGTACTCCGTGCTCATCAGTTGGCCGCGCTCGTAGGCCGACACATCCTTGCCGGCTTCCTTCATCGCGTCATACACCTGCTGGCGGAAGTTCAGCGTCCAGTTGAACGACGGGCTGTTGTTGTACACCAACTTGGCGTTCGGGATGACCTTGCGGATTTCCTTGACCATGCCGCCGATCTGCGCGATGTGCGGCTTTTCGGTTTCGATCCACAGCAGGTCGGCACCGTTTTGCAGCGAGGTGATGCAGTCGAGCACGCAGCGCGCTTCGCCCGTGCCAGCGCGGAACTGGAACAGGTTGCTCGGCAGGCGCTTCGGGCGCAGCAGCTTGCCGTCGCGCTTGATGATGACGTCACCGTTGCCCAGTTGGTCGGCCGACAGTTCTTCGCAGTCGAGGAACGCGTTGTACTGGTCGCCCAGGTCGCCCGGCGTGTTGGTCACGGCGATCTGCTTGGTGAGGCCTGCGCCCAGCGAGTCGGTACGGGCCACGATGATGCCGTCGTCCACACCCAGCTCCAGGAACGCATAACGGATGGCGCGAATCTTGGCGAGGAAGTCTTCGTGCGGCACGGTGACCTTGCCATCCTGGTGGCCGCACTGCTTCTCGTCCGACACCTGATTTTCGATCTGGATACAGCAGGCGCCCGCTTCGATGAACTGCTTGGCCAGCAGGTACGTGGCTTCTGCGTTGCCGAAACCAGCGTCGATGTCGGCAATGATGGGCACGACGTGCGTGACGTGGTTGTCGATCTTTGCCTGGATGGCGGCCTTAGCGTTAGCGTCCTTGGCAGCATCCAGCTCGCGGAACAGACCGCCCAGTTCACGTGCATCGGCCTGGCGCAGGAAGGTGTACAGCTCGCGAATCAGCGCGCTGACCGAAGTCTTCTCGTGCATCGACTGGTCCGGCAGCGGGCCGAACTCGGAGCGCAGCGCAGCGACCATCCAGCCCGACAGATACAGGTAGCGGCGCTCGGTGCTGTTGAAGTGCTTCTTGATGGAGATCATCTTCTGCTGGCCGATGAAGCCGTGCCAGCAACCGAGCGACTGCGTGTACTTGGACGGATCGGCGTCGTAGGCAGCCATGTCCGCGCGCATGATCTTGGCGGTGTACTTGGCGATGTCCAGACCCGTCTTGAACTTGTTCTGGGCACGCATGCGGGCAGCGTACTCGGGGTTGATCGCATTCCATGCGCTGCCGTGGGTCTCTTTCAAACCGGCAACTGCCTTGATGTCGTCTTGATACTGGGCCATGTCAATTTCCTGGAAATAAAGCGCGTTTGAGAAGAATCGGTTGCGTGTGCAGCTACGGAATTCGAAGCGAGCAGCATGGATTTATTGTAGGCCGGCTTTGACGCGTCGCAGCAAGGTCTTATATAAGACATAAGAGTTAGTTTTTCTTTATTTTTCAATGAGATAGACAACTTATTTTGCAATGCGGAATGGTTTTTCAGCAAACGGGAAGGCCACGCAGGAGAAATTCCTGGCGAATTCCATAATGTGAAACAAGCTTTCAGGTGCCGGAGGCTGGCGAACGCCTGGACTGACGCCGGGCGGATGCGTATCTGCCCAGGTCGAGCGATGCCGGCGCCGTGAGTTGCTCGACGGGTCCGGCGCCTTCACTATTGCTTGCTGCCGAACGATGGAACAAAAAGGAAGACCCCATGCCCGCTCCTCACTATGACGTTGTCGTGTTTGGCGCCACGAGCTTTGTCGGCCAGATCCTGACCCGCTACCTGGCCGAACACTTTTCGGGGGATGCGGAAACGCTGCGCTGGGCCATCGCCGGACGATCCGAAGCGAAGCTCCAGGAGGTCAAATGTTCGCTGGGTGCGGCAGGCGCGTCCGTTCCGATCATCGTGGCGGACGCTGCCAGCGAAGCGCAATTGCAGGCCCTGTGCGCACAGACGCGGGTGGTGGTGTCCACGGTCGGCCCCTATGCCCTATACGGCGAGCCGTTGATCAAGGTCTGCGCCGAAAGCGGGACGGACTACTGCGACCTCACCGGCGAGACGCAATGGATCAGGCGCATGATCGGCACATATGAAGCGACGGCGCAGCAGTCCGGGGCGCGCATCGTGCATTGCTGCGGCTTCGACTCGGTGCCGTCGGACATGGGCGTCTACTTCCTGCAGCAACACGCCATGCGGCAATGGGGGACGCCCGCCACGCAGGTGAAGTTGCGCGTCAAGACGCTAAAGGGCGGCGCATCGGGCGGCACGATCGCCAGCCTGATCAACGTCGTGCAGGAAGCCGCAGCCGACCCCGCCTTGCGCAAGGAGCTGGCCGATCCCTATGCGCTCTGCCCCAAGGGTCACGGCTTCACGGCGCGCCAGCGCTCTGTCCGGGGCGCGGCGTTCGATGCCGATTTCGATGCGTGGATTGCGCCCTTTGTCATGGCCGCCATCAACGAGCGCGTGGTGCACCGCTCCAACGCCTTGTCCGGCAACGCCTATGGCAATCCATTCCTCTATGACGAAGCTGTGATCACCGGGCACGGCCTGAGCGGCCGCATGAAAGCCATGACGATGGTGGCCGGCCTGGGTGCATTCATGCTGGGCATTGTCATCAAGCCCGCTCGCATCGTGATGCAGCGCTTTCTGTTGCCCAAACCCGGCGAAGGCCCCACGCCGGCGGCGCAACTGGCTGGCCGCTACGACCTGCGGCTGTTCGGCCGAACCGATCAAGGCAACACCTTGCGCGTGAAGGTGAGCGGCGATCGCGACCCGGGCTACGGCTCGACCGGCAAGATGCTCGGTCAGGCCGCTGCCAGCCTCGCGCTGGACCACGTGAAAGACGGCATCAAGATCGGGCGACCGGGCGGTTTCTGGACGCCGGCCACGATGTTCGATGAACGCTTTATCGAGCGCCTGACCCGCCACGCAGGTCTGCGGTTCGAGCGCATATGAGCGGGACGCGCCGCCCATTCGGCCGAAGCATCATTCGTTCTGCCCGCGCGCAAAGATGTCCCAGCTGGCCATGAACAATGCGGCGACCAGCGGGCCGATCACGAAGCCGGTGATGCCGAACAGCTCCATTCCGCCCAGGGTGGAGATCAACACGACCCAGTCGGGCATCTTGGTGTCCTTGCCGACCAGCAGCGGGCGCAGCAGGTTGTCGACGAGGCCGATCACGCCGCCGCAGAACGCGACGAGGATCACGCATTTCCAGATCGCCCCCACCATCAGGAAGTAGACCGCGACCGGAATCCACACGAGGCTCGCGCCAATCGCCGGCAGCAGCGACAGGAACGCCATCAGCGCGCCCCACAGCACCACGCCGTCAATGCCAAGGATCCAGAAGATCAGCCCGCCCAGCGCGCCCTGCACCAGCGCCACGGCAATGTTGCCTTTGACGGTGGCGCGCACGACGGTGGTGAACTTGCTCAGCAGCAGGCGCTTGTGCTCTTCGTCCATCGGCAGCGCGCGGCGCACGCGGCGGCCGATCTCCGTGCCATCGCGCAGCAGGAAGAACACCATGTACAGCATCACGCCAAAACCCACCACGAACTGGAACGTGTTCTGCCCGATGCTCAGGGCCTTCGTGGCGGCAAACTGGCTGATCTGCGCGGCGCCATCGGCCAGCTTCTTCTGGATGCCGGCAATGTTGGTCAGACCGGCTTTGGCAAGCAACTGCTGCACCCACGTCGGCAGCGCATGAACCGCTTCCGAAAGGTACCGGGAGTAATTCGGCTGCGCGCTCTGAATCTCCTGATAGGCAACGCCGATCTCCTGCACGATGGTCGCCGCCACAAAGATGACGGGCAGGATCACGATCAGGATGATCAGGGCGAGCGTGACGAGCGCTGCGAGATTGCGCCGCTTGCCCATGCGGGCAACCAGCGCGCGCTGCACGGGCTGGAACAGGATCGCCAGGATGACACCCCAGAACACCGCGCCAAAGAACGGCGAGAGGATCCAGCAGAGTCCGAGCGTGACGGCGAACAGCAGGAGGTATAAGAATTTCTGGTGGTCGTTTCCGCTATCCATGGATTGCTTTCGCTTGAGGTGACGTCTGAAGGGCCCAAGCAGGATCCGGGCCAAGGCAATGGAATCCGAGTATGCCCGCGCGGTCGCGGTTGTCATAGGGGCGGCCCACAAGTGGACACGGCTTGCGAAGCCAACCAAAGGTTGGCGCCCGCACTGTCGAACGACCCCGATGCCGGCCCGCCATGGCACCGAGGATTGCCAGCTATACCGGCTATAGTCTTCTCCCCATCCAACCAAACGGAGCACAACGTGGTATTCGAAATGGCCCACATCGAAATTCTCGCCGGCAAGCAACGCGAGTTTGAAGCCGCCGTCCAGCAAGCCCTGCCGCTGTTTGCGCGCGCCAAGGGCTGCCACGGCGCTGAGCTGCACCACATCGTCGAGCGCGACACCAGCTACGTGCTGCTGGTACGCTGGAACACCGTGGAAGACCATATGGTCGATTTTCGCGAGTCCGACGATTTCCAGGAATGGCGCAAGCTGGTCGGCCCGTTCTTCGCAAAGGCGCCGGAAGTGGTGCACTCCGAGGTGGCGGTCAAGTAGTAGTCGGCCCGCCCGAATCGTTCGATGCTCATCCAGGCACGAGATGCGCGCGGCCCCATCTCGTGCCATGCCGTGGCAACAACCCGGCCGCCCAGCCCTTTTTTCAGGGCTCCGGCCTGAATATTCCGTAAAAAATCCTTTTGCATTTGTTTGCAGTCCGCGCTCGTGGCGCGGCTCCAATGGCACGGTAAAGAAGCTTCCGATGCTGCCGTTAGCCAGAAATGTGTACTGCACGCGGCAACGTGCGCCGGCACCTCCTGTGCAACCCGTTCGCAACCGCCTTCCGGGCCGCCCAACCGCCCGCCAAGACGTTCCACCACTCCGTTCATGTCTTCTGAAACGTCGATGGACAGGCGCTTTGGCGCCAGCGTCGCCATCGTCCTCGTTCCGGTGTTGTCGTTATCGTGCTGGCTGCTGGGCTACGCATGGTTGGCCTACGGCCGTGCCGACGATTCCGCCCGCAGCGTCCAGGTGCTGCGCATGACGTTGCTGGCCATGGAGAAGGTTTCAGCCGAACGCGGCCCGACCAACGGCGTGCTCGGCGAAGACTTGCCGGTGCCGGCCGAGCGCAGCGCGGCCCTGCAACGCATGCGCGCCGTCAGCGACGAACACGTCGCCCAATTGCTCGACGCGCTGGGCCCTGAACATTGCCCAGGCTGCGAAACCGACATCAAGGCCGCGCGCCGCGCCCAGACGCATCTGGCCGCCGCGCGCGCCAACATCGACCGGCTGACCGCGCTGCCCCTGCGCTCACGCAGCAGCGACGACCTGGCCGATGGCGTGAACCGCATGATCGCGGTCATCCCGGAATTCCTGCCCATCGTCAACGCGCGCACGGCCAACATCACGCGCGGCGATCCCGACGTGCTCAATTGCCTGACGCTGGCGCGGCTGTCGGCCGATCTACGTGAATACGCGGGCCAGCTCGGTTCGCGCTTTACCGGTGCGCTGGCTATGCACCGCATGCTCACGTTTGACGAGCAGCTTGCAATCGAACGCACGCAAGGCCGTATTGACCAGCTGCGCAGCATGATCGAGACCCGCGTAGGTGCGCATTCGGCACTGAACCAGCACGCCTTGGCCACACTCGGCGCCCAGTACTTCGGCGACGGGCTGCGCTATGTGGCTGCCGTGCGCGCCAAGGCCAGCCAGCCCGGCGGCGTCGATATCACCCCCGCCGCATTTGCCGAGCGCTACGTGCCCACCATGCGCGCCACTACGGATTTCCGCGACATCGTGCTGCGCCTGGCGGATGACGACATCCGCCAACATCGGCGCGCGATGCTGCTGGTGCTCATCGGCTCGGCAGGCGCCGTGGTGTCGGTGCTGGGCGCGCTGGCATGGATGATGATTTCGTTCCGCCGCAACGTGGTGAGGCCGTTTGTCAACGCCACGCGGCTGATCGACGGGATTGCGCGAGGCAACTTGAGTGTGCACATCCCGACCGACTTTGCGCGGCGCGAGATCCGAGCGATGTTCGACGCGATCCGCGTGCTGCGCATCAATAGCATCGAGCGCCGCCGGCTGGAGGTGGAACGCGCGCACCTGATGCAGGAACTCTCGCGCATGGCCGAGACCGACCCGCTCACCCAGTTGCTCAACCGTCGCGCCTTTGAAGACCGCGCCGGCGCGATGTGCAAATCGCCGCAGCCGAAGGCGCGGCTCATTGCACTGATCATGTTCGACATCGACCACTTCAAGCGCATCAACGATACGTACGGCCACGCCGTGGGCGATGAAGCGCTGCGCACCGTTGCAAGACTGTGCCGCTCTGAAGGCCCGTCCGCCGACATGGTGGCGCGCATCGGCGGCGAGGAATTCGCAGTGATGGTGTGGGCGGACAGCCTCGCGCAGGCGCGCGCGGTGGCCGATCATCTGCGCCATCGCATTGCCGAGGTGACAGTGCCCACCGGCACCGATCTGCCCTGCAGCATGACGGCCAGCTTTGGCGTGGCGGCAGCGCCCGCGGCGGATGGCCCCGAACTGGAGCCGCTGCTGCGGCGGGCAGACCATCTGCTCTATGCCGCCAAGCTGGCGGGGCGCAACTGCGTGATGGCGGACCGCCCGCCTGCGTCGCCAGACGTGGCGCTCGCGGCGGATTGATGTGCTGGGCGCGCCAGGCCTGGTTGGCGCGCCGATACTCAATACTCCGCAGGCGCCTTCCCCACAAGGCGGCGGGAGTCGCGTGTGTCTGGCTTGCCGGCAACGTCACGCAGATCGTTCATGGAATCGGCAGCGGCGGAAACAATGCCGCGATGATGCACCGCCGCAGCGCATTTTTCCAAGACGGAGCCGGATCGACCGCCTACAGTGGCAAGCTGTCATCCACCCATGGCACCGCACATCGGAGACGACGATGCCGCAAGACCGCCACCTGACTCTGTACCACTCGCCACGCAGCCGCTCGCGGGGCGCGCGCATGCTGCTCGAAGAACTCGGCGCCGACTACGAGGTGCATGCCTTCGACCTGACGACCGGCCAGCACAAGAGCCCGGAGTTTCTTGCCATCAATCCGCTGGGCAAGGTGCCGACGCTATGTCACGGCGATGCGGTCATCACCGAGCAGGTAGCGGTGTATCTGTATGCGGCGGAGCTGTATCCGGAGGCCGGGCTGTCGCCGGCGGTGGGTGATCCGCTGCGCGGTGCGTACCTGCGCTGGATGGCGTTCTACGGCGCGTGCTTCGAGCCGGCCATCGTCGACCGCTCGATGAAACGCGAACCGGCAGCGTATTCGATGTCACCGTATGGCAACTTCGACACCATGCTTGGCACGCTGACAGCCCAGCTGGAGAAAGGCCCTTACCTGCTGGGTGAGCGCTTTACCGCGGCGGATGTGCTGTGGGGTGCGGCGCTGGGCTGGACGACGATGTTCAAGCTCATCCCGGAAACACCGCTGGTGCGCGGTTACATTGACCGCGTCATGGCGCGGCCAGCCATGCAGCGCGCGCAAGCTGCCGACGTGGCGCTGGCCGAAGCGCAGGACAAGGCAAAGGCCGAGGCAACAAACGCCGCCCCGGCCCCGTAACGCTACAACGTGGTGCAGTTAATGCACTTAGTGTGACAAGCGGAACTGCCCCACTGCCTCGTTCAGGTTGTGGGCCTGTTCCTCCAGCGATTCCGCAGCGGCAGCCGCCTGCTCGACCAGCGCGGCGTTCTGCTGCGTCACCTGGTCCATCTGGTTGACGGCCTGGTTGACCTGCTCGATGCCGCTGCTCTGCTCTTCCGACGCTGATGAAATCTCGCCCATGATGTCGGTCACGCGCTTCACTGCATCGACGATCTCGGCCATCGTCACGCCGGCCTGATCCACCAGCGCCGTGCCGTTGCTCACACGATCCACCGAATCGCTGATCAGCGCCTTGATTTCCTTGGCCGCACCGGCCGAACGCTGCGCCAGGCTGCGCACTTCGCTGGCCACCACGGCAAAGCCGCGGCCCTGCTCGCCGGCACGCGCGGCTTCCACCGCCGCGTTCAGCGCCAGGATGTTGGTCTGGAAGGCGATGCTTTCGATCACGCCGATGATGTCGGCAATCTTCTTGCTGCTCTCGTTGATGCCGCCCATGGTCTGCACAACCTGGCCGACCACGTTGCCGCCGCGCGTGGCCACGTCCGACGCCGTGACGGCAAGCTGGCTGGCCTGACGCGCGTTGTCGGCGTTCTGCTTCACGATACTCGTCAGTTCTTCCATGCTCGACGCCGTTTCTTCCAGCGAGCTGGCCTGCTCTTCCGTGCGCTGCGACAGGTCTGCGTTGCCGGCGGCAATTTCCTGCGCTGCCGAGCGCACCGAATCGCTGCCCAGGCGGATCTGCTGCATCACCGCCGTGAGCTTGTCGGCAAACGCATTGAACGAACGGGCGATCTGCGCGACTTCGTCTTCGCCGTCCGACGGCAGACGCTTGGTGAGGTCGCCGCTGCCCGAGCCGATGTCGTCCATTGCATCGCGGATCATCGACAGGCGGCGGAACGCGCGTGCCGTCATTGCACCGACGATGAGTGCTGCAACGATGGCCACGCCCACCAGCGCGCCAATCGACGTCATCACGAGCGAGCGCATGCCAGCGGTGGCGTCAGACTTGTCCAGCGCCACCACCAGGCCCCAGTCGGTGCCCTTCACGCCCTGGCGGTAGAGCAGCTTGGACGCCCCATCCACCGGCACTTCCACGGGCTTCTCGGCTTGTGCCAGCGATGCCAGCGTGGCTTCGTTCAACCCTGCCGCCAGCTCAGTTGCCGGCTTGAGCGTGAGTTTGTCATTCGGGTGCGCAACGATCTTGCCAGCAGCGTTGACGAGGAAACCGAAGCTCGCCTGCGTCGGATGGATGGCCTTCACGTTGGCGATCACGCTGTCCATTGCCACGTCGCCGCCAATCACGCCCTTGAGCGTGCCGCCTTCCAGAATGGGCACTGCGAAAGTCACCACGAGCTGGCCGGTGCTGGCGCTCACGTACGGCGGCGTCACCACAGGCTTGCCCGCCTCCACCGCCTGCTTGTACCAGGGGCGCGCGGTCGGGTCATACGTCGGCGGAATGCCTTCGGGGTTCGAGAATTTGTACGACTTGTCGGGATAGCCAACATAGACGTTAATGAAGCCGCCAGCCTTGTGCACGGCCTTGAAGACCGGAATCGGATCGGCAGACACCGCCACGTCTTGCAGCGACACCATCATCTGCGTCTTGGACGCCACCCAGTCGTCGATGCCAGCGATGTGGCCCCGCGCGACGGACTGCAGGTTCTGGCGGATGGACTCGTCGTTGTACGAGCGCGTCACGAGATAGTTGAGACCGCCGGCAAAGGTCAATGCGCCGACCACGATGGCAACGCAGGTCAGCAAAATGCGAGTACGGATGGATGCAAGCACGGTATGGTTTCCTACTACGACGCCCATGGCAGGGGTTCCACCATGTAAGGCATGCGGCACGCGGCCCTGTCGGCCTGCCGTCGCACAAGAAACGGCCGTTGTAAGAGAATCTGAAGTCTGATTTGTCGAACATGACGTTGTTGTCACGTTGCCGGGGCAGGCAACGTTCTACAATCGCCCTCCCTACACTGCCCACGTCGGGCAGGCTCCACTTCAAAAAAAGGAATGCGCATGAAAACCAAAGCCGCCATCGCCTGGAAAGCCGGTGCTCCGCTCACTGTGGAAGAAGTGGACCTGCAAGGCCCGCGTGCCGGCGAGGTGCTCGTCGAGATCAAGGCGACCGGCATCTGCCATACCGACTACTACACGCTCTCGGGCGCAGACCCGGAAGGCATCTTCCCGGCGATCCTCGGGCATGAGGGCGCAGGGGTGGTCCTTGAGGTGGGAGCAGGAGTCACATCGTTGAAAGCCGGCGACCACGTGATCCCGCTTTACACGCCGGAATGCCGCCAGTGCAAGTTTTGCCTGTCGCGCAAGACGAACCTGTGCCAGGCCATTCGTGCCACGCAGGGCAAGGGCCTGATGCCGGACGGCACGTCGCGCTTCTCGCTCGATGGCAAGCCGCTGTTTCACTACATGGGCACGTCCACGTTTGCCAATCACATCGTGGTGCCGGAGATTGCGCTGGCAAAGATCCGCCCCGACGCGCCGTTCGACAAGGTCTGCTACATCGGCTGTGGCGTCACCACAGGCGTGGGCGCGGTGGTCTACACGGCCAAGGTGGAACCGGGCGCCAACGTGGTCGTGTTCGGTCTGGGCGGCATCGGCTTGAACGTGATCCAGGGCGCGAAGATGGTGGGCGCAGACAAGATCATCGGCGTGGACCTGAACCCCGCACGCGAGGCGATGGCACGCAAATTCGGCATGACGCATTTCATCAACCCGAGCGATGTGGAGAACGTGGTCGATCACATCATCCAGCTCACCGATGGCGGCGCGGATTACTCGTTCGAATGCATCGGCAACACGAAGGTCATGCGCCAGGCGCTTGAGTGCTGCCACAAGGGCTGGGGCCAATCGATCATCATCGGCGTGGCCGAAGCCGGCGCGGAGATCAGCACGCGCCCGTTCCAGCTCGTGACCGGCCGCGAGTGGAAGGGCTCCGCATTCGGCGGCGCCCGCGGCCGCACCGACGTGCCCAAGATCGTCGACTGGTACATGGAAGGCAAGCTCAACATCGACGACCTCATCACGCACACGCTGCCGCTGGAGCGCATCAACGAAGGCTTCGAGCTGATGAAGCGCGGTGAATCGATCCGTTCGGTCGTGTTGTATTGATCCTTGGTGATGGAGCCACGCGATGACGATCCCGGTACCGGCACTTGAACTGCTTTCCGAACACGCCTGCTTTGGTGGCGTGCAGCGCTTCTATCGGCATGCCTCGACGGCGATCGGGCTGCCGATGCGCTTCTCGGTCTACCTGCCGCCCCAGGCGCTGGCAGGCACGAGCTGCCCCGCGCTGTTCTATCTGGCGGGCCTGACGTGCACGGAAGAGACGTTCGCCATCAAGGCCGGTGCGCAGCGCGTGGCAGCACGCGAGGGGCTCATCCTCATCGCGCCCGACACCAGCCCGCGCGACGCGAACGCCCCCGGCGAAACCGACAGCTGGGATTTCGGCATTGCCGCCGGCTTCTATCTGGACGCCACGCAGGCGCCATGGCGCGAGCACTACCGCATGGAAAGCTATATCGCCGACGAACTGCACCACATCGCGCGCGTGGTCTTTCCGGTGGCGGCCGGGCGCATTGGCATCTTTGGGCACTCGATGGGCGGCCACGGCGCGTTGACGCTGGCGCTACGCCATCGGGAACGCTTTGCTTCGGTGTCTGCGTTTGCGCCCATTGCGCATCCGTCTGTGTGCCCGTGGGGCATCAAGGCATTCACCGGGTATCTCGGGGACGATCGCACCGCCTGGGCAGCGCACGATGCCACGCAGTTGATGCGGCAGGCGTCGTGCCCCTTCCCGCGCGGCATCCTGATCGATCAGGGCGAGGCCGACAAATTCCTGGCAGAACAGTTGTACCCGGATGACTTCGCGGCCGCGTGCGCCGCAGCCGGGCAACCGCTGCAACTGCGCCGCCACCCCGGGTACGACCACGGCTACTACTTCATCGAGACCTTCATCGAAAACCACCTGCTGCACCACGCGGCACAACTGCGTTAGCAGCAGGTCAGTGCGGGGCTAGCGGCTGCCTCCGCCGGCACTGCCGCCCGCCGCCCCACCGGCGCCTGCGCCACCCGCACCGGCACCCGCACCGCCTGAACCGGCAGCACCGCCACCACCGCCACCCGGTCCGCCCATCGCCGCGCCGGCGCCAGGGGCGCCTACGCCCACTCCGCCCGAGCCGCCGCCGGTCGTACTGCCCGTTGAATCGTTGGCACTGCCGCCATAGCTGCCACTCGAACCCGAGCGCGTATTGCCAGAGCGCCCTTGCTTACCGGTGGCGTTGCGGTTGCGCGAAGTGTCCCGGCCGCTGTTGGCTGAACTGCCGTTGGCGGTGCTGTCGCCCATGCCACTTGCAGTTGCGTCGGTGCCGGCACCACCCGCCGCAGACATGCTGCCCCCCCCCGCCGTACTGTTGGATGGGGCGCCCCCCGTCTGGGCATACGCCGCCGCGGTGCCGCCGGCCAGCGCCAGTGCGACGACAAGAGAAGAGGCTCTGAGATACGTCATGAATTGCTCCTTTGAGGTTGAGGACGTGCCCCCTCCGCTGCAGCAAGGCCCGTTCCGCCGTCACGCCGCGCAGTATCGAGCGAACCGATTGGCTGGATATTTGCTTGAGACCGTGCGTCAACATGCGGCGGGCCGCACTCAGCTATACATTCAACTGTGTATGTACAATCGCCTGCCCGACTGTCGGTGCGCCGTCGCATGCCTGTCCAACGCTGCCACCGCGCCCTCAGCCCGACGATGGAGCCGTCAAACGTGAAATTTCCCTTCCCGCTGCCCCAGTCATGGCGTGCAGCGGGCGACACCCCCGACGCCAAGGCCGCCCCGGTCGCCCTGCCGCTGCCGGGCGATCCCGATGCCTGGATCGCGTGCGAGCACTGCGACACCCTCCATCGCCACGAAGTCATTGCGCTGGATGAAGAGGCGCACTGCACGCGCTGCGGCGTCAAGCTGTACCGCAACCAGAGCGAGCGGCTCTCGGTGCTGCTGCCGCTGGTGTTGACGGGCATCATCGTCTACGTCGTCGCGAACATCTTCCCGATTGCCGAGATGAACGGCGGCGGCAACCGGCACGCCACCACGCTGTGGGGCGCCATCGTGGCGCTGTACGACTACGACATGCTGTTCGCTGCCGTGCTGGTGGCGCTCACCACGGTGTTCTTCCCGCTGATGTACATGTCGGTGCTGGCGCCGCTGCTTATTGCGCGAGTGCGTGGGCGGCAGCATCCGGCCGCAGCGCTGGTGCTGCGCGCGGCAGCGCTGATCCGCCCGTGGGCAATGGTCGAGATCTTCATGCTGGGCGTGGTGGTGGCGCTCATCAAAGTGGCGCGCATGGTGTCGCTGGAAGCCGATGCGGGCCTGTGGGCGTTTGCCGCGCTCACCGTGTTCCTGACGGTGGCGTTGTCGATCGACCTGCGACCGTTCTGGCGCGAGATCGGCCTGACGCTGCCGCCGGGCTCGCACGTCGACGCGCCGACCGGCATGGACGCCGCGGCCCGCCCCGGCGAGGATCGCCCATGAAAAGCGCCACCACGCCTGCACCGGCGCAACCCGGTCAAGAGGGCCGCCCGCTGCGGGCCGCCGCACATGGCCTGGTGACATGCGAACGCTGCGGCCTGCTGGCGCGCATGCCCGACTCCAGGGCCGCCACGCAAGCGGTGCTCACGCGCGAATACGCGCCGGACGACACCGCCGCAGCGCCGGTCTGCCCGCGCTGCATGTCGCCCATGCACGTACGCAAGCCCGACAGCCTGGCGCGCTGCTGGGCGCTGCTGATTGCGGCCGCCGCCATGTACCTGCCCGCCAACCTGCTGCCCGTGATGATTACCGACACCCTGCTCGGCACACAGCAGGACACGATCATGAGCGGGATCGTCTACCTCTGGACGTCGGGGTCATGGCACCTGGCCATCATCGTGTTCATCGCAAGCTTTCTGGTGCCGCTGGCCAAGCTCGGCATCCTGGCGGTGCTGTGCCTTTCGGTGCAGCAACGCTGGCGCTGGAACCCGCGACTGCGCACGCGCCTGTATGCGCTGGTCGAAATCATCGGCCGTTGGTCGATGCTCGATGTATTTGTGGTGACGCTGCTCGCAGGCCTTGTGCATCTGTCGACGCTGGCCATCATCAAACCCGGCCCTGGTGTCGGCCCGTTTGCCGCCGTGGTGGTACTGACCATGTTCGCCGCCCGCTGTTTTGATCCCCGCCTGATCTGGGACGTCATCGACGAGCCCGATCCCGAAGAGACCGATGTATGACCGACCCCGTCGATAACGAAAACATTCCCGCGCCGCGCCGCATGAAGCGCAAGCGCTGGCTGCCCTCTCTGATCTGGCTGGTGCCGATCGTGGCGCTTACGGTGGGCGCCACGCTCATGGCGCGCGTGATCCTGGCGCGCGGCGCGCAAGTGACTGTCACGTTCAGCTCGGCCGAGGGCATTGAGGCAGGCAAGACGCGCGTGAAATACAAGAGCGTCGATATCGGCGTGGTCAAGGCAGTGGGGCTCACCGACGACCGCTCTGGCGCCGTGGTGCTGATCGAACTCACGCATGACGGCAAGGCGTTTGCCGCGTCCGACACGCGGTTCTGGGTGGTGCGCCCGCGCGTGGCGGCCGGCAGCATCTCGGGGCTCGGCACGCTGCTCTCCGGCGCATACATCGGCGTGGACGGCGGCAGCTCGCAGGAGAAGAAATCCACCTTCAAGGGCCTCGACACACCGCCGGCCATCTCCGCGGATGCGCCGGGCAAACAGTTCACGCTGCATGCGCCCGACCTGGGCTCGCTCGATATCGGCGCGCCGGTGTATTTCCGCCGCGTGCGTGTGGGCCAGGTCACCGCCTATGACATCGACACCGACGGCAAGGGCGTGACGTTGCACATCTTCGTCAACGCGCCGTTCGACAAGTTCGTGGCGCGCGGCACGCGGTTCTGGAACGCCAGCGGTATCGACCTCAAGCTCGACGCCAACGGGCTGAAGGTCGATACACAATCGCTGCTGACCGTGGCGCTCGGCGGCATCGCGTTCCAGACACCCGAAGAAGCCGATCACGAGCCGGCTGCCTCCGATGCGCAGTTCCAGCTCGTGCGCAACGAAACCGCGGCGCTGAAGGACCCGGAACACCTGTCGCAGACCGTGGTGATGTACTTCCACCGCTCGCTGCGCGGGCTCAACGTAGGCGCGCCGGTGGAGTTCAAGGGCATCAACGTGGGCGAGATCAAGTCGATCGGCATCCACTACAGCAAGAAGCGCCACGAGTTCGTGCTGCCGGTCACGGCCACGCTGTACCCCACCCGCTTCGGCATGGACATCCGCGACGACAACCCGCAGCACGCCGCCGAAGATGTCCGCACGCAGTTCGACGCGCTGGTGAAGAACGGCATGCGCGCGCAGCTGAAGAGCGCGAGCCTGCTGACGGGCCAGCAGTTCGTGAACCTCGACTTCATCGACACGGCCGAGCGCGAGAAGACCGCGCCGCGCTTCGGCATGCGCGATCGCGACGGTGCGTATGTGTTCCCGACTGCCGACAACCCGACGGACGATATCGAAGCGCAGATTGCCGGCATCGCCAAGAAGCTGAACAAGGTGCCGTTCGAGCAGATCGGACAGGACGTCCATCGCACGCTGACCACGCTCGATGCCACGCTCAAGCAGACCGAGCAACTGGCCAAGACCGTCAACAGCGACCTCGCCCCGCAGATGAAGGAAACGCTGGCCGAGGCGCGCCGCACGCTGGATTCTGCGCGCCAGGTCTTCTCCGACGATGCCCCGCTGCAACGCAACGCGCGCGACACGCTGGAACAGGTGGCCAAGGCCGCCGCGTCCGTGCGCGTGCTGACCGATTATCTGGACCGCCACCCGGAAGCGCTGATCCGCGGCAAGGCAAAGGACGCGCAATGATGCCGATGCAAACGACGATGCTGTCTTTTTCTCTTCGCGTGGCCGGCGGCGCTGCCTTGGCCTTGCTGGTTGGCGCGTGCGCCTCGCCCGAGCCGACCTTGCATACGCTGTCGGCGCGCCCTGAAGCAACCGACACCAGCCGCTTTCAGCGTGCATTCCGCCTCTCGGGCGTGCGGGTGCCCGATCGCCTGGACAAGCCGCAGATCGTGCTGCGTACGTCCGACAGCGAAGTGGTGGCGCTTGAGCAGCAACGTTGGGCCGCGCCGTTCGGTTCGGAACTGCGCGATGCGCTGTCTGCGAACCTGGCGACGACGCTGTCTGCCGTGGACGTGGGAAGTGCCGCAGCGCCTGCGGGCGTGCCGCTCTACCGCATCGGTGCCGAAATGCGCAGCTATGACGCGCGGCCCGGCCAAGGCGTGACGGCGCTGGTGACGTGGCGCGTATCGCGCGATGCGGCCGCCCAGAGCGCAAGCCCTGTCGCGCTCACCTGCCAGTCGACGCTAGCGCTGTCCGTGAATGGGCAACCTGCCGGCACGGATACAGACGCTGGCGTGAATGCGGTGGTGTCATCCACGCAACGCCTCGTGCAACAGTGGTCGCAACAGATTGCGCAGAGCGTGCAGGGTCTGGAAACACCCTCTGCTGTGCCGGCGTGGTGCCGGTAAGGCGATTCGTCAGCGCTCGGCCAGTTCCTGCGTGAGCCGGCCCAGCGTGGCAAGCGCAGCTTCCAGGTTGGCCGAAGGTGCCAGCCCGAAGCAGATGCGGAAGAAATGATCGAAGCGGTTCAGGTTCGAGAACATCGTGCCCGGCGCAATCCGGATGCCCTGTGCCAGCGCCGCATCGAACAGTTCCATCGACGACACGTTGGCTGGCAGCTCCACCCACATCGCCAACCCGCCTGACGGCACTGACAACCGCGTGCCTGCGGGGAAGCATCCCGCGATCGATTCAGCCATGCGCTCGCGCTGTTCGCGCAACGTCTGGCGCAGCGTACGCAGGTGACGGTCGTACGCACCCGAGGCGATAAAACGCCCCGCCAGCACCTGCGACCAAGAATCGTTCGGCCGCGATTGCGCAAACTTCAGCATCTGTACGCGCCCCTGCCAGCGGCCGGCCGCCATCCAGCCCAGGCGCAGGCCGGGTGCCAACACCTTGCTCAACGACGCGCAGTAGATGACGTTGCCCGTGCGGTCCCATGCCTTGAGCGCCTTGAGCGGCGTGGGGCTGTCGCCGAGCGCGCTGTAGGTATCGTCTTCAATAAGCGCGATGCGGTTGGCATCGCAAAAGGCCGCCATCCGGCGCTTGGCGGCGTCGGGCATGATGCTGCCGAGCGGATTCTGCAGATTGGGCACCACCACCACGGCGCGAATGTTGCCGTAGGCCTGCACCGCCATCTCCAGCGCTTCCAGCGACATGCCGGTGCGCGGGCTGGTAGGAATTTCCACCGCGCGCATGCCGAGGCTTTCCAGCACCTGCAGCAGCCCGTAGTAGGTCGGCGATTCCACCGCCACCGTATCGCCCGGCTGGGCCACCGCGCGCAATGCCAGGTTGACCGCCTCGATACAGCCGTGGGTGACGATGACGTCGTCCGGCGCGACCTGCACGCCCATGTCGAGCGCGCGGCGCGCCACGGCAGTCTGCAATTCAGGATGGCCGTTCGGGATGACGGCCTGTGTCAGCAGCAGCGGATACCGCCGCAGCACCTGCGACGCAATCCGGTTGAGCGCCGCTGCCGGATACAACGCGGCCGCCCCGCTCGCGCCGGATAGATCGACATGCACTGTGGCTTGCTGCCCGCGCGCCACGATGGCCGACACGCGCGCATGCACGCCCACGTAGGCCGCCGGATCCGGCGTCGACACCTCGGGTTCCTTCACCGGCGCGAGCAGCGCCCGGCGCGGCTGGCGCACAAAGTAACCCGAGCGTTCACGCGCTTCGAGCCAGCCTTCCGCCTCCAGATGCCGGCATACCTGCAGCGCAGTCGACAGACTGACGGCGTGCGTGCGCATCAGCATGCGTACCGACGGCATGCGCTCCCCCGGCGCCAACAGCCCACTGCGGATCGCGCCGAGGTAATGATCGGCAAGCGTCCGGTACAGCGGCTGCGCGGGCGGGGGAGTCAACTCGGTGACGGACATGGCGGCAAGGAGCGGCGGGCGGCAGCAAGCGGCAAGGAGAGGTGTCCAGCACATCATGCCGGCAAGACCGTGACCGCAACAGATACAGACGACGTCAAACTGTACCGCAACAGATTGTCAAAAGAGCACGCCTGTTGCGCCGCACATTGCCAGTTCTGTGTCTGTTGCGCATTGAGCCGCGTGCCTACGCTGGAGCCATGTTCAGGAGGTCGACATGACTACAGCGGCACCCACACCGGACCCCGAATGGCTGGCGCTTGGCGCTGGCCAGACGGGCCTGCACTGGCTGGCGGCCGGAACCACACTCGTGGCATTGGAAGGGAGCTTGCACCTCGAACCGCCATCGCGGGGCACGACCGAGCACTACGCGCTGGGCGCGGGCCACGCGCATGTGGTGGAAATGTCCGGATGGTGGCACCTGCACGCCGATACGCGCAGTGGGGCACACCTGGGCGTGGTCGCGCCGGCGCTTCGCACGCAGCGACCCGCATGGCCGGCGATGTGGCGCTGGGTGGCAAACTGGGCTCAGCCGCGCGGGACATTGCGCGGCTGAAGAAAGGTGCGAACGCTGTCAGCCCCGCTCCCCTGGCTTACGCGGCGGCACGCTGGGGCGCTTCCCGTCGTCCGAGCGAATCGACGCGTTCTCGAAGTCGCCCGGGTCTTCCTCGCCGACGCCGCTTTCGCTGGGGATGGCCGGCACGACGGGCCTGATGGCGTCACCCGAAGGCGCCTCGGCTTGGTCGTCGCCACGAGGTTTCCTGGTGGCGCTCATGGCTGTTTCCGGCTGTTCTGGTGCTGCCCCAGACGCTGCTGGTTTTGTGGCAATTGCCCCTCTTGCGCGGCAGCACGGCCGTCCTCCGCGGGGGCCCGCATCGGGCGTTTCGCCGATTGGTCGGTGCCGTGCTGCATTGAAGTGCGCTCCTTGGCAACCCCGCGCCCTTGCTGCGCTTGCGCGTTGTGCTCGCCCTTCTTGCTTTCGCTCTTTCGTTGCCCCGCTTTTTCTCCCGCCTGTGCAGCGGGCTTGTGCGGTTGCTGTGCGTGTTGCTTCATCGTCAGCCTCCTGGTTTCGGTTACGGACGGCCCGTCCGCGCCGAATGGGTCGCAACGAGCGTGCCGCCAAAACAATGCGCTGGCGTACGCGGCCTGCGCCGCACGCAGGTATCTGCCTTGCTGCATTGGCTGTGTCGCGCCTTGGCGCACAAGCACGCATGGAGAATCCACATGGCAACGAGCAACCTGTATCGCACCGGCGAAGCACCCGCACAAACCGGCAAGGGCCACGGCACCGATGCCCTGGGGCCCTCCGACAGTTCGGACTCGGGCAGCGACGTGGTCGGCGGGCCGGGCCTGGGCAGTGACGTTGAAGACCGCTTTGACGACGATCCCGCGGTCCATCCGCACGGCAACGCCGCCAACCGCACAGCCGGCGCGGACCTTGGCGACGTCAACCTCGACAGCGACACCGATTCCACCGGTACCGGCGAGCGCCGCGCCGCTGGGCACGAACCCGTCATACGCGAAGGCGGCGACCTGATGCCCGACGCCATACGCGACGTGCATGACCCCGAAGTCGACACCCCCATCGACGACGAGAACTTCGAACACGCCACAGGCCTGGCCGGTGAAAACGATGACGCAGATGCCCCCGACGCGCCGATCGACCCGCAACCCGGCAGCCGCGACGTGCCGGTGCAATCGCCCACGGGCGGCGGCACGGATTGGTCCGACAACATGCGCCGCAGCCGCCCGACGTACAAGGGCAAGCGCGTGCCGGGCCAGCATCGCAGTTGAGTTGGCCGATGAATGCGGGCCGCCCTGCACGCGAACGCGGTCCGGTCTAGACTGGCGGCGGACCAGCTCTTCGCGGATACGCGCGCACGCTGGCCCGCCGCGCCCACGTTTGGGTGAACCACACGCGCCTGCCCAATGACCCCTCTACGCTTTTCTGCCCGTACTGCTGCAGTTGTCGCCCTTGTGACTGCTGTCCTTCCACTCGCCGCATCCGCACAAAATACCGCCGCGCCCACGCGTGTGCGGGCCACCATCAATGCGGTCCACAGCACGGCTGTCGACGTGACCGACACCTCCGGCAACAAGGCTACCGTGACGCTGCCGGTGGACCTCAACGTCACGCAAGTTGCGCCGATCGAGCCGTCGGCCATTCGCGCGGGCAGCTATATCGGCACGGCCGCCGTCAAGGAACCGGACGGCACGCTGCGCGCGCTGGAAGTGCACGTGTTTCCGGAAGCCATGCGCGGCACCGGAGACGGCCACCGCCCATACGACCTGGGGCCGAACAGCAGCATGACCAACGGCACGGTCGAACAGGCAGGCGCCGTCACCGGCGCGCAGGGCCGCACGCTGTCGGTCAAATACAAGGATGGGGAGCAGCGCATCGTGGTGCCGCCGCAGGTGCCGATCGTCACCTTCGAGCCGGGTCGGCGCGATGACCTGAAAGCCGGTGCGCACGTCGTCATGTTCGTGCGCGCTGATGCGCAGGGCACGCTGGTTGCACAACGGGTGCTGGTCGGCAAGGACGGGATGGTCCCGCCGATGTGATGACGATGTAATGGATGCAACATCGGGCCAGCGACATGTGCTGGCCCGATTTGCTTAGAACGGCTTGCTGACCGACAACAGGAACGTACGGCGCGGTGCAAACTGCGGCGCCCCCACGCCGATGCCCGTGCCGTCGCGCAACTGGTAGCTGCGGTCGAAGATGTTCAGCACGGTCAGGCGCGTCTTGAACTTGCCCAGCGTCGGCAGGTTGAAGTCGCGGGCGGCGCCCACGTTCATCTGCCAGTAGGCCGGCAGGTGGTCGGTGTTGACAAAGCCGTTACGCAAGCCCGTTCCGAACAGCACATCGCTCGTATACGTCGTGCCGGAATACCGGTACGACACGCCAGCCGACGCGGTCAGGCGCTGGTCGTGATCGAGGTTGACCCAATGGCTGTTGATATAGGCCAGCTCGTTGGCACCAAAGTTGAACTGGCCGGTCTCGATGCCCTTGCCCTGCGCGCGCGACACGGCCAGATTCAGGTATGCCCCGAAGTTGCCGTTGCGATAGTTCGCACTGCCTTCCAGCCCGTAGATCCGGCCACGCTCGTAATTGAACGCCGAGTACAGCAGCGCGTTGCCGAACTGCCCTTCGTCCTGCAGATGGCGCACGTCGCGGTAATACGCATCCAGACCCAGCGTCAGATGCGGCGTGAGCTGGTGCGAAATCCCCAGATCAAAGTAGTTCGAACGCTCCGACTTGACGGCCGTGTTGGCGTCCGACGGCAGCGCGTTGGTCGTGCCTGCAAAGGCCTGCACCGACGTGGTGTCGAACTTCTCCGTGGGCGGCGGCGTGAAGTAGCGCGCGTAGCCGGCATGCACGCGGGTACGCGGCGTCAGGTCGTACGTCAGGCCAAGGCGCGGGCTCAGTTGCTGCTCGCTGACGATGGTGTTGACGCGGTCGTAGCGCGCGCCGTAGTTGACGGTGAGCTTGTCGGTGGGCTTCCACTCATCCTGCAGGTAGACGCCCAGGGTCGTGCCGCTGCCGCTGTGGTTGTCGACGATGGTGAACGGCGTGGTGCTGGTCTGCGCACCGGAGTCGTCGGCGGCAAACACGCTGGCGGTGTTGTTGGCCACGTAGCGCTCGCGCTGAACGAACACACCGGCACGCAGCGTGTGCTTGTCGGTCAGCTTGTAGCTCGCATCGCCCTGCACGCCGTAAGCCTCGTTGCGGCGGGTAATGTCGGCGGCCACGCCGTTGTAGACGAGATCACCGATCGGATCGGGCATGTAATCGATGCGGCTGACACGGCGGAAGACCGACACCTGGTAGTCGAGCTTGGGCGACACCTTCTGCTGATACGTCAGAATCTGGAAGTCGGTCTTCTCACGCTGATTGGCGTTGAGGGCTTCCGACGCCGGCGGCACCGCGCCATCGAGCGTGAATTTCGGCGTCAGGCCCGGTCGCGTCGGAATCTGGAAACGGCCGTTCGATGTGCCGAACATGAAGCTCACGCGGCTGTCGTTGTCGAGCAGGTACGACAGCATGCCGAACGACTTGTTTTGCGTGGTGTGGTCGTGCGTGGCGTTGCGGTTGCCGGTGGGGTTTTCAATGCCGAGGTTGTTCTCGGCAAACACGCCCGACAGGTAATAGCTGAAGCGGTCTTTCGTGCCCTGGATCTGCGCATTGACCTCGTGCGTGGCATTGCTGCCGAGCACCGTGCCGATCTCGCCGCCAAAGGCCTTCGGCTCGCCATCCTCATCGGTCGATGCGCCTTTGGTGGTGATGTCGACGATGCCGGCGGTGCGGTAACCGTACTGCGCGGGCAGTGCGCCGGTCAACACGTTGATCTGGTTGGCGAAGCGTGTATCGAGCATCTGCCCGAAACCGCTGATCGGCTCAGGCACGATCACGCCATTGATGCGGTACTGCAGGTTGGAGTGGTCCCCGCGCACGTGCAGTTGACCGTACGAATCCTGCACCACGCCCGGCGCCTGCAGCAGCACTTGGTTGAGCGGCGTGGCATCGCCCAGCGGCAGGCGGGCGATGTCATCGGTGTCGAACTTGTAGACGGAGCTGCCGGTGTCCGGCGACAGCGCATTGCGTGCGGCGTCCAAGCGCTTGGCCGTGACGCGGGTTTCGCTGAGGTCGCGCACGTTGGTGGCGGGTGCCGTCGTGGTGGGCGTGGAAGGAGCGGCGGCCGGCGGCGTGGCCTCCTGAGCCAGGGCGGAAACCGAGGCGACGGACGGCAGGACGGCGGCAAGCGCCATCACCAGCTTGCTGGGCTGGAACGGAATCATGAAAGACCTTTGAATCGAGCGGATGCGTTAAACAGCGGCCCGCGCATGGGTCAACACAACGCGCGCGCCGACGGGCAGGGCAGGAATCAAAGGCGGAATGGAGGATCGCGCGAACACACGGCCACCGGAAAGACCGGCGCGCCCGCATGAAAGCCGATGCGCGGAAAGTGCCAGCGCCGCGTATGCGCCAGGCGCAGCGCCACCAGCATCGGCAAGGCAGCCGCCAGCGCAGCATAGGCAGCGCACTGCAAGCACGCGGCGTGCTCCTGCGCGGGCTGGCTGCGCTCGGCGCTGGCCGGCTTGGCCGTGGCGGCGGCGTTGAACTCGACGCCGGCCGCTTCGCCGAATTCACTCCAATGCGAGAGCGCATGCCGCAGCGCGCCCTGCTGACCAAACAGCAGGAACACGGCCAGCAGGCAAGCCAGCCAACGCGGATGGAGGAAGGAGGAGCGGAAGGAACGCAAGGTCGGGCGCAGGTGCCGGCGCACAATGTCACCCGACATTGTGCGCCCCAATGCAACTAAGTTGCGAATTCTGACACCAGCCGCCTGATTCAGCAATCCGTCAGGTGGAGGGGCAGAACAACCCCCGACCGTAGCGCCCTTGTATTACAAGCGCGTGTGCGCAAAACCCGGCATGAGACCCGTCGGCACGCCCAGGCTCGGCACCGGCACGCGCTTCCAGTTGGAGCGCGTCTTGCGGGCGGCCTCGGCGCGTTGCGCGGGGGCGCCCACCTCGGTGGCATCGTGCAGGCTGGCCAGCCAGGCGCCATAGTCGAACCAGCCGTCGCGCACGAGTTGCTCGCCCACGCAATTGGCAAAGCGGTCGGACTTGGGCAGGAAGCACAACTCGAAGCCTTCGGCCTCGCGGCGCCCATGCATCCAGCGATGCGGCACCTGGTGGCTGGCCAGCGCTTCCGACAAACGCGTGCCGTAACGCTGCTGCCCTTGCCGCCGCGCGCCGATCACATAGAAGCCGTCGAGCAACCGACGCAGCCCCAGCGCAGACCGCGCGTGACGCACTTCGGCATCGATCAGCAGTTCACGATTCTGCGTTCGCGCCTGCAACGCCAGGGCGGCGAAATGGTGCGCGCCCCACTCGTTCATGTAGAACAGCTCGCCGCCGGCAAAGTCGTAGGCACGGAACACGTTGGCCTGATCGGCGTAGCGGAAGACATGGCGCCGGTTGGCGGCAAAGTCGGCGTCCGTGCTGTGCGGAATGCGACGGCAATGCTGATGCGCAAACACCAGCATGCTCGGGAACGAATGCACCGAGCACGGCGACTGCGCCAGCCCCGTCACCGCGCGGATATCGATCTTGCGATGCTCGCGGCGCACGCCCACAAGCTGAGCCAGGTGGTGGTGCAGCTCGTCCACCCATTCGGCATGCGCAAGATGCTTGGGAAACAGTTGATGCGCGGGTTCGGCAAGGCCGCCCTCGAACAGGAACGGCACGCTCTTGTGCCAGATATCGAGTTTCCAGTGCGACAGCGCATCGCTAGGCGTGCGATGGTGTGCAACCGATTGCGTGACATTGAAGGCGCGCGACTGGACAACCCAGTTCGACGCCGCATGCAGCAGATTGGAAACGTTCATGTCACCCCCCGGAAGACTGAATCGTTTGTTTGCGGATTGCCGACGTCGCCCTGAATGTGTGGCGATTGTTCAGCAATGTAAAAACCAACGACTCAAACGTACCCCACTTTAGAGGGGTACGCCATGAAGTTTGTTGAAGTCCGTGTTAAGAAAAATACACATAAGTCGTAGGGGCTTGCCAGGCGCGCGACATGCTGGAAGACAGGCATCCGCAGATCAGGAGACCGCGATGCCCACCCAGCCACGCCGTTCCGAAACCGATACGACACAGCCCGCAAGCCCCAAAGCGCAGCCCGAGCCGGCCAAGCACAAGCCGGGCGAGCCGCTGGTACCACGCGACACCCGCCCGAATCCAGCGGAGCAGAAAGAGCCTCCCGTGGAAGACTTCTGACGCCGTGAGCCGACGCCTCAGACCAGGCACATGTCGGAGACTTCCTCGTCCGACAAACCCCAGGTGGTGGCGTCTTCCACGGTGACGATCGAATCGTCGGACTTGCCCAAACTGATGCGCTCGGGGCGCACGCGCGTCTTGGTGTTGCCCGAATAGAAAACGACCACATCCGGCTTGAGCGCAGACGCGTCGTTCTGGTGGACTACCACACCCAGCCGGTTAGTGCGCAGTTTGACCAGCGTGCCCACCGGGTAAATGCCCACGCTGCGCGTGAAGGCCTGGAACACGGTCCGGTCGAACTGCGTGTCTGTGCGCGCCATCATGTATTTCAGCGCCTGCGCGGGAGACCACGCATGGTGGTACGGGCTGCTCGACGTGAGCGTGTCGTACACATCGCAAATGGCGCCCATCTTGGCCCACAGGCTGATGCCGTCGGCCTTCTGGGCGTCGGGATAGCCGCTGCCGTCAATGCGCTCATGGTGGTGCAGGCAGATCTCGCGCGCAATCTCGCTGAACTGGCCTGTACCCTGCAGCAGGTGATGGCCGCCCACGGCGTGCGTCTGCAGCAGCGCCAGCTCGTCCTTGGTGAGCGCGGTGCTCTTGTCGAGCAGCGTGCGCGGCATGGCGGATTTGCCGATGTCGTGCACCAGCCCGCCCAGCCCGCATTCGCGAATCTCGTCTTCAGGCAGCCCCAGCGTCTTGGCCAGCGCCACCATCAACGCACACACGGCAAACGAATGCAGGTAGGTGTAGTCGTCCTTGTTCTTCAGCCGCGCCAGCGCAATCAGCGCGTAGGAGTTGCGTGCCAGCGAGTTCGACACGTCATCCACCAGCAGCAGCGCCTTTTCGGTTTCCAGCGCACGGCCCATGCGCGCTTCGGCAAACATGTGGCCAAGCGTCGCCTTGCCGCTTTGCATCAGCTGCTGGGCGTGCTTCCACTCTTCCTTGAGCGACGTCGGCGTAAGCGGCGGCCGCGCGGCCAGGGTTTCGCGCGTGAGCGGCTCGGGCGCGGGTGCCGGGGCCGGAGCCGGGGCGGGCATCAGCGTCTCCGACATGACGTCTTCGCCGCGCTCGGGGTCGATCCAGATCTCGGTGATACCCGCGCGGCGGATGTCGTCGATCTGACCCTGGTGGGACAACTGGAATTGCGCACGCCAGAACGGATGCTTGAGCCAGGACCCGCCCAGCTTCATCACAAACATGCCGACACGCAATTGGCTCGCATCGATTCGCTTCATACCCTGCCTACCTCGGCTCGAAGTCCGGTTTTTTGATTGAATTAGGGGAGCGGCGTGCCAGCCGACACTGGCTCGTGTTTCGCAGTCTAGGCGTTTTACGTTGGTGGATGCTCTGGTCCATCAGCGCGCCAAACCGCGCTTGGCTTATCGGCAAGCCTGCGCAAAACTTGAGGCGAATGTGGATTGGGCGACTTGCGGCACACCCCAGCCTTGGCAAGCAAACGGCGGAACAGTGGCTGTGGCGGCGGTCGAATCAAACAGGTGATGCGTCAAGACCCTCGCCTGTCGGGCTGGCGGCCCGGCGTGGGAGGGGTACACTAGCCTTCAAGGATTCGCATCCGATATGACTCAAGATCGCACCTCTCAACGCAAGCAGCAGAACGACGATGACTTCGCGCTCACCCGCGACGCCATCCGGTGGCTCGCGTCGCTGCCCGACCCGGTGCGGCCGATCGAACTCGGCCGGAAGTTTCCGCGCATCATCAACACGATTGCCGTCAAGTGGGCCGATTTCATTGGCTGCCGGCGCTATCTGAACAGCCTGCAGATTGACGAGCGCGGTGGCCGCCAGGGATTTCCGTTCGAGATCGTCCAGGAAATCTGCGCGCTGCGCGAGTACTTCGATTCGCTGTATCCGCCGGACAAGGACCTCTGGCAGAAGGCCATCGACGCGAACAAGCGCTGAAGCGTTCGCGGCTCGCAGTTCGCACCAAAGCAAAGCGGCCCACCTTCGGGCCGCTTGCCATTTGTACGCGCCGGCTTGCAGATCAGGAAACAGAATCCGGCCCCGAGGCCAGCTTGTTGAGCAGCGCCAGCAGCGTGTATCGCTCGTCGGTCGAAAGATGCGCGGTCACGCGGGCATCGTGCGCGGTGACGGCCCGGGTGATGTCGTCGAGGGTAGTCGCGCCCTTGGCGGTCAGCACGAGCCGGAACGCGCGCTTGTCCTTGGGCGAGGGCTGGCGCTCGACCATGCCCATGTCTTCCAGCGTATCGACCAGCAGCACCGCACCGGAGCGTGCCACGCCCAGGATGTTGGCCAGCTCGGTCAGCTTGAGGTTCGGGTTGTGCGCGATCACGGTCATGGCCGAGAAGCGCGGCGGCGTGATGTGCCACGTCTGCAGGGAGCGCACGAAATCTTCGTAGATGTGCAGCTGCGCGCGGCGCACGGCATAGCCGACCAGCCCATCGAGCGCGCCATACTCCACGTCTGCCAGATGCGGGTTGAAATGCCCCGAAGGGGCCACGGCGGGATACAGGTCGTCGGCTTTGGGCGTGCGCGGCATGGCGGTGTTGATGGTGAAGGACCCCTCGATTATCGTCGGCGATGCGCCCGCCGGCCATGCGGGCGCATACACGTCAGTTCAGCAATTTCCACTTGCCGTGGTCGATGGTCAGCAGCACACGGCCACGTGCGTCAAAGCCGAAGTGATCCGTGGCCGTGTAGTTGAGCACCCCGTGCGAAACGACAATGTCGTGCTCCGATTCCAGCGCGTTCTTCAGCGCCTGGCGGAACTCAGACGTGCCGGGCTTGGCCTTCTTGAGCGCCACCGGCACGATGCGCTGGAGCACCTGCAGCGCATCCCACGTGTGGGCGCCGAACTGCGTGCGCGTGTCGGGGCCGTTGGCCTTCTCATACCGCGTCACGTATTCAAGCGCCGTCTTTTTGCTCGGGTGGCTGTCGGGCAATTGCTCCGCCACGATCACCGGGCCTGCCGGCAGGATGGCTCCATCGACCGCCTTGCCGCCGATGCGGATCAGGTCTTTCGTCGCCGCGCCGTGCGTCTGGTAGATCGGCCCCGCATAACCCCGATCGCGCAACGCGGTGTGCGGCAGCGCAGCGCCCGTGCCCGCGCCGGCCACCAGGATCGCATCCGGCTTGATGCTGACCAGCTTGGCGACCTGCCCCGTCACGCTGGTATCCGCGCGGGCATAGCGTTCCACGTCGACGATCTTGATGCCGCGCGGCGTGGCGGCGGCGGTGAAGTCCTTCAGCCAGCTTTCGCCGTACGCATCGGCAAAGCCGATGAAGCCGACGTTCTTGACGCCGGACGCCTCCATGCGCGTGGCAATCGCCTCGGCCATCAGCGAGATCGGCTGCGCAAGCCGGTAGGTCCAATCGCCCTTGCCCGGTTTCAGCTCGACCGGCGCCAACGCCAGTTGCGGCGTGTGCGATTCAGTGGCGACTTCGGCAATCGCAATCGACGGTGCCACCGCCGATGAGCCAACGATGATGTCGACGTGGTCTTCCGTCACGAGCTTGCGCGCCAGGCGCGTGCCGGTGCTCGGGTCGGAGGCGTCATCCACCACCACGAGGCGCAGCTTTTCCCCGCCGATGGTGTCCGGATAGAACGCCAGCGAGTTCTTCTGCGTGATGCCGAGCGACGCCGACGGACCTGTGGTCGACAGGCTCACACCAACGACGATTTCGGCATGGGCTGCGGTGGCAAGCAACAGCGCAGCGGCGGCGCAGAGGGTGCGGCGGATGGTCATGGGGTCCCCTTTTCTCTTCTGGCGTGTGAATGCGTTACGGGTTTTTCAGGCGCGGCGGGGCATGGGCAGCTGATCGCGCAGCGATTGCGGATCGAAGCCGGCCAGCTTTTTATAGCGCATCGCAATCCCTTCCAGCTCGGAGCGCGGGATCACGTCGTCGATGCGCGCAAAGCCTTGGGGTGCGCGTTCATGCGCGAGTTGCATGACCTGCTCCGGGCCATTGAGGCGATTGCGCAGCACGATGCCGGCCGTGCGCGGCAGGCGGTCGGCCTCGTACTCACGCAGCGCCACGCCAGTGTCGCGCGTGGCGAGCAGGCAATCGACCAACGCGCGTGCATCGAGAATCGCCTGCGCGCTACCGTTCGAGCCGATCGGATACATCGGGTGCGCCGCATCGCCCAGCAGCGTGACGCGACCGAAGGTCCAGCGTGGCAACGGGTCTTTGTCGACGAGCGGGAATTCGTACACGGCTTGCGCACCGTCGATCAAGGCCGGGATGTCGATCCAATCCCATTTCCAGTCGGCGAAGGCGCTGCGGAAGATCGCGCGATCGACCTCGCGGTTCCAGTCGCTGCGTGGCGGCGCCTCGTCGGGCACGCGCAGTTCGGCAATCCAGTTGATGCGTGAGCGGCCCTGCTGGCGCAGTGGTTCCGAGATCGGATAGGCAACGAACTTCTGGTCCTGGTGGCCCGCCATGAACATGGTGCGGCCATCGAGATACGGCGCTGCGTCGGTGACGGCGCGCCACAGCATGCGGCCCGCAAAACGTGGGGCATCGCCCGTCGGGTAAAAGTGCCGGCGCACGGCAGAGTGGATGCCATCCGCGCCGATCAGCACGTCTGCCGAGGATTCAACCACGGTGTCGTTGGCGCGATCGCGCAGGGTGAAGCGCACGGGGCCGCCCTTCTCACCCGTCGATTGGACCGCCTCGAAGCTGTGACCAAGACGGATGCAACCAGCACCGAGCCGCTCAATCACGGCATCGGCCAGGGTCATCTGGAATTCGCCGCGATGGATGGAGAACTGCGGCCAGTCGTACCCGGCGGCCAGCCCGCGCGGCTCGTGCCAGATCGGCTGGCCGAAACGGTTGTAGTAAGCCAGCGCGGATGTGCGAATCGCCAGCGCACTCAGCGTGTCTTCCAGCCCCAGTTCGCACAACTGGCGCGCGGCGTGCGGCAGCAGGTTGATGCCAACGCCCAGCGGCCGCAGCGTCTGCACAGCCTCCCACACTTCGACCTCGAAACCTTGGCGCTCGGCCATCAACGCGAGCGTCAGGCCGCCGATGCCCGCCCCGATGACGGCGATCTTCATGGCTGTCTCCCTGAAATTTGTTGCAGTCTATAACGAATATCAACGGCAGCCAGCCGGAGGCATATCAGGGCAAATACTTAGATGAAGACAGCTGAATGCGGCGTGTTGGCCGCTTGACGCTCTGTGAGATATCACAATACCATCACTCGACTTTTACTAGATTCAAGGCCGCCCCATGTCGCGTCCCATCAAGCTGGTTTCAGGCGCCGCCAAACCCGCGCCCGCACCGTTTGCCGTTGAGCCGGCAGCCCATGCGCCCAAGGGCGCCGCCATGCGTGAACTCGCCTACAACGAGATCAAGCGCCGCATCATGGCGTGCGAATTCCGCCCCGGCGAGCCGCTCAACGAAGCACAGCTCGGCGCGCTTCTCGGGCTGGGCCGCACGCCCATCCACCAGGCGCTGCATCGTCTGGAGGTGGAAGGGCTGGTGCAGATCCTGCCGCGCAAGGGCGTGCTGGTGACGCCGCTGTCGCTCAACGACGTGCTCGACATGATCGAGGTGCGCGCCACCAACGAGATCCTGTGCGTAACGCTGGCCGCCGAGCGTGCCCACCCGGCCGATTTCGAGGCCATGCGCGCCATCGTCGAAGCATCGCCCGCGCTGATCGAGCACCGGGACATTGCCGCGCTGGCCGCGCTGGACCTCAAGTTCCATCTCGCCATTTCCGCTGCCTCGCGCAACCGCGTGCTGGCCGAACTGCTGCGCGGCCTGCACGAGAAGCAGGCGCGCTTCTGGTTCCTCTCGCTTTCAGAGCCGCAACACCTGCAGAACGTGTACGACGAGCACCTTGCCGTGCTCGATGCGCTGGAGCGCCGCGATGTGCCCGCAGCGCGCGAAGCCATTCGCGAGCACATCGACGAGTTCCGCCGCACGATCATCCGCACGCTCTGACCCCGATTCCCCCCGTTTGTTGTTCCCGCCTCTTCCGGATTCCGCATGACCACGCTGCACCTGAACCTGATCGGCCACGGCCCCATCGACGTGACCGTGGACCACCTTGTCATTGCCGGCTGGACCGGCCGCGATGCCGAAGCCGTCGAACACCACATTGCCGAGCTTGAAGCGATTGGCGTGGCGCGTCCGGCGCGCGTGCCGTGCTTCTACCGCGTGTCGGCCTCGCTGCTGACGACCGACGCCACCGTGGAGATTCCCGGCGCCGATTCGTCCGGCGAAGCGGAGTTCGTGCTGTATTCCACGCCGATGGGCCTGCTGGTCGGCATCGGCTCGGACCACACCGACCGCAAGGTCGAAGCCTATGGCGTGACGGTGTCCAAGCAGATGTGCGCCAAGCCCGTGAGCCGCGACGTGTGGCGCTTCGAAGCGCTGGCCGACCATTGGGACAGCCTGCAGATGAAGACCTGGCGCACCCGCGACGGCCAGACCGCGCTGTACCAGGAAGGCGGCGTCACCCGCATGCTCGACCCGCGCGACCTCATCCGCCGCTACACCGGCAACGACACGCTCCAGGTGGGCACCGCCATGTTCTGCGGCACGCAGCCCATCATCGGCGAACTCGGTTTTGGCGAGGCCTTCGACATGGCCCTGATCGACCCCGTGTCGGGCACCGAGCTGCGCCATCGCTATGCTGTCGACACGCTGCCTGTTGAAGGCTGAAGCGCCCCACCTCACGGAGACCACCGCATGATGACGCCCCGCCCGAACATGATCCGCGCGCTGGCCGCTGAACTGGCAGCCGGTCGCACCACCAGCATCGCGCTGACCGAAGCCGCACTGGAGCGCGCCGAATCGCACCGCGCCGCGGGCGGTGCCGCCTATGTGAGCATTGACGTGCAGGCCGCGCTGGCGATGGCGCGCGCCGCCGATGCCGCGCGTGCGGCGGGCAACGTGCCCTCGCTGCTGGCCGGGCTGCCGGTGTCGATCAAGGATCTGTTTGACGTGGCCGGCCAGGTGACGGCTGCGGGTTCGCGCGCCCTGGCCGACCAGCCGCGCGCCACCACCGATGCCGCCGCCGTGGCACGCCTGCGCGCAGCCGGCGCCGTGCTGCTCGGCCGCACCAACATGAGCGAATTTGCGTTCTCGGGTCTGGGCCTGAACCCGCATTACGGCACACCGCGCACGCCGGCGGATGGCGCGCGCGCGGCGGGCGGCTCCACCTCGGGCGGCGCCGTCACCGTTGCGGGCGGCATGGCCGTGGCGGCACTGGGTACCGACACCGGCGGCTCGATCCGCATTCCGTCGGCGTTCTGCAATCTGACGGGTTTCAAGCCCACCGCCCGCCGCGTGCCGATGACGGGCGGCGTGCCGTTGTCCACGTCGCTCGATTCCGGCGGCCCGCTCGCCAACTCGGTCGACTGCTGCGCGATCGTCGACGCCGTGTTGAGCGGCGAGTCCGGCAACGACGCATTCGACACCACCGCCGTGCCGCTGGCCGGATTGCGTTTCGGTATCACGCAGGACTTTGTCGGCGCGGACCTCGACAACACGGTCGCCGTTGCATTCGAACGCGCTGTTGAACGGCTGGAGCGTGCCGGCGCGCACATCGTGCGTTTCGAATTTCCCGAATTGCTGCAACTGCCGGAGATCAACAGCGGCGGCGGCTTCTCGGCAGCGGAATCCTGGGCATGGCATCGCTCGCTGCTCGCGCGTGCCGAAGTCCAGTACGACCCGCGCGTGGCCACGCGCATCCGCCGTGGCGAACAGATGAGCGCGGCCGCATACATCGACGTGATCAACGCACGCGCACGCATGATTGCCGCCGCACGCAAGCGCCTGGGCAACTTCGATGCATGGCTGATGCCGACGGTTGCCATCGTGCCGCCCGAGGTCGCTCCGCTCGAGGTCGATGACGCGCAGTTCTTCCGCATCAATGCGCTCACGCTGCGCAATCCGAGCGTGATCAATTTCCTGGACGGCTGCGCGCTGACGCTGCCGGTACACGTTGCCGGCGAACTGCCGGTCGGCCTGTCGCTCTGCGGTCTCGCCAACGACGACGCGCGCATCCTGCGCGTCGGCCGGGCGGTGGAGGCTGCCCTGCGTTGATCGACTAGCCAGAACATTCTCCGCCTGCGTCCGGGCCACGCAGGCGGTTCCCCAAGCCAAGCCAAAAAGGCGCGCTGCAGACGCGCCAGGCCCAACTCATGCCTGCGTTTCGGACAACAAGGCAGCACAACGAAACGCCGGCGCCCGCACACGCTATTGGAGGAAACCATGTCGCAAACCCAAGCCCTTCCGGCCAACCCAACAGACCCGACCAGCCAGTCCATCCCCAGCACCGAGCTGGATGTCACCTACCGGCGCATTGCGTATCGGCTGGTGCCGTTCCTGGTGGTGCTGTTCATCCTCGCGTGGATCGACCGCGTCAATGTCGGCTTTGCCAAGCTGTCGATGCTGCAGGATCTGCAGTTCAGCGAAGCGGTGTACGGCCTGGGCGCGGGCATCTTCTTCATCGGCTACTTTCTGTTTGAGGTGCCGAGCAACCTGCTGCTGGAAAAGATCGGCGCACGCAAGACGCTGGCACGCATCACCATCCTGTGGGGCCTGGCCTCGATGGCGATGATCTACGTGAAGACGCCGACCTCGTTCTACGTGATGCGCTTTCTGCTGGGCATCTTTGAAGCCGGCTTCTTCCCCGGCGTGGTGCTGTACCTGACGTACTGGTTTCCCTCCGCACACCGCGCGCGCATCAACGGCCTGTTCATGACTTCGTTTGCGATTGCGGGCGTGGTGGGCGGCCCAGTTGCGGGTTTCATCATGAGCCGCATGGAAGGCGTGGGCCACCTCGCCAACTGGCAATGGCTGTTCCTGCTCGAAGGCATTCCTTCCGTGCTGGCCGGCTTTGCCGTGCTTGCATGGCTGCCCGAAACGCCTCGCCAGGCCAAGTGGCTTTCCGCTGCCGAGCAAGACGCCGTCGTCCGCGCCGTTGAAGCGGAGAACCGCGACCCCGCCAAGCACGCCTCGTTTGGTGCGGCACTCGCCAACGCCCGCGTGTGGGTCTGTGCAGCCATCTACTTCTGCGTGGTCAGCGGCAACGCCACCATCGCGTTCTGGACGCCGTCGATCATCAAGGAGCTGGGCGTGCAGGGCAATTTCCAGATCGGGCTGATCTCGGCCATTCCGTTCATCGCCGGCACGATTGCGATGGTGTGGAACGGCGCGCATTCCGACCGCACGGGCGAACGCCGCATGCACTGCGCCATCGCCGCCCTCATCGCCAGCGCCGGCCTGGTGGCGACAGGCGCTACGCTGGGCTCGCCGTTTCTGGCGCTGGTCTCGCTGACGGTCGCCGCCATCGGCATCCTCGCCGCGTTCCCGGTGTTCTGGTCGATCCCGGCCGTGTTCCTTGCCGGCACCGCAGCCGCAGGCGGCATCGCCCTCATCAACTCCATCGGCAACCTCGCCGGCTTCGTCGCGCCGTACATGATCGGCTGGCTGAAGACCAGCACCGGCCACCTCTCCGCCGGCCTCTACTTCGTAGCCGCGCTGGAGCTGGGCGCCGCCGTGCTGGTCATCCTAGGCACGCGCAAACACTAAGCACGCAGACGAACCATCGCGGCGCCAACTCCCGCGCCGCGATGGTTTGGCCGTTGACGTTCCTGCCCTAGATGGCGCCTTGAATTTCTGTAAGCGGGCGGAAAAAAGACGGGGAACTGTCTGAGCGCAGCGAGTTTGCCTCCTTCTCCGCCCGGTTACAGAAATTCAAGGAGTGGTTCGCCATCTCGGGCGCGCCTTTCTTTGCTGACCTTTCTTTGGCAAGACAAAGAAAGTAAGTCGGCCCCGGCAGGGGACGAAACAAGGGACGCACCAGTAACAGCAAAAACCAACGCGCGAGGTTCCAAAGCCCACCCCCGGCGTTACGGACCTCAACCGGCCACCTTGTAGCCCATCCGGAACCCACCCCAGTGACGGCCCCTGACGTAAATCGGCGCCGACACATCCTTCATCATCGCGAACGTCCCATTCCCCATATCGCGACGATAGGTCTGCAACAGGAACGCCTCGGTATTGCGCGCCGCCCCCAGCCCCGTGCGATCGGTGAACAGCCGGCGGTTGCGGCTGTTGGCCGCATTCAAGACCGGATCACTCCCCTGCGGCTGCGAGAACTTCAGGTTGTGCGTCGGAAGGTAGCCGTTGGTGTCGACCGCCGCACAAAACACCACGCGCGGATCCAACTGGAGCAACGGCTCCTGTACCGCAGGCAACACACGGTCCGTGAACGTCGTAAACCGCGTCATATGCTGCGGCGGGTCGGTATTCGGCACAGGCGCATAGGTGCGGTCGAACAAATCGCCCTCATTGATATCGCCGCGCGCCAGCGCCGATTCAAACAATGCGCTGATCTTGCCGGCGGCGGTCTGCACCGCTTCGGTGAACGGCGTATCGGCACTCTGCACACCCGTTGAGGCCGTCAACCGGATCAGCGTTTCCGACGCCCCCAGCAACCCCGAAAGCTGCCGTTGCGCGTTGTCGATGTTGTGGCTCGATTGCTTCACACCCTCAGCCATCGCCTCCACCTCACGCGCGAGCGACGCGCATTCGTCTTCGATGGCCGCAGTGGATTCCGCAATGCTGGTCGCCTCGACGTCGAAGCGCGCAATGGCCTCGCCCGCCACGCCAATCACCGCGCCAATGGCCTGCGTGCCGGCATCCACACGCTGGGCGCGCGCAACGTTTGCACTGCTGTCGCCGATCAGCTTGTCGGTCTGGCCAGACAAATCCGCCAAGGTGGTTTCGATACGCTGCGTCGCTTCGGCGGTCTGCCCGGCAAGCTGCTTCACCGCACCCGCAACCACTGCAAAGCTACGGCCCGATTCCCCCGCGCGCGCCGCTTCAATGGCGGCGTTGATTGCCAGCAGATTGGTCTGCCTGGCAATCTGCGAAATCTGCTCGGACGCCTGCGCCACCTGGATCAGCGCTTCACGCAGTGCAGCAATCTGCTGTTCCATGCTCGCCACACCAACGGCCAGCTCGCGAATGTCGCGCAGCGATGCATCGACCGTTTCGCGCGAGCCGCTCACCTCTTCGCTGGCATGCGATGCGACTTTGCGCGCGTGCTGCGCCGCTACGGCGATATCGTGATTGCCGCGCATGGTGACATCGGCCGCGTTGCGCAACTGATCGAACACGTCG
This sequence comes from Ralstonia sp. 110700041-2, assembly GCF_056280165.1. Taxonomy (NCBI): domain Bacteria; kingdom Pseudomonadati; phylum Pseudomonadota; class Betaproteobacteria; order Burkholderiales; family Burkholderiaceae; genus Ralstonia; species Ralstonia sp. 110700041-2. The sequence continues at coordinate 62,800 of NZ_JBSFAI010000013.1, read as the reverse complement.
GCCTGCCGGCGCAGGCGCACGGCCACGTCTTCCACGTTGCCGGAGACCTCGCAGATGCCCATGCCAACGCGGCCGGCCTCTTCCGCAATACGGGCAACAAGGTCGGGAGAAGCTTTCGGGCCGCGGCCCCAGGCGAATGGCTTCACGTGCGGTTGTCTCCAATTGTCGTTGTTGTGTGCGCCCTCGCGCTGATGGCGAAGCGGCCCTCTAAGGGGGTATCGGCACGTGCGAAGCGCGCTTGAGCGACGCTACCCGCCCTGACTTACGCGGGCATTACATGCACCTTGCGCTGCACTAGGCCCGCGCGGAACGGTCGCGGCGCAGCCGTGACTCGTAGGCGGCAGCCGTCATCGGGGGGCCGAACAGGAAGCCCTGCAACTTGTCGCACCCTGCGGCTTGCAGGAACTCGGCCTGCTCCAGCGTCTCGACACCCTCTGCCGTGACGGTCATGTCCAGCGACGCGGCCATCGCGACCACGGCACGCGAGATCACCACCGAATCGCGATGGCGCGGAATGCCCGAGACGAACGAGCGATCCACCTTCAGGTTGTCGATCGGGAAGCGTTGCAGATACGACAGTGACGAATAGCCCGTGCCGAAATCATCGATCGAGATGCGAATGCCCAGGGCCGTGAGCGCGTCGAGCATCGGCATCACAGCAGCCGTGTCGCGCATGAGCAAGCCTTCGGTGATCTCCATTTCCAGCGCGCTGGCGGGCAATCCAGCTTCGGTCAGGCAGCGCGAGATGGTCGGCACCAGTCCCTCGCCAAACTGGCGCGGCGACAGGTTCACGGCCACGAAGAACTCCGGCATGCAGGTGGCGCGCCAATGCGCAGCCTGGCGGCACGCCTGCGCCAGCACCCATTCGCCGATGTCGCCGATAAGCCCGGCGTCTTCCGCCACGGGAATGAACTCGGCGGGGGACACCTCGCCCAGTTCGGTGCTGTGCCACCGCAGCAGCACTTCAGCGCCAACGATGTCCATCGATGTGGCGTCGACGATGGGCTGGAAGCGCAACGACAGCTCGCCCGCCGTCAGCGCGCGGCGCAGGTGGTATTCCAGCTGGAAGCGCCGCTGCGCCCGCTGCGACAGGCGCGCGGTGTACACGCGATGCTGGTTGCGGCCGTTCTGCTTGGCGTTGTACATGGCGGCATCCGCACAGCGCAGCAGCGTGGCGGCGTCGTTGCCGTGCTCCGGGTACAGCGCGATGCCGATCGACGCGCCCAGGTAGTACTCCGTGCCGCTGGTCGAGAACGGCTGCGCGATGGAATGGACGATGCGCTTGGCCAAGCGTTCCGCTTCACCCAACGAGCGCACGTTGTCGAGCAGCACGACGAACTCATCGCCGCCGAGGCGCGCCAGCGTATCGCTCTGGCGCACGCAGGCCGACAGCCGTTGCGCGACGATGCGCAGCAGGTGGTCGCCCGCTTCGTGGCCAGCCGTGTCGTTCACCTTCTTGAAGCCATCCAGATCGAGGAACAGCACGGCGACCTGGTGCCCCTCGTTGGCCTGGCTGGCGGCCTGCTCCATCACCGCCTGCATGCGCTGCGAGAAGTACGCGCGGTTGTACAAGCCGGTGAGCGCATCACGCTGCGCGAGGAAAGTGAGCTGCTGCTGGGCTGCGCGCGCCGGCCCGATATCGTTGAACGAGATCAGCACGGCTGAGGGGGTATTGTCGCCAGGGCGCACGATGGGCAGCACGTTTTCGTGCACCCACACCACATCGCCGTCAACCAGTTCCAGGCCAACAGTCAAGCCCAGCAGCGGCCGGCCGGTGGCCAGCACCACGCGCGTGGGGCGCTCGTTGACCGGGATCTCGCTGCCGTCTTCGCGCAACGAGCGCCGCATCAGCGCCAGGTGGCTGGTGCCCACCGGCGACACGCTGCCCGCCCGGAGAATGCGCCGCGCGCTCGGGTTGCAGGCGAGGATGGTGCCGTCGGCCGTCTGCACGACGATGCCTTCGGTCAGGTTGTCGACGGCGAGGCGATAGCGTTCTTCGCTCTCCCTCAGATCGCGCGCGATATGCGCCTTCTGCACGGCCACACCGATGATGTCGGTAATACCGTCGAGCAGCCCCATGGCGTCGCGCGTGGGCGCACGCGGGGTGTCGTAGTAGATGCCCATCGCGCCGATCATCTGCGCGTTGTCGCCGCGGATGGGCGTCGACCAGCACGCGCGCAGGCCGAGCGGCGCAACGATGTCACGGTAGCCGTCCCAGAGCGGGTCGGCGTCGATGTCTTCCACCACCACGGTCTTGTTCAGGAACATGGCCGTGCCGCATGAACCGACCGAAGGGCCGATCGCGATCCCAACCAGCACCTGGGAGAGCGTGCAAGGCAGCGACGGTGCCACGGCTTGCGTGATGTGCTCGCCATCAGCACTGAGCAGGACCGAGCACATGGCGCCATCGTCGAGCAGGGCCTCCACCAGCCGGCACACCTCGGCCAGCAGGTCGGGCAACGGCACATTGCGCGTGCTGAGTTCGAGCACGGTCTTTTCGCAGCGCAGCAATTCCTTGGCGCGTGCGGTTTCGGCGGCCAGTGCACGGTAATTGGCTTCGGATTCGCGCAGGGCCTGTTCGGCCTGCTTGCGCTGGGTGATGTCGCGTGCCACCACCTGGATGGCAGTGCGCCAGCCAAGCTGTACCGGCGCGGAAAGCACCTCGACCTCCACCGGTGTGCCATCGCAGCGCAGCAAGGTCTGCTCGACCGGGGGCAAGCCTGCACCGTGCGAGACCATCCACTCCCGGCGCTGGCGGGCGAGGTGCATCGAGTTGTCGTGCACGAACTCGTCCAGCTCGTGGCCCACGATGTCGCGTGCCGTCTGCGCGCCAAACAGGCGAACGCCCGCCTCGTTGACGAAAACGATAATGTCGTCCGCCACGATGTACAGCGCATCCGGCATTTGCCGGACGAGCGCCTCGTAGCGGTCATCAGCGAGCGGCAGCGGCCTGCGGGTGTCCTGGTCGATCACATCCGGTCCAGGACGGTCAGGCCGCTCAGCAGAGGTGGCGTCCATATCTGGGTTCTTTTTCAAGATATCGACCATCGTGTCGGGAAAGTTAAGGCGTTTGGCTACCTCTCCCCCCTTCAGGGTGGGGCAAATGGCCGATATGCGGTCAAGCGGCACGTCAGTTGCGGCACAATGCCCGCACGACGTTCCTGCACAACTGTTCGCACCTTGGCGTTATGCAATCGTTTTCGTCTTCCGTCGGCCACGTGGCCGGCCTGATTTCGCGACGCACCCTGCTCGCCGAGGGGCTGGCGGAAGCTGCTGTGCAATTTCGCGACGGGCAGATCGCTGCGTGTGACGGGAACCCGACGCGCGGGATGATCGACTGCGGCGACCTGCTCGTCCTGCCCGGCATCGTCGACCTGCACGGCGATGCCTTCGAACGCGCCGTCATGCCGCGCCCCGGTGTGGCCTTTCCCTACGAGACCGCGCTGGCCGACGTTGACGGCCAATTGCTGGCCTGCGGCATCACCACCGAATTCCACGGCGTCACGTATTCCTGGGAGGGCGGCCTGCGTGGCCGCGCCTACGCCGTGCGCATGCTCGACACGCTCGATGCCATGCGCCCGCACCTGGGGGCACAGCATTTGATGCACTTGCGCTTCGAATTGCATCACGCCGATGGCGTTGCCGATGCGCTCGCCTGGATGGATGCCGGGCGCGTGCACTTCCTGTCGTTCAACGATCACCTGCCGATGATGCGCGACAAGCTGGGCGACGCACGCAAGCTCGCACAGTACGCCGATCGCGCCGAGTGCGACATCGACACGTTCCTCTCGCGTCTGCATGCCGCCGCAGTCAACGCCACGAGGCTCGCCGAGGTGACGGGCACGCTCGCGCGGGCGGCGCAGCAACGCGGCATCTGCATGGCTTCACACGACGAACCCGACATTGCCACGCGCAACACGTTCCACGCGCACGGCTGCACCGTCACTGAATTCCCGTTGACCGCGGATGTTGCGCAGGCAGCGCGCGCGCATGGCGGACATATCGTCTTCGGTGCGCCCAACGTGGTACGCGGCGGCAGCCACCATGGCGCACCGAATGCGTCGGCCATGGTGGCGGCGGGCCTGGGCACCGTGCTGGCTTCCGACTATTACTACCCGGCCCTGCTGGCAGCTCCGTTCAAGCTCGCCGAGCGCGGCGTGGTGCCACTGGCCGAGGCCTGGGCGCTGGTGGCGGCCAACCCGGCAGAAGCCGCAGGACTGACGGATCGCGGCGTACTCGCGCCTGGGCTGCGCGCCGATGCCATCGTGGTGGATGACCGCCGCCCCGGCCTGCCGCGCGTGGTGGCGGCCGTGGTGGGCGGACGGCTGCGCCATGCCGCGGGCCAATTGCCGCTGATCGGCTGAACAACACCATGGAGCAGGCGCGGGCACCCTTATCGTCATCGATACCGGCGGCCTGGCGATACGCGCTCTACCTGCTGCCGCCCGAGCCGTGGTACGGGCTGGGCACACGGTGGCTCGGCCGCTGCGCGCGCACCAACACCGCCATCTCCGCAGATCAGCGCGAAGCGTTTGCCTGTGAAGCCGGCATCGATCTCGCCACGCTCGACCGCTGGACCGAAGCGCCGCGTCAGTACGGCCTGCACGCCACGTTCAAGCCGCCGTTCCGCCTGGCAACCGATCGCACCGTCGATGAGCTGGATGCCGTGCTGCGCCGCTTTGCACAGCAGCAGCAAGCCTTTGCGATCGAGCCCGCCTTGCAGACGCTGCGCGGCTTCTTGGCCTGGCGGCTGCGTCATGGCGATCCCGCCCGCGACACGCTCCACCAGTTCGCCGACGCGTGCGTCGGCGAGTTCGACGCCTTCCGCGCACCCCCACCCCCCACTGAACTCGCGCGCCGCCGCCGCACCGGCCTGTCAGATGCGCAGGAGCGCCATCTTCAGCGCTGGGGTTATCCGTATGTGTTTGATACGTTCACGTTCCACGTCACGCTGACCGGCCGGCTCGACCATGCCGAGCAGCTCGCGTGCTATCGCGCACTGGAAGCCACGCGCATGGTGCTGCCAGCCGCCATGCCCATCGACCACATTGCCTTGTTCTCGCAAGCTGCCCCGGAAGCACCGTTCACGGTGGCACGTGTGTACCGGTTTGATGGCAGCACCGAAGACTTCGACGCTGCGCAGAGCGCGCTTAGCGCTTGAGTTCGACCACGTCGATCACCTGCGTCTGGCCGTGCTGCTCAACCTCCTGGCGCATCACGACGGCCGCTTCGGGGCAATACCAATCAGTGATGTGGGCAACAGTGGGGTCAGGCTCGAGCGTTTCATTGCCCAGCCGCAGCACCCCGAGGCGCGCGGTGCGCGTGTAGCGGATCGGCCGGCACTGCAACTGGCCGACCACGGTGTTCATCGACTGCGGTGGCCCGACCTCCCGCTCCGACACCTCCACCTTGGCGCGCTCGGCCCGCATGCGCCCCACAGAGATCCCCAGCCGCGGCGACACCACATCGAAGTCGAAGCTCGATTCATACGTATCGCCCGGCAGCATCTGGGCTTCGGGCGCCAAGCCGGCGCCGTACAGGAACATGCCCGAGATGGCCGTGCTCACGGTGCCGACCAGATCGGCATGTTCGCTTTGCGCAAACACGCGGCCATTGATGCTGACGATGCGTGTGACCACGCCGGCTTCGTCCACCAGCAGCTGGTGCTCCTGCACCGTCTCGATCGGCCGGCCGCCCAGCGCTACGAGGCCCGATTTGGCGTAGATGTGCAGGCCGATCTCGCAGCCGTCCTGCATGTCGCGGCTGACATCGTGGAGCGTGAACTCGACGATCATCGGCGTCTCGCCGTTGCCGTCCAGGCGCACGCGGCTACCGTCGTGCACCCATGGCGCGGAGCACAGCCCCGCTGCATGCACAGGCCACGCCAATGCAATCGCCGCCACGGCTGCGGCGGCGTTCCATAAAGAAAAACGCCGATGCATCGGGTGATGCATCAGCGTCTTCATGAACCCATTGAGCATGGGCTTACTGCTTGGGCGCGTCCTTCTTGTTGGCGCCCTCGCTGTACGGGTCAAACTTGCCACCGGCCTTCGCACCCTGGCTATATGGATCGAACTTCTCACCGGCCTTGGCGCCCTGGGTGTACGTGTCGTACTTGCCCTTCTCGACATTGGCCGGCTGGGCGCCGGGGTTGAGCGCGCTGGCGGTGCTGTCGTTCTTGTTGGCGCCTTGCGAATACGGGTCGAACTTGTCGCCGGCCTTCGCACCCTGTTGGTACGGGTCAAACTTGTCGCCGACTTTTGCGCCTTGGCTGTAGGGGTCGAACTTCTTCTGGTCGGTCTGCGCGTGGGCTACGGTGCCGATGGCTGCCACGACAGCTACCGCTGCCACGAGGGTAAGACGTTTGTACGGCATCTGAAGCTCCTTTCCTATGGGTCGTTTGGGCTGGCTGATAGCGCAGCCTCGTTTTGAACGCATCCCGATGTCATTGCGCAACTGGCACGTTGGCGACGGCGCCGGGAAACCCCCTCTCCTCGTCGTACGCTATGGCAAGCGCACAGGAAAGTCAACGCGCAGGAACTGCATATTTTTTGGGCAGATACGTGCTGAAGTGCGGCTCAGTCAGCGACGTTCCGGCTGGCGGATCGCACGCGGGCCCATCACGGCAATCAACGCCATGGTGAGCGCCACCACCGACAGCCCCCAGCGCAGGTCGGAGCGATGCGCAATCAACCCGATGATGACCGGACCGATCAGCAAGCCCACGTAGGCAAAGCGCGCCACGGCGGCAATGCCTTCGGCGGCCGGCACGCCGGGCAAGCGGGACGCGGTGATGAAGAAGATCGGCACCATGTTGGCGGCGCCCACGCCCATCAGCGCAAAGCCTGTCAGGACAGCCATCGGTGCTGGCCACAACAGTGCAAGCAAAATCCCGCCCGTTGCCAGCACGCCACTGGCGCCAAGCACATGCTTGTTGCCCCAGCGCCCGCGTGCGAGATCGCCGCTGAAGCGCGCGAGCGCCATCCCGCCCGAAAACGCGGCGTACCCGGCGCTGGCAATGGCTTCGGGCGATTGCGCGATCTCGCGCATGTACACGGTCGTCCAGTCGTACATCGCGCCTTCGCCGACCAGCCCCAGGAAGGCCAGCACGCCGAGCAGGAACAGTGTGCGGCCCGTGGTCGGATGTGCGGATTCGCCTTCAGCATGCACGTGGTCCGGCAGCATGAACGGGCCGGCACACAAGGCGGCCGCCATGGTGACGAGCGCCATGCCGCCGCAATGCACGGCCGGCGGCACGCCCAGTTCCAGCAGCACGCCGCCCACCGCTGCGCCCGCCATTCCGCCCAGGCTGAACATGCCGTGTAGCGAAGAGATGATCGGCTTGTGGTGATTCGCCTCTACCGTGGCGGCCTGCGCATTGATGGCCACGTCAAAACCGGCATTGGTGATGCCAAACAGCAGCAGCACGGCCAGCAGCGCCGGGTAGCTCGGCATCAACATGAGGAGCCCGGTCATGACACCAAATGCCACGCCGCCCTGGACGCTTGCGCGCCGCGTGCCGACGCGCGCCGCCCACTGGCCTGCAAACTTCATCGCAACGATGGCGCCCGCGGCCACCATGAACATCGCCAACGACAGCGACGCCTCGGACAGCCCGAACCGCGCCTTCACCGTTGGAATGTGGATGCCCCACGTCGCAAACGTTGCACCGTTGGCGAAAAAGAGCGCCATCGTCGCTGCGCGCGCCGACAGAGGAAGACGGCGGGGCTGCAAGGCGCCGGCGGATTGGACGTATTCGGAAGTCATGAAGGACAACTGAGAAAAACGCGGGCGCAGGCGTCGCGCCGAAAAGCCACCATGCTACCGCGCCCGGCTGATGAACGTATGACGCCGCCCTGCGCCAGGCAGGTATGCGGCTTGCGTCACCACGCTCGCAACCACCGCATCGGGAGACCTGCCATGCCCCGTGTGATCTGGAAGGGCGCCGTGAGCTTCGGCCTCGTCCATATTCCCGTTGCGCTGTATCCGGCCACCCGCAGCGACGACCTCGACTTCGACTGGCTCGACCGCCGCACCATGGACCGCGTCGGCTATAAGCGCATCAACAAGACCACCGGCAAAGAAGTGCCGCGCGAGCAGATCGTGCGCGGCTACGCCTATGAGAAAGACCGCTACGTGATCCTGACCGACGAGGACATCCGGGCCGCTAACCCGGCCTCGACCCAAACGGTCGATTTGCTGACCTTCGTGGATGCGGCGGAGATTCCGTTTCTGTATCTCGATACGCCGTACTTTCTTGCGCCCGACCGGCGCGGCGAAAAAGTCTACGCGCTGCTGCGCGAGGCATTGACGCGCTCGCAGAAGATTGGCGTCGCCAACGTGGTGCTGCACACCAAGCAGCATCTGGCGGCTTTGATTCCCATGGGGCCCGTGCTTGTGCTGCATACGCTGCGCTGGTCCAACGAGGTGCGCGACTGGTCCGAACTCGACTTGCCGGAAGAAGGTGCCAAGGCGGCCAAGCTCACGGCCAAGGAAATCGACATGGCCGAAAAGCTGATCGACGACATGAGCGGCACGTGGGACCCTGCCGAGTACCACGACACGTTCCGCGACGACATCCTCGGGCTGGTCGATCGCAAAGTGCGCGAAGGCCGCACGGAATCCGTCGAACCGATGGAAGCCGAAACCGCTGCCCCACGCACCGGCAACGTGATCGACCTGACCGACCTCCTGCGCCAGAGCCTCGCCAAGCGTGGCGAGGGCAAAGATGCCTCCAACGACAAAGCGCAGGAAGAGCCTGCCCCGCGCAAGCGGGCACCCCGCAAAGCCGCATCCAAGACGGCGCGCAAGACCACCACGCGCAAGCGCGCCTAACACGACGGAGCCGACGCCATGCCACGCCATCTCGCCGACTACCGCAGCAAGCGCGATTTCACGCAGACCCAGGAACCCGCCGGCGCGCGCCGCAAAGCCGACCAGCAGCGTGACCATGGCGCCCTGCACTTCGTGATCCAGAAGCACGACGCAACGCGACTGCACTACGACTTCCGGCTGGAACTCGACGGCACGCTCAAGAGCTGGGCCGTCCCCAAGGGCCCGAGCCTGGACCCCGCCGACAAGCGCCTCGCGGTACATGTTGAAGACCACCCGCTGGACTACGCGGATTTCGAAGGCCATATCCCCGAAGGACAATACGGCGGCGGCGACGTGATCGTGTGGGATCGGGGCACCTGGCACCCGCACGGCGATCCGCGCACGGCGTATCGCGACGGCAAGCTCAAATTCGACCTCCATGGCGAGAAGCTGCATGGTGCATGGGCGCTGGTACGCACGCATTTGCACGGCACGGGCAGACATCCGAAAGAACAGTGGCTGCTGATCAAGGAACGCGACGACCAGGTGCGCGCATCGAGCGACTACGACGTGACACAGGCGCTGCCCGCCAGCGTGATCACCGGAGAGAACGTCGGCGCAAAACCGAAGGCCAAGGCCGATGGCCGCAAGGCCCAGCGTGCCGATCCGGCACAAGTCCAGCCGCCCGCCGGTGCCGTGCCCGGCACGTTGCCGAAAACGCTGGAGCCGCAGCTTGCCACGCTCGTCGATGCGCCGCCAAGGCAAGGCGAGTGGAATTACGAAGTGAAGTTCGACGGCTACCGCATCCTGGCGCGCATCGACGGCAACACCGTGCGCCTGTTCAGCCGCAACGGCCGCGACTGGACGGCCAAGCTGCCGCGTCAGGCGCGCACGCTGCAGGCGCTGGGCCTGCGCGAGGCGTGGCTCGACGGCGAAGTCGTGGTGATGGGCGAGCGCGGCGTGCCCGACTTCCAGGCGCTGCAGAACGCCTTTGAAACCGCGCATGCCGAACACATTGCCTACTACCTGTTCGACATCCCGTTCTGCAACGGCATGGACTTGCGCGGTGTGCCGTTGCGGGAGCGGCGAGCGCTGCTTGAGCGCATTCTCGATGCCGCCCCGGGTGACCTGGACCGCGAAGCGGTGCTCTTCTCAGGGACATTTCACGCGGCACCCGAAGACTTGCTGTCTTCCGCGTGCAGCATGTCGCTCGAAGGGGTGATCGGCAAGCGCGCCGATGCGCCGTACCGGGCCGGCCGCAGCCCTGCCTGGATCAAGCTCAAATGCGGGCAGCGGCAGGAATTCGTGATCGGCGGGTACAGTGCGCCCAAGGGTAGCCGCAGCGGCTTCGGTGCCCTGCTGCTCGGCGTGTATGACGACGCGGGCAAGCTGCGCTATGCGGGCCGTGTCGGCACGGGCTTCAACGAGACGAGTCTGCACGCTTTGCACCACGAGCTGACGGGTCTGACCGTCGACACGCCGCCCTTCGCCAACCCGCCCACCGGCAGCGATGCGCGCGACGTGCAATGGGTGAAGCCCGAACGCGTGGCGGAAATCGCCTTTGCCGAATGGACGCGCGAAGGCATCGTGCGGCAAGCCGTGTTCCAAGGTTTGCGTGACGACAAACTCGCGCGCAACATCGTGCGTGAACAAGCCAAGCCGCCCAGCGCTGCCGCACGCAAGGAGACCCGCGCCGTGAATGCTGCCGAACGCAAGGTGCGCCCCGGTGCCGAACGCATCGCCGATGTGGACGTCACGCATCCGGATCGCGTGATCGAGAAAGCCAGTGGCACCACCAAGGCGGACCTGGCGCGCTATTACGCCGGTGTGGCCGAATGGATGCTGCCGCATCTTCGCAACCGCCCGACATCGCTCGTACGCGCGCCCGACGGCATCGACGGCGAGCGCTTCTTCCAGAAGCATTCCGCCGCGCTCAAGCTGCAGGGCATCACGCAGCTGGACCCATCGCTCGACCCGGGGCATCCGTCGCTGCTTGCGATCAACTCGGCCGAGGCCCTGGTCGGCGCGGTGCAGATGGGCACGGTGGAGTTCCACACGTGGAATGCGCTGGCCGACCGCATCGAACAACCCGACCGCATCGTCTTCGATATCGACCCGGACCCGGCGCTGCCTTTCGCGCGCGTGATCGAGGCCACGCAGCTCATGCTGGCCATGCTTGATGAACTCGGCCTGAAGGCCTTCCTGAAAACCAGCGGTGGGCATGGCATGCACGTGGTGGTGCCGCTCACGCGCCGCGAAGCCGCTGGCTGGGACACGCTCAAAACGTTCGCGCAAGCCGTGGTGCAACACATGGCCGCGACCTTCCCTGACCGCTTTGTCGCCAAGATGGGGCCGCAGAACCGCGTGGGAAAAATCTTCATCGACTATCTGCGCAACAACCGCGGTGCGAGCACGGTGGCCGCCTATTCGTTGCGCGCGCGGACGGGGTTGCCAGTGTCCGTGCCGATCCGCCATGACGAGCTGGAAGGGCTGCAGTCGTCTGCCCAGTGGACGCTGCGCACGCTGCCCGAACGGCTCGCCAAGCTCAAGGGCGATCCCTGGGCCGCCTATGCCGGTACGCGTCAATCGGTCACGGCCGACATGCGCAAACGCGTTGGCGCCGATGACTGAGCCGTCACACACCGGCGGTTCTCAAAGAATTGGGCGGTGAACGCCCCATTGCTTGTCGGCCGAAGTGCGGGGCCACTGCGTTAACATGCCTGCGTCTGCACTTGGCGCATGTGTGCGCGCCCCACTCTGCCCCCCGCCGATGGCCCGAATTCGTCCGACCCGTTTGCTGACCCTGTCGCGCAGCGCGCTTGCCTGCGCCGTGCTCTTGACCATTGCGGCCTCGCCGCTGGCGCACGCCAAGAAAGCCAAGGCCCAGGCGGCACCGCGCGCTACCGCCGCGCAGACACGCCAGGCTGCGCATAACCCCGCCGGGTTGCCCGCCAACGTGGCGCTGGCTTTTGCGCGCGCGCGTATCCCGCTGGACGCGGTGAGCGTGTTCGTGATCCGCACCGGCACCGCCACGCCCATCCTGCAATGGAATGCCGACGCCGGAATGAACCCGGCGTCGACCATGAAGCTGCTGACCACCTTCGCGGGGCTAGACCTGCTTGGCCCGGATTTTCGCTGGAAGACCACGGCCTATGCCGACAGCGCTCCGGTCAACGGCACGCTCAACGGCAACCTGTACCTGCGTGGCCAGGGCGATCCGAAGCTGATTCCCGAAGAGCTCGTCAAGCTGGTGACCGACGTGCGCCGCGCCGGCGTGGATGAACTGGCGGGCAACATCGTGCTGGATCGCACCTACTTCGAGGGCGATCTGTCGGAAGCACCGCCGCTGGACGGCGATAGCGCGCGTGCCTACAACGTCGCGCCCGACGCGCTGCTGTATTCATTCAAGACGCTCACGTTCACGCTCTCGCCGGATGCCGGCAACGGCGCGGTCAACATCGATGTATCACCGCCGCTGGCGCAGTTGCAGATCGATAACCAGTTGCGCACCACGCGCGGCGGCTGCGGCGACTGGAAGACGACCTCCGGCGCCAACATCTCCACGCAGACCGACGGCCACGTCATAGCCAGCTTCGACGGCCGCTATGCCGCCGCGTGCGGCGAACGCGTCTTCAATATCGCCGCGCTCACGCATGCCGACTTCATCTGGGGTGGCTTCCTGGCGCTATGGCAGCAGGCCGGTGGCACGACGCGTTTCACGCCGGGCTTGCGCGAAGGCAAGGTACCGCGTCAGGCCGTTCTGCTGGCCACGCACTACGGCCCGCCGCTGTCGGAAGTCGTGCACGACATCGACAAATATTCGAACAACGTGATGGCGCGCCAGCTCTTCCTCACCATCGGCGCGGAAATCGGGCGCAAGCCCGCATCGGTGCGGCAATCGACCGAGGTCATCAACCGCTGGCTCGCCAAACAGAACCTCACGATGCCGGAGCTGGTGCTGGAGAACGGTTCGGGCCTGTCACGCACCGAGCGCATCAGCGCACGCAACATGGGGCGCCTGCTGCAGCAGGCCGACGCCAACCCGAACGGCGGCGTGCTGCGCGATGCGCTACCCGTTGTCGGCGTGGACGGCACCATGCGCAATCGCCTGACACGGGCCGGGGTGGCCGGCAATGCCGAGATCAAGACCGGCACACTCAACGGCGTGCGCGCCATCGCCGGGTATGTGGAAGGCGAAGACGGCCAGCGCTTCGTGGTGGTCAGCATGATCAACCACCCGAACGCCAGCGGCGGCCAAGCCGCGCACGATGCACTGCTGCAATGGATCTACCAGGGCGCGCCGCGATGAGTTCACGCAAGTCACTGCTGGGCATCACCGGCACGTCGGGCAGCGGCAAGACTACGCTCGTCGAGCAACTCATCGCCCGTTTCGTGCACGACGGGCGCCGCGTGGCGGCCATCAAGCACACGCATCACGGCTTTGATCTCGATTCGCCCGGCAAGGATTCGCACCGCATGCGCGAAGCCGGCAGTGCCGAAGTCGTGCTCGTAGGCGGTGAACGACTTGTGCTGATGCGCGAATACGCCAACGCGCTGGAGCCCGAACTCGACGACGTGCTGGCGCTGCTCTCGCCCGCCACCGACCTCGTTATCGTTGAAGGCTACAAGCGCAGCACGTTTCCGAAGATTGAAGTCTTCCGCCCTTCGCTCGGCCGCCAGCCGCTTTGGCCGGAGATCGGCGGCGTAGTGGCGGTGGCCACCGATTCGCCTGCCGCCGTGCAACCACCCGAAGGCGTGGCCGTGCTGGATCTGAACGACGTCGATGCGGTGTACCGGTTTGCCGTACAGCAACTGGCCAAGTCGGCCATATGAAGCACTCTTAACATGTGGGCAAGGCGGATTGGCTATGATGGGGTGATCCAGTTTTTCGCCAGCCCCCTCCCAACAACATGCTGTCCCGTCTATCGGCCGCGCCGCTTGGCGCGGTTTTTTTTTTTTGCGCCTCGCCATCGTGCCGCAGAGCGATGTGGTCAGGCCACGCCAGCGCACTTGGCGTGACCTTGCCAGCGGCCGACGCCAAATAGAAACCATCGCCGCAAACAAGAACGCCCGCTTCGCGCGGGCGTTATTTTGCTCAGTGGTGCTTGGTCAGTGCGTTACACCGTCGGCCAGCAGGCGTTGCAGCACGTTGCTGGAGATCAGGCGATGGCCACCTGTGGTGGGGTGGACGCCGTCGGCGAACAGATACGCCGTGTCTGCACCTGCAGTCACCAACGTGTTGGCGGAGCAGAACAGCGAGCTGCCGCCAGCACCCGGGACGAGTGCGTTGATCTTGGTCGCATCGCAAGCCGGCACGCTGGTATTGCTGAAACCGAACATCGCACCGTTCTGAATCACGGCCGTCAATTGCGAATTGAAGTCGATCACGCGAGCACCGGTACCGGCAAGCCCGGCCTGCAGCGTGGTGTTGAACGTGCCCACCAGCGCATGCAGCAGCGCCTGACCTGCCGCACCGCCCGCCACGCCTTGCGGCGTCAGGCTGCTGTCGGGCAGGTTGAACACGTAAAGCTGCGTTGCGTTCTTGCTGACCATGTCCTTGACGTAACCGACCAGATCAGTCGCCGCCTGCTGAACTTGAGCGGTGGCGATGGCGGGCGTCACACCCGAATTGGGGGTCGCCACGGCGGCTGCCCAATAGAAGATGTCGTTGTTGCCGCCAAAGACGAACACCACGTCGTTGTTGCCGTTGAACGTGTTGTTGCTGGCCGCGTAGAAGTTGGCGAGTTGCTGCTTGACCGGATACGTGAGCGCCCCGGCGCCACCGTTGTGGCCGATACCGTTCGGGTCGGTCACGCGCGAACCGCCTTGCGCGTAGTCGAAGCAACCAGGTTTCGGGCAGTTCTGCACCGAGTTGGCATAACCCATCACGGCCGGCGTAAGAGCCACACCGAGTTGCGCCGCCACCGTTTCCGCCCAGACCGGGCCAGGGTTGGTAGTGAACTTGCCGCCGCCCACGGCAGCCGCTGCCGGCGTGTAGGTGCCGGCATCGCTCAGGCTGTCGCCGAACACCACCATGCGCTGCACTTTGGCGACGTTGGGATTGCCGCTCTGATCGCTTTCGCCGCCGCAAGCGGCCAGGCTCAAGGCCAGGGTCGCCGATGCGACGACGCCCATCCATTGACGGAACTTCATGATGTCTGTCTCCCGTGTGGAATTTTTATGGTCTGTGGTGCCGCGGTGCGTAACCTCGCCGTGCGTGTTTGAAGCACGCGGAACGACACAACGCCCAAGTGTAGCGAGGTTGCCGGGCACACGGCGAACGCGCGGCCCGTAAGAATTAGAGGTCCGTCTCGAACGCGGCGGCCGCGCGACGCAGACGGTCGTTGACAGCCGCCCAGGCGGGCGTATCGGCTAGGGTTTCCACCCAGATGGCGTCGTAACCGCCGCGATCGAGCTCACGCAATAGCGCGTAGAGCGCGTTGGCATAAGCGGCGGGCGTGGCGGGGGCGACGCGCTGGTCGCAGCCATCACGCAGTGCCACGGGGGCACCGAGCCACACGATGCGTTTGTCCGCAGGCAGTGCAGCCAGGCGTGCAGACACATCGGCGGCCGACAGCAGATACAACGGCGTGCGCGGCGCGTAATGCGCCTTTAACGTGCCCGAAGCGCGCGGCGCAGCGGCATCGGGAGCCGCCGGCAGTTCGCCGGTCACGCGCTCGATGTCCTCGGGCGTGATAGCGCCCGGGCGCAGCAGCACGGGGCCAATGCCCTGATCCAGCCGCGAGAGATCGATGATGGTCGATTCGATGCCCACGTCCACGCCGTCACCTTCGAGCACGAAGACGGCATCACCGAATTCGTCCCGCACGTGCTGCGCGGTGGTCGGACTGACCTGGCCGAACTTGTTGGCCGACGGCGCCGCAATGCCGCCGCGTCCGCGCTTGAAGCGCGAGAGCAACGCCTGCGCCACAGGGTGCGACGGGCAACGCAGCCCGATGCTGTCCTGCCCGCCTGCTACGGCGGCCGGAATGTGCGGCGCACGTTTCAGGATCAGCGTAAGCGGTCCCGGCCAGAAGGCTTCGATGAGTTGCAGTGCGATGCCGGGCACATCGTCGGCCCAATAGGAAATATCGGCGCCATCCACCACGTGCACGATGACGGGGTGATTGGAGGGCCGGCCCTTGGCCGCATAGATCTTGGCGATGGCCGACGGGCTTTCGGCATCGGCGCCGAGGCCGTACACGGTCTCGGTCGGAAAGGCGACCAGCTCGCCTGCCTCCAGCCTGCGCGCGGCCTCATCGAGGCGCTCAGCGGAAGGCATGGTGTAGGGCGATGTGGTCCGATGCGGCATGGGCGGCTCGTCTTTAGTCGGACTGCAGGCCGAGCACGTGCGCGGCGTGGCGGAACGCCTCGTCCACCACTTCTGGCGAGGTGCCGACGCAGTTCACGTGGCCCATCTTGCGGCCCGGCCGCGCATCGGCCTTGCCATACAGGTGGACCTTCGCACCGCTGTGGCCCATCACTTCGTGCCACGCGGGCGTACGTTCCAGCCCGTACTCAAACCACACGTCGCCCAGCACATTCAGCATGCGCCCCGGCGAGTGCTGCCGCGTGCTGCCCAGCGGCAGGCGGGCCATGGCGCGCACCTGTTGCTCGAACTGGCTCGTCTCGCACACATCCATGGTGATGTGACCGGAGTTGTGCGGACGCGGCGCCATTTCATTGGCCACCAGCGAGCCGTCCTGCAGCACGAAGAACTCGATGCACAGCACGCCGACGTAGCCCATCTCTTCGGCGATCATCGCGGCAGCGGCGCGTGTGCGCGTGGCAATGTCATCTGACACGCTGCGCGACGGCATGATCGTTGAGAACAGGATGCCGTCACGGTGCACGTTCTCGGCCAGCGGCCAGGTGGCCGTGCTGCCATCGGCACCGCGCGCGGCCAGCACGGACACCTCGTAGGCCAGCGGCAGCATCTTCTCCAGCACGCACGGCACGTGCTGCATGGCGCCCCAGGCGGCGCGCAACTCCTCAATCGTCGAGACACGCGCCTGGCCCTTGCCGTCGTACCCCATGCGGGCAATTTTCAGGATGCCGGGCAGCAGGTCGGCGGGGAGTTGCTCGATATCGGCTTCATGCTCGATCACCCAGCTCGGTGCGGGGTGGATGCCCGTGCGTGCGGCGCACAGCGCGAAGAATTTTTTCTCGGCGATGCGGTTCTGCGCGATCGACACACAATTGGCACGCGGCGCCACGAACGCGCCGAGTTGCTCAAGCTTGTCCAGCGCTTGCGCCGGCACGTTCTCGAATTCGGTGGTCACCGCGAGGCACAGCGCAGCCATCTCGGCCAAAGCGGCTTCATCGGTATAGCCAGCGCACAGATGGCGCTCGGCGATGGTGCCGGCGGGGCTGTTCGGGTCCGGATCGAGCACGCAGACCTTGTAGCCCATCGCCTGTGCGGCGTGCGTGAACATGCGGCCGAGCTGGCCGCCGCCGAGCATGCCAAGCCACGCATCGGGCAGGATCGCGTTGGGAACGTTCAGCGCGCGGGATTCCGCGGTGTGGGCTTGCGCCAGGCGCGGGTTCAGGTCGTCGGCCATGAATCGGGTCGTAGGTTACTTAGGCGCCGTGCACAGGGAGCGTCATGCCGCGTGCGACTTCGGTCTGCTGGGCGCGGAAAGCTTCGAGCTTGTCGGCAAGGGCCGAGTCGGTGGTGGCGATGGTGGCAATGGCAGCCAGCGCTGCGTTGGCGGCACCGGCTTCACCAATGGCGAACGTCGACACCGGAATGCCCTTGGGCATCTGCACGATGGAAAGCAGCGAGTCTTCGCCGCGCAGGTACTTGGACGGCACCGGCACGCCGAACACCGGCACGATCGTCTTGGCGGCGATCATGCCCGGCAGATGCGCCGCCCCGCCCGCGCCGGCGATGATGGCGCGCAAACCACGGCTGCGTGCGGCTTCGGCGTACCGAAACATGTCGTCCGGCATGCGGTGCGCCGAGACAACCTGCGCCTCGAAGGGAATGCCGAACTGCGTGAGCATATCGACGGCGTGGCGCATCACTTCCCAGTCGGAGCTGGAGCCCATCACCACGCCAACGAGCGGAGCAGATTGCTGTGCGGTCATTGTCATCGCTCCGGTTTATCGCAGGGACTCGCCGGTCAGGCGGGTCAGCGCCTCGCGGTATTTGTCAGCGGTCTTTTCGATCACGTCGGCAGGCAGTTGCGGCGCCGGCGCGGTCTTCGGCCACGGCTTGCCATCGATGCGCACGGCTTCGAGCCAGTCGCGCACGAACTGCTTGTCGAACGACGGCGGGTTCGTACCGACCTGGTACGAATCGGCCGGCCAGAAGCGCGACGAGTCTGCGGTGAGCGCCTCGTCCATCAGCGTAAGCGTGCCGTTTTCGTCCAGGCCAAACTCGAACTTGGTGTCGGCAATGATGATGCCGCGCGTGGCGGCAAAGTCCGAGGCTTCCTTGTACAGGCGGATGCTCACGTCGCGGATCTGCGCGGCGAGGTCCGGGCCGATGCGGCGCTCGACTTCATCGAACGAGATGTTCTCGTCGTGCTCGCCCATCTCGGCCTTGGCGGCGGGGGTGAAGATCGGCTCGGGCAGCTTCTGCGCGTTCTGCAGGCCGGGGGCCAGATGCACACCGCACACGGCGCCGGTGGCCTGGTAATCCTTCCAGCCGCTGCCGGCCAGGTAACCGCGCACCACGGCTTCCACCAGGATCGGCTTCAGACGCTTGACCACAATGGCGCGGCCGCGCACCTGGTCGACTTCGTCCGGGGCCACCACGGTTTCCGGGGCGATGCCCGTCTCGTGCGTCGGCACGATGTGGCGCAGCTTGTTGAACCAGAAATCCGACATCTGCGCGAGCACACGGCCCTTGTCCGGAATCGGCTGGCCAAGAATCACGTCAAACGCCGAGAGGCGGTCGGTGGTGACCATCAGCAGCTTGTCGTCGCCGACAGCGTAGTTCTCGCGCACCTTGCCACGGCCGAGCAACGGCAGGCTGGTGATCGACGATTCGTAAAGGGCGGAGGATGCAGGGGTGGCGGACACGGCGGAACCCGGGAGGAGATAAGAAAACGTGGAAGGCCAGCATTATACGTGGCCCATGGGTGGCCCATAATATGGCCCATGCAATGCAAAACGGCTGGCGCAGTGCCAGCCGTTTGCTAAATGTGACGCAAAATGCTTATTGCACCACTTGCGCCAGATCGCCGCTTTGGTACTTCTGCGCCATCACTGACAGGCCGATCGGCTTGATCTTGCCCGCCTGACCTTCGCAGCCGAACTGGATATAGCGCGCCTTGCAGATTTGCTTGGCGGCTTCGCGCGCCGGCTTAAGCCATTCGCGGGCGTCGAACTTGTCCGGGTTTTCAGCCAGGAACTTGCGCACCGCGCCCGTCATGGCCAGCCGGATGTCGGTATCGATGTTGATCTTGCGCACGCCGTACTTGATGGCTTCCTGGATTTCCTCGACGGGCACGCCGTAGGTTTCCTTCATCTTGCCGCCGTACTGGTTGATGATGGCCAGCAGTTCTTGCGGCACGCTCGACGAGCCATGCATCACCAAGTGGGTGTTCGGGATGCGTGCATGGATTTCCTTCACGCGGCTGATCGCCAGAATGTCGCCGGTAGGCTTGCGCGTGAACTTGTAGGCGCCGTGGCTGGTGCCGATGGCGATGGCCAGGGCGTCCAGTTGGGTCGCCTTGACGAACTGGGCAGCCTCTTCCGGGTCGGTCAGCAGCGACGAGTGGTCAAGCTTGCCTTCCGCGCCGTGCCCATCTTCCTCGCCGGCCATGCCGGTTTCCAGCGAGCCCAGGCAGCCGAGTTCGCCTTCAACGGTCACACCAACCTTGTGCGCCATCTCGACCACGCGGCGGGTGACGTCGACGTTGTAGTCGAAATCAGCCGGCGTCTTACCATCTTCGCGCAACGAGCCGTCCATCATGACCGAGCCGAAGCCCAGGTCGATGGCGCCCTGGCAGATCGCGGGGCTTTGGCCGTGATCCTGGTGCATGACCAGCGGGATCTCCGGATAAGCCTCGACAGCAGCCTGGATCAGGTGCTTGATGAACGATTCGCCGGCGTATTTGCGGGCGCCTGCGCTGGCCTGCAGGATGACCGGTGCGCCGGCTTCCTTGGCAGCTTCCATCACAGCCTGGACTTGCTCCAGGTTGTTCACGTTGAATGCCGGCAGGCCGTAGCCGTTTTCAGCGGCGTGGTCCAGCAGTTGGCGCATCGAGACGAGTGGCATGGTTTTCTCCTATGGATCGATCTGTATTCGGTCTCAGGAACGCGTGGACGTCTGGTAGACGTAGCAAACGGCGTTCCGTCGTGGGCGTCAGTGCATGCCGACGCGAACAATCTTGAGCGTGTTGGTGCCGCCGGCCTGGCCCATTGGCTCGCCGACGGTCAGGACGATGAAGTCGCCACGCTGCACGACGCCGCGCGCGACCAGCAGTTCTTCGGCTTGGTGCAGGGCTTCGTCGCGGTCGGCGCTGTTGGCCAGCGGCAGCGACTGCACGTTGCGGTACAGGGCCATCTTGCGCTGCGACGCCACGTTGGGCGTCATCGCATAAATGGGGATGTTGATGCCGTGGCGGCTCATCCACAGCGCCGTAGCGCCGGAATCGGTGAGCGCGGCAATCGCCTTGACCTGCAGGTGGTGCGCCGTGAACAGCGCGCCCATGGCAATCGACTGATCGATGCGGCTGAAGGTCTGGTCGAGGAAATCTGCATCGAGATGCACGGTTTGCGACTTCTCGGCTTCGACGCAGATGGCAGCCATGGCTTCGATGGTCTCGACGGGGTAGCGGCCGGCGGCGGTTTCCGCCGACAGCATCACGGCATCGGTACCGTCGAGCACGGCGTTGGCGACGTCCGACACCTCGGCGCGCGTCGGCACCGGATTGACGATCATCGATTCCATCATCTGCGTGGCGGTGATGGCCAGCTTGTTGTTTTCGCGGGCCAGCTTGATCATGCGCTTCTGCAGCGCCGGCACGGCTGCGTTGCCGACTTCCACCGCCAGGTCGCCACGCGCGACCATGATGCCGTCGGACGCAGCCAGGATCTCTTCGAGCACGCCCGGGCGGATGGCCTCGGCGCGCTCGATCTTGGCGATCATGCGGGTCTTGTGGCTGTGCGGTGCGCCGGCCACGGCGGCCAACTGGCGCGCCATTTCCATGTCGGTCGCGTTCTTGGGGAAGCTGACCGCGACGTAATCGGCGCCCAGCGCCATCGCGGTCTTGATGTCTTCCATGTCCTTGGCGGTCAGCGCCGGCGCCGACAAGCCGCCGCCCTGGCGGTTGATGCCCTTGTTGTTGGACAGATCGCCGCCGATCTTGACGATGGTCTCGATCTCTTCACCCACCACGCGCTCGACTTGCAACACGATCAGCCCATCGTTGAGCAGCAGCAGATCGCCCGGGCCAACGTCGCGCGGCAGTTCCTTGTAGTCGAGGCCGACGCGCTCCTGGTTGCCCAGCTCGCAGCGGGCGTCGAGCGTGAAGCGATCGCCCGGCTCAAGCGTGATCTTGCCGTTCTCGAACTTGCCAACGCGGATCTTCGGACCCTGCAGGTCGGCCATGATGGCCACCTCGCGGCCCACCGAGCGCGCCACTTCGCGCACGAGCTTTGCACGATCGATGTGATCCTGCGCCGCGCCGTGCGAGAAGTTCAGCCGCACCACGTCGACCCCCGCGGCGATCATGCGGGTCAGGACTTCCTGCGTGCTGGACGCGGGGCCGAGCGTTGCGACGATCTTGGTAGCGCGGGTCATGGGCGGCGGTGTCTCGTTGTTGTGGTGGGGGTATTCGCGGCGCTTACGCTCAGGCAGCGCGTTGCTCCAGGATTTCGACAGCCGGCAGCGTCTTGCCTTCCAGGAATTCGAGGAACGCACCGCCGCCGGTGGAGATATAGCCCACCTTGTCGGCGATGTTGTACTTGGCGATGGCAGCCAGCGTGTCGCCGCCGCCCGCAATCGAGAAACCCGACGAGGCAGCAATCGCCTCGGCCAGCACCTTGGTGCCATTGCCGAACTGGTCGAATTCGAACACGCCGACCGGGCCGTTCCAGACGATGGTGCCGGCGGTCTTCAGTTGTTCGGCCAGTTGCGCAGCCGTCTTCGGGCCGATGTCGAGGATCATGTCGTCGTCGGCCACATCGGCCACGTCCTTGACGGTGGCGGCCGCGGTGGCGCTGAATTCCTTGGCGCACACCACGTCGACGGGGATGGGCACCGACGCGCCGCGTGCCGCCAGCATCTCGATGATGGCCTTGGCATCGCCCACGAGGTCGGCTTCCGCCAGCGATTTGCCGATCTTCAGACCGGCAGCCAGCATGAAGGTGTTGGCAATTCCGCCGCCGACGATCAGGTTGTCCACCTTGTCGGCCAGCGATTTCAGGATGGTCAGCTTGGTCGAAACCTTCGAGCCGGCCACGATGGCCACCAGCGGACGTGCCGGCTGGCCCAGCGCCTTGCCCAGCGCATCCAGCTCGGCGGCCAGCAGCGGGCCGGCGCAGGCGATGGGTGCGAACTTGGCGATGCCGTGTGTGGTGGCTTCCGCGCGGTGGGCGGTGCCGAAGGCGTCGTTGACGTAGACGTCGCACAGCTTGGCCATTTTCTGGGCCAACTCGTCGCTGTTCTTCTTCTCGCCCTTGTTCACGCGGCAGTTTTCCAGCAGGACGACCTGGCCGGGTGCGACCTCCACGCCGTCAACCCAGTTCTGGACGAGTTTGACGTCACGGCCAAGCAGTTCGGACAGACGCTTGGCAACCGGCGCCAGCGAATCTTCCGGCTTGAATTCGCCCTCGGTTGGACGGCCCAGGTGTGAGGTCACCATGACGGCGGCACCGGCGTCCAGCGCGGCTTTGAC
This sequence comes from Ralstonia sp. 110700041-2, assembly GCF_056280165.1. Lineage (NCBI taxonomy): Bacteria > Pseudomonadati > Pseudomonadota > Betaproteobacteria > Burkholderiales > Burkholderiaceae > Ralstonia > Ralstonia sp. 110700041-2. The sequence continues at coordinate 40,133 of NZ_JBSFAI010000013.1, read as the reverse complement.
GGCCGGCACGGAAGCGCGGATGCGCGTGTCTTCGGTGATGTTGCCAGCATCGTCTTGCGGCACGTTGAGGTCGGCGCGGATGAACACGCGCTTACCGGCAAGCTTTCCTTCGGAGATGAGATCGGACAGACGCAGGACGTGAGGCATGGCAGCTTCGGAAGAAATCGCGGAAAACAGCGATTTTACCCGATGCGCCTGGTCAAAACGTGCGTTTCTCGGCGGAGTCCTCCGGCCTCGGCCGTCTTGCCGAGGCCGATTGGCGGGGACTACGCCGGCAGCGGCGTGCGGCGGCGCAGTTGCATCCAGCTTTCGGCTGAATACACCGCAAGACCCGCCCAGATCAGCACATAGCCCGCCACCTTGGGCCCCGCAAACGGCTCGTTGTAGAGCCATACGCCCAGCAGCAGTTGCAGCGTTGGGCTCACGTATTGCAGCAAACCCAGCAGCGACAGCGGAATCCGCCGCGCGCCGGCGCCAAACAGCAGCAGCGGCAGCGCCGTCAGCGGGCCGGCCAGCGCCAGCAGCCACTGCGTGCCCGGCGACGCGGCCAGGAAGGCGTTCTGATGCTGCGAAGCCAGCCAGCCGAGATAGGCCAGCGCCAGCGGGAACAGCAGCAACGTCTCCAGCGTCAGCCCTTCCAGCGCGCCCAGCGGCGAGGTCTTGCGCAGCAGGCCGTAGAACCCGAACGAGAACGCCAGCGCCAGGGCAATCCACGGCAGCGTGCCGGCCTGCCAGGTCAGCCACGACACGCCGGCTGCCGCCAGCGCCACCGACACCCACTGCACCGGCCGCAGCCGCTCGCCCAGCACCAGCGCGGCGAGCATCACCACCACCAGCGGGTTGATGAAATAGCCCAGGCTGGCTTCGAGCACATGGTCGTGGTTGACGGCCCAGATGTAGGTCAGCCAGTTCGCAGCCAACAGACTGGTGCTGACCGCGTAGCGCCCCACCACACGCGGTTGCGTGCGCAGCGCCCACAACCACGCCCCGTGCCGCTTCGCGAGCAGGATCACCACCATCACCGCCAATGACCAGATCACCCGGTGCGAGAGAATCTCGACCGGCGACACCGCCTTGAGCAGCTTGAAGTACAGCGGAAACAAGCCCCACATCGTGTAGGCCAGAAACGCGAAGATCACGCCGTTGCGATTGGAAGCCGACATGTTCATCCCCAGAGACGCAGCACGGTAAAAACGCCCATGCCGACGAAGATCATGCCGAGCATGCGCCGCGTGGCAACGTAGAACGCGGTGGCAGCAATTCCGGCCATCAGGCGCGGGTTGGTCCAGCTCGCGTCGAAGTGCCCGTGATTCCAGAGCAGGTCGGGCAGGACGATGGCGACGAGCGCGGCAGCCGGCGCAAAGCGCAGCGCGTGCTGCACGCGGGTGGGCAGGGTCATGCGGTTGCCCACGATCAGGAACAACGAGCGTGTGACGATTGTCACGACCGTCATGCCGGCAATGACCAGCCAGATTTCGAGCGCGCTCATGCATCGTCCTCGTCAATTGCGACGTGCGCGGCCCGTCGGCGCTGCCACTGCAGACGCGCGGCGACTTCGTCCGCGGCCAAGCCGGCGGCCATCGCACCCGTGACGGCAATCACGAGGCTCAATCGATACGGCAGCTTGAAGGCAACCAGCGCCAGCACCGCCGCCACAGCCACCGCCATGAGCGTGGCACGGCTACGAATGGTCGACACCATGACAGGAATCAGCGCAAGCGTCCCGGCCAGCGCCAAGCCCCACGCATCGGGAAACAGGCTCGCTGCGACGATGCCCAGGATGGACGACACCTGCCAGCCAACGAAGCTCAGCAGGACCATGCCCCAGTAATAGCCCTCTTTGCCCGCCTGCGGCGCGGCCGAGGGGTACTGCTGGGTGAACAGCACGAACGGCAGATCGCCGTTGAACACGCCCAGGACCACGCGCCGCATGAACGGCAAATGCCCGAAATGCTGCATCAGCCCGGCGCTGAAGATGATGAAGCGAACGTTGACGATGAACGCCGTCAGCAGCGCCGTCCAGATCGGCAAGCCCGCTGCCAGCAGCGGTAGCACCGCCAGCTGCGACGACCCCGCATACACGAAGATCGTCATGCCGATGGCCTGCGGGATGGTCAGTACCGATTTGCTCATCGCCACGCCAGTCACCAGCCCCCAGGCCAGCACCGGCGGCATCGACGGCATATAGGCGCGTACGCCGGCAAAGAAGCCCGCACGTTCAGCCGGATCGATGGCCTCCCAGCGGCGCTGCAACGCTGCCGCCCAGCGGACTAGCGCCATGGCGCCCCCAAAAGTGGCGAAAAAGACTTTTTTTGATGAGCCGGGCAGGGGCAGCCGGCAGCGCGGGCGCGCAGGAACGTCGGGGGCGACATGGGTGGCTCGTAGGAAACACACGATTATACTTTTGATGTTAAGCATCCGCTTAACGACAAAGCGCGTGCGCCACGTCTAATGAGGGATTCATGCCGGGCACCACGCACTGCAACAATCGGCGTTGGCGCGCCTGCGCCCACCCCTTACAATTTCGCTTTTGTCGGTTTTTGAACCTGCGGCCCATATCAGGGCGTGGCTGACCTGCTCAGACCGCGCCGGCACTCCTCACTCACCATGACCACGCAAACCGCACCCACGATCGAAATCGGCGCAGACGACCTGCCGCTGCATTGCCCGACCGCCAAAACGCCGGCCTGGAACTACCACCCCCGCGTGTTCCTTGACATCGCCGACACCGGCGAAGCCAAGTGCCCGTACTGCGGCACCGTCTACAAGCTGGCCCCCGGCGTTGAACTGAAGGGCCACCATTGAGCCCGATTCACCTGCAGTACACCGGACGCCGCGCCCGCCAGGCGATTCGATGATGCGCAAGATCCTCGTCGTCGCCCCCAACTGGATCGGTGATGCGCTGATGGCGCAGCCGCTGTTTGCGCAGCTCAAGGCGCGGCACCCGCGCGCGCAGATCCACGCGATCGCCCCGAAATGGGTGGCGCCCGTGCTCGCGCGCATGCCGGAAATCGCGCGCGTACTGCCCACCGAACTTGCCCACGGCAAGCTGCAGCTCGGCAGCCGCACGATGTTCGCGCAGCAGCTCAAGGGCGAAACCTTCGACGCAGCCTATGTGCTGCCGAACTCGTTCAAGAGCGCGCTGATCCCGTGGCTGGCCGGCATTCCGCTGCGTATCGGCTACAAGGGCGAGTCGCGGCTGGGCGTGCTGAACGTGCGCTACCCGAATCCGCCCAAGAATGCGCGTCCGCCGATGGTGCAGCACTACGCGGCGCTGGCTTTCAAGCCCCATGCCAAGCTGCCCGACACGCTGCCCGACCCGAAGCTGGACGTTGATGTGCAGCGCGTGGCAGCCACGTCCGCCAAGTTCGGCATTCCTGGCAACGCGCGGCTGATTGCCTTCTGCCCCGGCGCAGAATACGGCCCAGCAAAGCGCTGGCCGGCCGAGCACTTCGCAGAGCTGGCGCAGATGCTGCGCCGCTCGTTCCCGTACGCGCAGATCGTCGCGCTCGGTTCGGGCAAGGACCGCGAGATGGCCAACGCCATCGTCGAGCGCGCGCCGTTCGTGCGCAACCTGTGCGGCGAGACCTCGCTGGATGAAGCGATCGAACTGCTCGCCCGCGCCGAAGCCGCCATCTGCAACGACTCCGGCCTGATGCACGTGACGGCTGCCCTGGGGCGCCCGCAGGTGGCCGTGTTCGGCTCCAGCGACCCCCGCCACACGCCTCCGCTGTCGCCTGCTGCGAGTATCATGTGGCTCCATCTGGAGTGCAGTCCGTGCTTTGCACGCGAATGCCCGCTGGGCCACTTGCGCTGCCTGCGCGACATCGGCCCCGAGATGGTGTTTCATGAATTGCGCCGGCTGCTGCAGCCGCAGTAGTACGCTGTCCCTAACGTTCACCGCCATGCCACGATTTGCCCGCCTGTTCGAAGCCGCCGAGGACATCCTCGAAGCCTATCGCGATGCGCTCAAGCGCCGCGATGCCGATGGCGCGCTCAAGCTGTGGCTCGACGAGGATTCGGTGAGCTTCATCCTGCCCGACGGCCAGCGCCTGCACGGCCACGAGCAGCTGCGCGGCTGCCTCGATGCGCTGGTCGAGAAGAATCCGGTCTGGATCGAATGCCTCTCGCAACAGGTGCATTCGTCGCTGGGTGTGTCGATTTTCGAAGCCACGGAAGCGCTGCGCTTTTCGGCCACCGCCACCGAGGCCGATCTGTACGTGCATACGACCTACGTGCTGATGCAGAACCACGAAGGCTGGCGCATCGCCCACGTCCATTCCAGCCAGGCCGCTGAAGAACGCGTGGCCGCCTCCATCGCCAGCGTTACGCACTCTCTGCACTAAGCTGCCGCGCTGGGCGTGGCAGCCGTCTCGATCGATGACCCACCCGTCTCGCCACGCCACTCCCTTTGAACTGAATCTGGGCGCCCTGCTCGCAGGGCCGTTCGAGCCGCACGCGTTCCGTTCGCCGTGGTGGCTGATCGGCGGCAATGCACAGACGATCGTGCCCGCGCGCCTATGGCGCTTTCCGCGCATTGCGTATCGGCGCGAACGCTGGGACACGCCCGACCACGACTTCATCGACCTCGACTGGACCACGCACGAGACCGACGCGCACGCACCGCTCGTCGTCATGTTTCATGGCTTGGAGGGCGATTCGCGCAGCCATTACGCGCGGCTGCTGATGGACGCGCTGCGCGCGCGCCGCTGGCAAGGCGTCATTCCGCACTTTCGCGGGTGTTCGGGCGAGATGAACCTCGCGCCGCGCATGTACCACTGCGGCGATGGCGCCGAGATCGCGTGGATCCTCGAACGCCTTTACCGGACGGTTTGCCAGCCGCAGAGCCGCAAGCTGCTGGTTGTCGGCATCTCGCTGGGCGGCAACGCGCTGCTGCGCTACCTGGGCGAGCACGGCACCGATGCCCGCTACGTGAGCGCCGCGGCGACGGTCTCCGCGCCACTGGACATGCGGGCCGGCGGCGCAGCGTTGTCCAAGGGCTTCAACATGGTCTACACGCGCATGTTCCTGCGCACGCTCAAAGACAAGGCCAACGCCAAGCTCGACCAGCATCCCGGCCTGTACGACCGCGCCGCCATGATGGCCACGCGCACGCTGGGGCAATTCGACAACCTTGTCACCGCGCCGCTGCACGGTTTTCGTGACGTGCTCGACTACTGGACGCGCGCCTCGTCCAAACCCGTGCTTCGCGAGGTTCGCGTGCCGGTGCTGGTGCTGAACGCGCGCAACGATCCGTTCCTGCCCGGACAGCATCTGCCCGGCATGGCCGACGTGTCCCCCGACATCACGCTGGACCAACCGTTGCACGGCGGCCATGTCGGCTTCCTGCTGCGTCATGGCAAGACGGGCCGCGTCGATTGGATGCCCGCACGGGTCCTGCGCTTTTTCGATGATGTACTGGGCCACCAAGCCAACGCGGAGGACGCTCATGGATGACATCGTCCGCCAAGCCATGGCCAAGTGGCCGAACGTGCCGAATTGCTTTGGCTGGCTGGCGCTGGATCGCCGCGGCCAATGGCGCATGCGCAACGAATATGCGCAGGCCAACAAACTCTCCGGCGAGCCGATCCGCCACACCGCGCTCATCGATTTCATCGTGCGCAACTACGCGCATGACGATACGGGGCGCTGGTTCTTTCAAAACGGGCCGCAGCGGGTGTTTGTCGAACTCGATTACACGCCGTGGGTGGCGCGGTTGTCAGCCGACTGCGCGCCGGCGGCATTCACGACAACCACCGGCGCTGCGTTCTCGCCGAGCGGCTGCTTTGTCGACGAACACGGCAGCGTGCTGCTCTCGGGCCGCGTTGGCGGATGTGAGGCGGAAGAGACCATTGCCGTGCTGCACGATCATGACCTGGAGCCGTTCTCGTCGTTGGCCCAATGGCACGCAGACGCCTGCGGAGCCGCGCTGGGAACGCTGACGCTGGGCGATCAGGCGTTCGACATCGAGCCGATTGCGCGCGCAGAAGTCGCAAAGCGCTATGGCTTCGTGGCGCGGCCAGCGGAATAGCGCCGATCGGCCCACCGGCCCTACTTCGGCAGCGCCTTGTCTTCCGCCTTCTCTTCCCGGTATTGCCGCTCCATCTGGTGCAAGCGCGCATCGACTTCGGACAGCGTGTAGAAATCCGCATCCCCCGCATCGCGGGCGAGCTTGAGCTGCTCCACCGCTGATCCCCACGCCCCATCCCGCGCGTATTTCTCTGCCAGCGCGCGATGCTGCTCAACGCGCCTGCCCTTGTCGGCGTAGGCCCTGGCGAGCATGTCCCACCAGATCGGCTGGGCAGTGTCTTCGCGGGTCTTGTCTTTCAGGTACGGAATCGCGTCATCGGTCCGGCCGGCAGATAGCAGCGTTTGCGCATAAGTGATGCCCACCGCGCGCGACAGCGGATACGCAGCCAGCGCCGCGCGTGCCAACGTCAGCGCCTCGGGCGCACGGTTACGCGCGCGTGCCAGTTCGATGGCCGTGACGTCCAGCTCGACGCTGCCGGACGTGATGCCGGGAATGTTGCCGTACAGGCGTCGCGCCTCCTGCAGCGCCTGTTCAGCATCGTCCAGCCGTCCCGCCATCTGATTGGCAACCGCCACGCCGTACCACAGCGCCGCGCGCTTCTCGACCGGCGCATCCGGCGTTGACGACAATTGCGAGCGCATCGCATTGCGCACATCAATGTACGCGCTCGTCGACGTTTCCTGCAGCACGCGCGCACGCACCTTCGCAAAACCAAATTCCGGGCGACGCGGTTGGCGCGGATGTGGCAGGCCACGCGCGCGGTCTTCCATGTCGGCGATGCGCTCGCCGGTCAGCGGGTGGGTGCGCGCATAGCCGGGAATCACGCCCGTATCGGCAATGTTCGTGACGCGCTGCAGGCGACGGAAGAAGTCCGGCATGCCGTCCGGGTTGTAGCCTGCGCCGGTGAGCAGCGTGAAACCGACGCGGTCGGCCTCGCGTTCCGCGCCGCGCGAGAACGCGAGCTGGTTCGACACCGCCGCCGCCTGCCCGCCCATCGCGAGCGCCTGCGCGGCGTCACCGCTCTTGGTGGCAGCCAGACCCGCCAGCAGGATCGACGCCAGCGCAATCCACATCGACTCACCGGATTTATCGATGCCGCGCGCAATATGCCGCTGCAGCACGTGGCCGATTTCGTGGCCGAGCACGGAGGCCAGCTCCGACTCACTGTCGGTCGCGACCAACGTACCCGTGTTCACGCCGATGTAGCCGCCCGGCAACGCAAACGCGTTGATGCCGGGGTCACGCACGGCAAACAGCTCGAAGCTCGACGCCGACGTGCTACCCGCCACGTGCTGACGGCGCGCGGCTTCGATCAGCTTGTAGCCGATGGTGTTGAGGTAATCGGTGATCAGCGGGTCGGGCACGAAATCCGGATCGCGGCGGATCTGGCGCATCACGCGGTCGCCCAGGCGGCGCTCCATCTCGGGCGACAGCGACGCCGTCGACGGATCGCCCATATCGGGCAACTCGTATGTCGGCGCGTCGATGACGGTCGGCTCCTTCGGCAAATACGGCGACTGCCGGCCGATCTGCACGCTGCGATTCAGGTTGCTCTGCACCTGATCCGCTGCCGCGGCGGAACCCAACCCCGGGTTGACGGAGGCCGGCGGGGAAGACGCCACCGCCTGCGCCAGCACAGGCAACGGCAAGGGCGCCAGCCACGTCGACAACAACACAGCGGCCGTCAGCTTGCGGACGCGCGGCCGAAAAAGGGAAAGCGTCATACGGAAAGCACGGAGAGCGGAATCAGCGCGGCAACATCGCCGCAAGCCGGGTGCTTGCTATCATAAAACGCTTCGTACCCCGCCCCGCAAAACGCGCTGTCACTCATGTCGCAACTCACCCACTTCGATTCCGCCGGACAAGCCCATATGGTCGATGTCGGCGACAAGGCCGTCACACACCGCGTGGCCGTCGCCACCGGCACGATCCGCATGCTGCCCGAGACGTTTGCGCTGGTGCGCGATGGCAACGCCAAGAAAGGCGATGTGCTGGGGATTGCGCGCGTTGCGGCGATTCAAGGCTCCAAGCGGACTTCGGATTTGATTCCGTTGTGCCATCCGTTGGCGTTGACGAAGGTGGCGGTGGAGTTTTCCTTGGATGAGGCATCACACACCGTCCGCTGTACGGTTCGGGCGGAGACGCGTGGGCAGACCGGCGTAGAAATGGAAGCGCTGACTGCCGTGCAGGTTGGCCTGCTCACCATCTACGACATGTGTAAGGCGGTGGATCGGGGGATGGTGATTGGGGATGTGCGGCTATTGGAAAAGCATGGGGGGAAGTCGGGGGATTGGGTGGCGGTTTAACCGGGGGTGTCAGGATTTCCGTGATCAAGGCGAGGTTGAGATTCACACGGACGGTCGAACGAATCGGTCCGCGTAGAGGATAGCGAATTGGTTCATGGCCTGTTTCCAGTCGTGAGCGGCACAGCTCCAACCGGCCGTGATGTTGCGCAGTGCCAGCCAGATGAGCTTCGTCGCAACCTCATCGGTTGGGAAGTGGCCTCGGGTCTTGATGATCTTGCGTGGTTGCGCGTTGATGTTCTCAATGGCGTTCGTCGTGTAGATCACCTTGCGTACGGCCGGTGGAAACGCAAAGAACGGAATCACGCGGTCACAGGCGTTGCGCCAAGCGGCACTGACCGTCGGGTATCGCTGCCCCCACGGGCCGTCGGCAAACGCCTCGAGCTCCGCCTGCGCGGCCTCTTCGCTCGGTGCGGTGTAGATCGGTCGAATCGCTGCAGCCAACTCACGACGGTCCTTCCAGCTCGCGTAATCCAGGCTGTTGCGGATCAGGTGGACGATGCAGGTCTGCAGCGTGGTCGCGGGGAACACGGCCGCCAGCGCCTCGGGCATGCCCTTGAGGCCATCTGTCACGGCGATCAGGATGTCACCCACCCCGCGCGTCTTGAGGTCGTTGAACACCTTCATCCAGAACTTGGCGCCTTGGGTGTTCTCGGTCCACAGGCCCAGAATGTCACGCGTGCCGTCGGGCAGCACGCCCAGCGCCAGATAGACGGCCTTGTTGCGCACCACGGCGTCCTCCCGGATCTTGACCCGTAGCGCGTCGAAGAACACGACCGGATACATGGGATCGAGTGGTCGGGCCTGCCAGGCGGTGACTTCGGCCATCACCTCATCTGTGACCGAGCTGATGAACTCGGGCGAGACGTCCGTCGCATATTGCTCCAGCAGGAAGACCTGGATCTCGCGCACCGTCATGCCCCGGGCATACATGGCGACGATCTTGTGGTCGAAGCCCTTGAAGCGTCGCTCGTGTTTGGGAATGAGCAGCGGCTCGAAGCTGCCGTTGCGGTCGCGCGGCACTTCGATGCGGATCGGACCGTCTTCGGTCAGCACCGTCCTGGCTCCCGTGCCGTTGCGTTGGTTGGTGACGGTGGCCGGTTTGGCCGCACCAGGGGGATAGCCGAGATGGTGGTTCATCTCGCCACCCAACGCCCGCTCGATCAAGGCCTTCTTGAGGGCCAGCGTCGCGGCGTTGATGGCTTCGGCCGTCATCGGGCCGCTGCCAAATTGCTCGAGCAGTTCAGTTGGGATTGCTGGCAGGTCCGCCGGCTTGGCTTTCGGTTTGCGGGGCATAACGTCTCCTTGAGAGCATGTTATGCCTTGAACACGAAATTACTGACAGGCCCGTTTAACCAACCCCTTGCCCCAACAAGAAGAGCGTGACGGAGACGCTCTTTTTTAATGCGGGAAATTAACCGCAATTCGCCGGGGCAATATTATTAGGGAGTGTCGCTTTCCCATCAATTGGGCCCGCTACATCTACTGCTATCTTCCCAGCCGCGTAGCAGTCCCAATGAATTGGACCATTAGGACGGATCCCACTCGCCAAAGCAGTGCCACCCGATGTGGGCTTCAACACCAGAACGTTGGCACCGTCTTTTGCAACACGCGCCCCATATTCAATGCTGATCTCCCCATTATCGTTGTCGATCGTGACTCCTTTTGCTTTCACATTGGCCGTCGGTACCGAAGCGGGCGTATAGCCATGTGCTAGTCCCAAGTTGCCCATCACGGCATTCTCCGCCACGATCGTCTTGGCGCCCGCTGCCAGAGCCAAACCTTCTGTCACGCGTGAACGACTCATGTAGTCCTGATAGGCCGGTACTGCGAATGACGCCAGAATGCCGACGATGGCAACGACGATCATCAGTTCAATCAAGGTAAAACCCTCTTGAGCTTGCTTACCGGCACGGCACTTCAAACGCATCTACTTCTCCTTTGTCGTTAATTCGGACATTCAACTGCCAACCTCTTTTGGCACTTGAGAGGAAGAAGACTAAGCGAACAGATGCGGCCTCATACAAAGCGCAACGATTTTTGATTTTCCCAATAAGAAAGCGCCCAAAGGGCGCTTCAACTATTGCGACGCGGAGGGCGCTTTTTCAACCGATGGTTTTGCCGCCGGCACAAGCAGATTTTCGGCTCGGAGCCGAGTGCAAAATGTCTTTAGCTTGTCCTCACCATGCTTGTCACAAGCCTGCGTGAAGAGCCAGGACTGCTCGGCATAGTTGGTCCAATAATGGTTGCGCATCCGGCGGACATGCACCATGGCTTCATCGGTCTTGCCAAGATACGCTAGCGCAAGCGCATAACGCTGGACGGTCGCCGAACCAGGGTAGAACTGCATAGCTTGGAGTTCTAGCTTCGCGAGCGACGATGCCATATCCGGCACGACATTAAAGTGGAACGCCATCGCCAAGTGCTCATAGGGCAGCAGGAGCGTCGGCCCATGCTGACTGTAAAGGGCGAGCTCTTTTTGCATACCATCGGGGGCATAGTGAAGGCGTTCCACCGCCTTATAGTCACCCCAGAGATGCGACATCAGCGCAGCGCTAACAACAGTAATAGCAGCGGTTGCTGTCCAGGTCATGCTCGCAGACGGCACGCGCAAGTTCCGTTCGTCCACATAACCCAACGCAAACGCGCATGGGAGCAGAAAGAATGCGTAGTGCAGTGGGTACTCGACCATCGAGTGCGCACCTATCACGAGAACGATGGTGAGCAGAAATGCCAATGCAGGCGTCAGCTTTCGCTTTCGCAGGCTCCACGCGAAACTTAGCAATGGCAGCGCGATGGCGAGCAAACCGAGCAAACCGACCTTCGCCAATTGGTCCAGAACAATGTTGTGCGCGTTGAGCGACATCTCGACGTGGCCGAGTGTGTCGGTTTGCACGTACTGATTCCAAGCGTAGTCACCCCAGCCGCCGCCGAGCCACGGATGCGCCAGAAACATATGCCACGCGTGCTTCCAAAGCAACGGCCGCAGCCCAACACCTTGCTGCATGCGCTCGCCGAGTGACATCGGCAAGTCTAAATGCCAGAGGATGTTGGCATATGAGACCAGCCAGTTGCAGATTTGGTAACCCAGCACCAGCGTTACGAGTGGCACACATGCCTTCAGCCATCGTTGCGGTCCACGCTGACCAGTCGTCCACTGCAAGCCGCCGAGACCGCCAATCACGGCGATGTAAAGCCACGTTACCCGCGAGACGGTAAGGGACATCCCCAGCATCAGAGCGAAAGCAATGACCGCGAACAGGATCCAGGTGCGCCGGAACTTAGATGCAAAGAATGCACAAGCTGCCAAACCAAAGGCGAGATACGACGCCACATGATTTGGCTGATTCATGTTGCCCCACATGCGACGCTCAGCGTCACCCGGCTCCAGTGCGAGTAATGTCGGACAGGAATTCGGCACACGAAACAACTGCAGCAACTCTATCGCCACTGTCAATAACCCGCCCAGAATCAAACCCAGGGCCAACGCCTCCAGCACTCCGGGAAAGCTGCGACAGCGCGTCCCTAAGACGCAAGCCGCGACCGCCCCCAACAGGAAAACCGTTGCGGCCAGCGACATGAACGGATTCAATGGCGGCGCAACTGCGAGCTGCACAAACAAGACCGCAATCAACGCAAGCGGCGCAAGTGCAACCTTGGGAAGTCCCGTCTTGCTGCCCCAGGTCAAAGCAAGTACGACGACCGCCGTGGCAGCCCAGCAAACGCCTGTCGCGAACTCGGAATAAAACGTCGGCATTGGAAGCGTATGTAACGCGATCAGATAGGGAACCGCGCCACACGCAGCAATGGAAAGCCAGAGCGGAAGAAACAAAACACGAGATCGAAGCATTCGCGAAAAGAAGCAGGACTGAACGGAAAGACGAAAGGCTCAACAGCACCGCTCATGATGCGAGCGAATTTAGCTGAACACACGATATGGACGCCCTTCTACTGGGGTGCATGAGTTACAACTCGCCTGCACACCCAAAGTAAAAAGGCGCCCGAAGGCGCCCTTGCTTTCCGGTACCTCAACCCGTCATGTGTACACAACGAGCGGGAATACCGAGCTGCGATTAGTTCTGGCAGGACGCCGGCAGATACGGGTACAGCACCGTATCTTTTTGCGGGGCAGTGTCGGTTGCAGTCTTGGCCGTGCCGCATGTCCACGCAACGGTACCGTCAGCGCCACCCTTGCCAAACAGGCCCAGCATGTGGGTGTCAGCGTTCGTATTGCCCGTGCTAGCAATCGTCAAAATCACCGACACCAGAGACGCATTCTGGTAGTACACAATCCCCGAGCTATTGATGTATTTGGTGTTCGTAGGAGTTGACGTGCTAAACGGTGCGCTGGTCGGGAACGACAGTCCATTAGTGGCGTACGCTTCAGAGACTGCCGAGCGAGTCGAATCCAGCAGCGTCGTCGCTTCCGTCAGCTTCGACTTGATCATGTAGTTGTTGTAAGCCGGCAGCGCGATGGCAGCCAGAATACCGACGATCGCAACCACGATCATCAGTTCGATCAGCGTGAAACCCTTTTGGACACGCTTGTTCAGACGCAGCGACTTCATAAATTCCCCCGGATGTTTGGTTAAAGGTGAAGCGGAGGAGGTGGAGCAGGGATCGTGCCAGTCCAAAACCTACGTTGCACCCCCGAAAACACACCCACGATGGACAACTGTGGGCAATATCGATTGACAATTATTGACACCTCGTGACAGAAGTCGTTAGTTTTGTGATTTATGATGCACAATAATCACCCGCGCCTTGATACGTTGCTGAACGGGCTCCTGCCGGTAGCGTCGCGATGTCCTTCGACTCAAAAAAGCGATGCGGGCAACGAGTTACATACCCGTTGCCCGCCTCAACACACGTGTGAGCCCGTGCGGGCCTTGCCTCTCAGATGCCGTCAGTTCTGGCACGCCGCCGGCAAATATGGATACATGGATTGCACGGCCGCCCCGGAAGCCGAGTCATTCGCTGTTTGCGCGGTCGCGCAAGTCCACACAACCGTCCCATCAGCCTTGCCAGTACCGAACATCCCCAGGTAGTGGCCATCGATTTGGGCGTTACCCGTGTTGCCAAGCGTCACGACGACGCCGACGCCAGAAGTCGTTCCGGGGTTGTTGTACTTGATTCCGGTCACGTACTGGGCGTTGCTCGCCACAGCCTGCGTAATGATGGGCGGCGAACTTGCACTCGGAAAGGTGCCGCTGTTTGATGAGTAAGCCTCGTTGACTGCAACCCGTGCCGCGTCCAACGTCGTTGTTGCCTCGGTCAACTTCGACTTGACCATGTAGTTGTTGTAAGCCGGCAGCGCAATCGCCGCCAGAATCCCAACAATCGCCACAACGATCATCAACTCGATCAGCGTAAATCCGCCTGCTCGACGCGTTGTTCCCTTGCTGTGCTTAAAGCCCATGACCTCTCCCCAAAAGGCATTTTGTTGTGGGGAGGCCACTCGCAGGGACTATGCCAAAGCACACACTGTGTATCTGCGCAAAAACTGGCGCACTTTGGCCGAATCCGAACGCAAGTCTGACCGTTCTTGACAGAATTCCGGACAGAACCCGTCATCACCTACTTTCGGGGGGAATCGTTCAGATTAGGCCTGGCGCAACGTTCGCCGGCCAAGCCACCGGCCTACGCCTACGACCAGCAGCGCCCCCACGCACCCCACCACTACATCCGCATACGGCACCGCGCGCTCAAACCACGCCGCGTCAATCGGATCGGTGACGAGCATGTCGCCGGCAAGATAGCCAAGGAGCGCCGCCCCGAGCGTGATGATGACGGGGAAGCGCGCCATGACGCCGACCAGCAGCGTGCTGCCGAACACGATCAGCGGCACTGACAACCCAAGCCCCAGCACCAGCAGCAGAAACGTCGTGCCCGGCGGCCCCTTCTCGGCCGCGGCGGCCACGGCAACGACGTTATCGAGCGACATCACAAAGTCGGCGATGAGAATCGTTTGGATGGCAGGCCACAGGCCGTCGCGCTGATGGCGATCGGCGGCTTCCTCTTCGGCTTCCGCGAGCAGCTTCACGCCGATGTAGACCAGCAGCACCGCGCCAATCGTTTTCAGGTACGGCAACGCGAGGAGCTTGACGGCCAGCACGGTCAACACCACGCGCAGCACAATGGCGCCGGCGCTGCCCCAGAAAATGGCCTGCTTCTGCTGGCGCTTCGGCAGGTTGCGTGCGGCCAGCGCGATGACGACCGCGTTATCGCCCGACAGCACGATGTTGGTCAGGATGATGGAGCCGAGTGCGAACCAGAATGCGCTTGAGGTGAGCGCCATAGTGTTGTCGAGGATGTCCTTGGGGGTTGGCGGAAGGTGATTCGGTTTGCAGCCTCTCGCCCGCTTATACACATGTCGTGCCTGGATCGCATGCTGCATCGCGATCAAACAAAAACGGGAGCCGAAGCCCCCGTTCTCGCACAATCTCAAACCTTGTCGATTACAGCATCGCCTTGAGCAGCGCTGCCATTTCCGACGGGTTCTTGGTGGTCTTGATGCCGCACTCTTCCATGATGTCCAGCTTCGCTTGCGCGGTGTCGGCACCGCCCGAGATCAGCGCGCCGGCGTGGCCCATGCGCTTGCCCGGAGGCGCGGTCACGCCAGCGATGAAGCCGACCACCGGCTTCTTCATGTTGTCCTTGATCCAGTAAGCCGCGTTGGCTTCGTCCGGACCGCCGATCTCACCGATCATGACCACGGCGTCCGTTTCCGGATCGTCGTTGAACATCTTCATCACGTCGATGTGCTTGAGGCCGTTGATCGGGTCGCCGCCGATGCCGACTGCCGACGATTGGCCCAAGCCCAGCGCGGTGAGCTGACCCACGGCTTCGTACGTCAGCGTGCCCGAGCGCGACACCACGCCGATGCGGCCCTTGCGGTGGATGTGGCCCGGCATGATGCCGATCTTGATTTCGTCCGGCGTGATCAGGCCCGGGCAGTTCGGGCCCAGCAGCAGCGTCTTGCTGCCGGCCTTACGCATCTTGTCCTTGACCATCATCATGTCGCGCACGGGGATGCCTTCAGTGATGCAAACCACCAGGTCCAGTTCGGCTTCGACAGCTTCCCAGATGGCGTCAGCGGCGCCTGCGGGCGGCACGTAGATCACCGACACGGTCGCGCCGGTCTGCGCCTTGGCGTCCTTGACGGTCGCGTAGATGGGAATGCCTTCGAAATCTTCGCCGGCCTTCTTCGGGTTCACGCCGGCGACGAAGCAGTTCTTGCCGTTGGCGTAGTCGCGGCAGCCGCGGGTGTGGAACTGGCCGGTCTTGCCGGTGATCCCCTGGGTAATGACCTTGGTATCTTTGTTGATCAGAATCGACATGCTGTAATCCTTGGTTGCAGCGAGCCGCGCCGTCGTACGGTTGGGTACTTCGAGGCGCCGCCCGCGTTCGCGTATGGTTGGGTCAGCGGGCGGCTTACTTGCCGGCGGCTGCGGCCACGACCTTCTCGGCGGCCTCTGCCATCGTGTCTGCGGCGATGATGGGCAGACCCGAGTCAGCCAGCATCTTCTTGCCGAGGTCCTCGTTGGTGCCCTTCATGCGCACGACCAGCGGTACCGACAGCGACACAGCCTTCGCCGCCGCGATCACGCCTTCGGCGATCACGTCGCAACGCATGATGCCGCCGAAGATGTTAACCAGGATGGCCTTCACGTCCGGGTTCTTCAGCATCAGCTTGAAGGCTTCGGTCACCTTCTCGGTGGTGGCACCGCCGCCCACGTCGAGGAAGTTGGCCGGCTCGCCGCCGAACAGCTTGATGGTGTCCATCGTCGCCATGGCCAGGCCGGCGCCGTTCACGAGGCAGCCGATGTTGCCGTCAAGCGAGATGTAGGCCAGGTCGAACTTCGAGGCTTCGATTTCCGCCGGATCTTCTTCATCCAGATCGCGGTAGGCGACGATTTCCGGGTGACGGAACAGTGCGTTCGAGTCGAAGTTGAACTTGGCGTCCAGCGCGATGACCTTGCCGTCGCCGGTCAGGATCAGCGGGTTGATTTCAGCTTGCGAAGCGTCGGTTTCCCAGAACGCCTTGTACAGGCCCTGCAGGGCTTGGCGGGCTTGCGCGATCGAAGCATCCGGCACGCCGATCTTGCGGGCGATATCGTCAGCCTGGGCGTCTTGCAGACCGGCTTGCGGATCGATCAGCAGCGTGTGGATCTTTTCCGGGTGCGATTCGGCGACTTCTTCGATGTCCATGCCGCCTTCGCTCGAGGCCATCAGCGCCACTTGCTGCGACACACGGTCCACCACCAGCGACACGTACAGTTCCTTCTTGATGTCCGCGCCTTCTTCAATCAGCAGGCGCTTGACCAGCTTGCCTTCCGGACCGGTCTGGTGCGTCACCAGCGTCATGCCCAGGATGCTGCTGGCGTATTCCTTGACCTGCTCGATGCTCTTGGCAACCTTCACGCCGCCGCCCTTGCCACGGCCACCCGCATGAATCTGCGCCTTCACGACCCACACCGGGCCGCCCAGGGTTTCAGCAGCCTTGATGGCCTCGTCGACCGAGAAGGCCGGAATGCCGCGCGGAACCGGCACATTGTATTTGCGCAGGATTTCCTTGCCTTGGTACTCATGGATATTCATGCGTGTTTCCTTTGCTAGGCAGAGTGAGTGTGATGAGTATTGAAAACGCGAACAGCGCGGTGCCCTTCAGGACGAGGGCTCAGGCGACAGCTCGGTGGGTGGCGGTTGGATCTTGGCTTCGGGCTGGTATGCAAACCAGCGCGGGTAATGCTTGCGGACCACCTCGCCCTCAAGATGCAAGGCATGGCAGCCGTGGAGTTGGTACGGCGGCTTTTCGCCGGGCTCGATCGGTCGCAAGTCATTGGAGTTATCGCGCACCGGGAAGACGTCGCCCGCGAAGGCCTGGATGGCAGCGGTCGGCAGCACACCACAGAGCTCGGTCAGGTGCGTACAGCCCGCCACGCCGCCAAGTCTCTCACGCGAGGCCTTTCGAAAACCCTTCATCAGGTTCAGGCCGATGAGCTTTCGGTAGGCCGGGCCAATCGTGTCGCAATGGGTGGGATACGGCACCCAGTCGGAACACGCTTCGGCATCCACGACGTTCATGCGGGTATCGATGGTCACGCGCAGCCACAGGTCATGCAGCGGCTCGCCTTCAGGGCGCACGCCACCGCTGGCCAGGGGGATATCGCGAGGTTTGATGTCGGTCAGGCGCGCTTCAATGTCCCACAGGCCGTCTTCCCGCAAATAGGCCTCGACCGTGATGGCACGGCGGTGGCGCATGGCGCGCGGGAGGGGAGCAGACAGAGGCATGGACCAGACAGACCGATAGGACCGATGGAGGCGGCGCACGCAGATCGCGTGCATCGCCTACGGGACGTATGCGGCAGCGCATCAGCCGCCACACACGAACACTACCGCCCTGCAACCGAAATTGAGGGCGATATCAAAGGCCAGGATTTTAACACGTCGTCACGACCGGACTGGTCGCGTGCTGCAATGCAGTGTGAAAGTGGTTGCAACGATCGCATGAGGTGCAACCCACGTAATCTGCACACAAGAGGATTGTCCGCCTGAATTGTTGCGAGATCGTCGATGTTCAGTCCGACATGTCGCCATCTTCCAGCAGCTCATCCGCCCCTGCGATGATGCGCGACACTACGGAACGGGAGAATCCGCGCGCCATCATGTATCGCACCTGCTTGGCCCGTTCGGCCAGGTCGGCCGGTGGGCGGCCGAAGCGTTTTTCCCACAGGGCTTTCGCCCGGACTGCTTCCGTGCTTTGCAGTTGCGCCTTGACCTCGCCCAGCGTCTCTTCGCCGAGCTGATGCGTTTTCAACTCCTGCATCAAGCGCGCTGTACCGTAGCGGCCCGCGCGGCGGTGCACCATGCTTTCGGCAAAACGCGTGTTGGAGAGCCAGTTTTCGCCCTCCAGCCAATCCAGCAGCGCGTCGACCTCCTCGGCGGACTCGGCGTGCGGGACCAACTTACGGCGCAATTCGACGCGGCTGTGCTCGCGCCGAGACAGATAGCCCAGCGCACGTGCCTTCAGCGATAACGGTTGACGTGGCAACGGCATGCGGATTTGACGTTCAAGAAGCCGGTTCCAAAGAAAAACGCCCACCGTTGGGGAACGGCAGGCGTATGAAGCTCGATAGAGCCATCGATCTGCGCCGACGGCCAACCCAATTACTCTTCTCCGACTTCCTCGGCCACTGCGACGGCGCCCATCGGCGTCACGCCCAGTTGCTCGCGGACCTTGTTCTCGATCTCACGGGCAAGGTCGGGGTTCTCGCGCAGGTATTCGCGGCAGTTGTCGCGGCCCTGGCCGATGCGTTCGCCGCCGTAGCTGTACCAGGCGCCAGACTTCTCGACCACCTTGGCTTCCACGCCCAGGTCGATGATCTCGCCCTCGCGCGATACGCCCTGACCGTAGAGGATGTCGAAGATGGCTTCGCGGAACGGCGGCGCCACCTTGTTCTTGACGACCTTGACCTTGGTTTCGTTGCCGACCACGTCGTCGCCCCGCTTGATTGAGCCGATACGGCGGATGTCCAGACGCACCGAAGCGTAGAACTTGAGCGCGTTACCGCCCGTGGTGGTTTCCGGCGAACCAAACATCACGCCGATCTTCATGCGGATCTGGTTGATGAAGATGACCATGCAATTGGTCTTCTTGATGGTGCCGGTCAGCTTGCGCAGCGCCTGGCTCATCAGACGGGCCTGCAGGCCGGGCAACGCATCGCCCATTTCGCCTTCAATTTCAGCCTTCGGTACCAGAGCGGCCACCGAGTCGATGACGATCAGATCAACCGAGCCCGAGCGCACCAGCGCGTCGGCAATTTCCAAAGCCTGTTCACCCGTGTCCGGCTGGGAGATCAGCAGGTCCGGGACACTTACGCCAATCTTATCGGCATAAGTGACGTCAAGCGCATGTTCTGCGTCGATGAAGGCGCAAGTGCCGCCCAGCTTCTGCATCTCGGCAACCACTTGCAGTGTCAGCGTGGTCTTGCCCGACGATTCCGGACCGTAGATTTCAATCACACGGCCGCGCGGCAGGCCACCAACGCCCAGCGCCACATCCAGCCCCAGCGAACCCGTCGACACGACCTGGACCGGCTCGACCTCGGCGTCGCCCATCTTCATGATGGAGCCCTTGCCGAACTGCTTTTCGATCTGCGCGAGCGCGGCAGCCAGCGCCTTCTGCTTTTCTGCGCTCATCGTGGCTGCCTTCTTACCGTCTTCCATGGTCGTCCTTCGTGCAAATTGGTGTATAAATGGGCCGCAAGGGCTTGCGATTCCAGCGGTTGCCTGCAACAACGGGCCGATGGGTGATTGCCCCGACGCGACCCATTCCATGACTTTAGCGCCGCCAAGACTACAGCACCGCGAATTCGGAGTACTGTATAAAAAACCAGTGGTTTTGACAAGTCTCCAGAACAGATGTCGCGCGAAAACAATGTAGCGGGCGGGATGGGCAAGATATCTTGCCCGGCATCGCGGGGAGACACGCATGCGCATCCTGATTGCCGAAGACGACGCCACGCTGGCTGACGGGCTCACACGCTCGCTGCGCCAGGCGGGCTACGCCGTCGACCAAGCCTCCGATGGGGCGACTGCCGACGCGGCGCTGTCCGCGCAAACGGCCCAGACCTATGACCTGCTGATCCTCGACGTGGGACTGCCGCGTATGTCGGGGCTGGAGGTCCTCAAGCGCCTGCGCTCGCGCGGGGCCATGCTGCCGGTGCTGATCCTGACCGCCGCCGACAGCGTGGAAGAACGCGTCAAGGGCCTGGATCTTGGCGCCGACGATTACATGGCCAAACCGTTCGCGCTGTCCGAGCTGGAAGCGCGCGTGCGTGCGCTGGTGCGGCGCGGCACGGGCGGCGGCGCCACGCTCGTGCGCCATGGGCCGCTGGCATTCGACCAGGTCGGGCGCATTGCCTATATCCACGATCAGGTGGTGGAACTGTCGGCACGCGAGATCGGGCTGCTGGAGATTCTGCTGGCGCGCGTGGGCCGCCTGGTGTCGAAAGAGCAACTGGTCGACCATCTGTGCGGCTGGGGCGAAGAAGTCAGCAACAACGCCATCGAGGTCTACATCCACCGCCTGCGCAAGAAGATCGAAGTGGAAGGCATCCGCATCGCCACCGTGCGCGGGCTGGGCTATTGCCTGGAACGCACGGCCACCCCAACCACCACCGCCACCGCTGCCCATGGGTGATCGGCTGGCCTGGCCGTGGCGTCGGCATCGCGCATCGCTGCGCGAACGCACCGACGCGGTGCCCGGAGCCGACGGCCGCGATGGCCGCGATGGCGGCGGCGACCTCGCCGACACCCTCCCCCACCTCGAAGACGACGCCACGCGGCCCGCCGCCCGATCCCTCTTCGGCGAAATTCTGGACTGGATGCTTGCGCCGCTGCTGTTGCTGTGGCCGATGAGCATTGCGGTGACGTACCTGGTCGCCAAGTCGATTGCGAATGCGCCATATGACCGCGCACTGGAATCGAGCGCGATCGTGCTCAGCCAGCAACTGCGCGAGGTGAATGGGCGCGTGACGCTGCAACTGCCGATCTCGGCGCGCGAAATCCTGCGTGCGGACGAAACCGACAACATCTACTACCAGGTGCTCGGCACCAACGGCGAGTTTGTCTCCGGGGACCGCGACCTCCCGCTGCCGCCCGAAGAAGACGCCAACGCCGGCGGCCTCGTGCAACTGCGCGACGACCACATCCATGGCGCGGAGATCCGTGTTGCGTATACCTTCGTGCAGCGGCCGGGCTCCGGCGGCAAACCCGCGCTGGTGCAAGTGGCGGAGACGCTCGACAAGCGCGCACAACTCGCCAACGAAATCATCAAGGGCGTGATCCTGCCGCAGTTTGTGATCCTGCCGTTGGCGGTGATCCTGGTGTGGTTTGGCCTCACGCGCGGGCTGGCGCCGCTCAATGCGATTCAGGAACGCATCCGCGCTCGCAACCCGGGCGACACCAGCCCCATCGACGAAGGCGCGGCGCCGCAGGAGCTGACGCCGCTGGTGGCATCGTTCAATGATCTGCTCGGGCGGCTGGAGCAATCGGTGCACACGCAAAAGCGCTTCATCGCGGATGCCGCGCATCAGATGAAGACGCCGCTGGCCGGCCTGCGCATGCAGGCAGAGCTGGCACAGCGCGAGCAGTCGCCCGACAAGCTGCGCCGCACGCTCGCACATATCGCCGACAGCTCGGATCGCACCGCGCACCTCGTCAAGCAGTTGCTTTCGCTGGCACGCATGGAAAACATGGGCGCCACCGACGGTATGGTGCCGCTGGATATCTGCGCGCTGTCGCGCCGAGTGGTGGCCGACTGGCTGCCCAAGGCGTGGGCCAAGCAGATCGACCTCGGCTTCGAGGAGCCGGGGCCGCCCGTCACGATTTCGGGCAATGCGACGATGCTCGCCGAGATGCTCAACAACCTGCTCGACAACGCGATCAGCTACACACCCGACGGCGGACATGTCACCGTGCGCGTGACCACCGCACCGTTCGAGCCGTTCGTCTTCATCGACGTGGATGACACCGGCCCCGGCATCCCCGTGGCCGAGCGCGAACGCGTGATGCAGCGCTTCTACCGCATCCTCGGCACGCAGGCCGAGGGCAGCGGGCTGGGCCTGGCCATCGTGCGCGAGATCGTGCAGCAGCACGGCGGGGACATCGAGGTGCTCGACAACGTGTATCAAGTGTCGCCGCGGCTGGCGGGGGCGCGCTTTCGCATCACGCTGCACCGCTGCTCGCCGAGCGAGGAACCCAACGCATGAGCATCACGCCCGGAACGCCCGCGCGCCGGCGGTGGATCGCCAATATGCGCTGGATCGCGGCACTGCTCGCGGTGTGGTTTGTGGTGACGTTCGTGGTCGCGTTCTTTGCGCGCGACCTGTCGCAGCACTTCTTCAACTCGGACTGGACCTTCGCCTATTGGGTCGGCGCGCAGGGGGCGCCCATCGTCTATGTGCTGATTACCGTGCTGTATGCGTGGCGCACGAACCGTGCTGCAGATGCAGCCGCACAACACGACGAAGCGGCGCAGCGCGATGCGTCGGAGTCATCCCACCTGCCGCCGTCCATCTGACCTGGACGTTACGCTGCACCCAGATGGCGCAGCTTCACAAAGGCCAACGCGGCCATCACCGCGTCGTTGAGCGCGTCGTGCGCGTCCCACGTCGGCAAGTCCAGTTCCTTCATGACGGTGGCGAAGCGCAGGTCCAGATCGGGATCGCCCTGCTGCCGATATGGCGGCAGCAGGGCGAACTGATGGTCGTAGTACAAGGCGGACACTTCAATCTTGGGCTGCGGCAAGCCGATGCCAAGCATGGGCACTACCACCCGATTGAGCATCGCCACATCGAACTCAAGGTAATAGCCGACCAGCGGCCTACTGCCGATGAAGTGCAGCAATGTATGAACCGCCTGCTCGATCGATACACCGCTGTCCAGGTCGCGATTGCGCAGACGATGCACGCAGATGCTTTCCGGGCGCATCTCCCCGTGCGGTCTGATCAGCAACTCAAGGCGCTGGCTGGTCAGGATACGGTTACCGACAATACGGACGGCACCGATGGAGATGATCTCGTCCGTGCGTACGTCCAGGCCGGTGGTCTCGCAATCAAGTGCGACCCACTCGTCCGGGGGCGGTACCTCAAACAGGAAGCGGAACGCCGGATCGCGCAACCTGCGCAGCAGGCGCCGCCTTTGCAGTGCCCGCAGCCAGTCGGAGAGCCTCCCGCTCATGACCACCCGCCCATGATC
This sequence comes from Ralstonia sp. 110700041-2, assembly GCF_056280165.1. Classification (NCBI taxonomy): domain Bacteria; kingdom Pseudomonadati; phylum Pseudomonadota; class Betaproteobacteria; order Burkholderiales; family Burkholderiaceae; genus Ralstonia; species Ralstonia sp. 110700041-2. Next base: position 17,036 of record NZ_JBSFAI010000013.1, on the reverse strand, counting down.
ACATCCACTCGGTCCGCCAGCGCTGCCGCAGCAACGCCTTGAACCGCTTGACCGCGCTCAGTGCATCCTTGAGCAGATCTCGCTCCAGCGACGACAAGCGCGACAGATGCACGTCACACGACACCGGTTGATGCGCATCGATCTCCGCCAACCCGGCCTTGAGCCGCAGCGTCATCAGGAAGTGCAGGCTCTCGCTCAACTCGGCAGCCATGTGGGCGTCCAGAGCCTCGGCGCGCACCAGTGCATTAAGGCGCGGCACGGTGCCGGTCTCGTCGAGTATGTGGTGGGCGAGCGCGAGGCTGCGCACGCCGTGGACAATCGGGAAGATGCCCTCCTTCTTCACGTCGAGCACCGGGTCGGGATCGCCAAACCCGAGCAGGCGATCGCGCCAGCCCGGCGCGGCACTGAAGGCTTCAACGGCTGCGGCGAAGCGGCCGAGTACGGCGTCATTGTCGATCGTCAGCTCCAGCAACGTCCGCCGCAGTTGCTTGAGCAAGGCGGCATCGCCGCACACCGCATGGGCATCGAAGAAGATGGCCAGATGCATCAAGCCCTCGGGGCTCGGCAGGATCAGCCATTCGCGAATGCGCCGCGCGAAGTCGCTCGCGGTCATGCACCACTCGGGCCGGCTGAGCATGATGCCGCCGGGGCAAGGCGGGTAGCCGAATGCGGCGAGCGCATCGGAGAAGCGCGTGACGATGCGCTGCAGGTCGGGGGGTGGCACGTAACCATCGCGCAGTACCAGCGCGTTGTCCTGATCGGTCTTGAGCAGTTGCTCGCCGCGCCCTTCGCTGCCCATGACGAACAGGCAACTGTTTTCAACGAGTTCGGGGGGCGCAATCATCTGCCAGGCGCGTTCAAACAGGCACGCGTTGATTTCGCGCACGAGACTGGCGACGTGGTCAATGCGCGAGCCGCCACGCGTGAGCAACGCGACCATCCGCGTAATCTGCGCTGCCACCTGGGCGAGCGCGTCCAAGTCCTGCGCCAGGTTGATCTGCACTGTCAGCAGATACGAGTGGTTGGCCAGAAAGCTGAACACATCCAGTGATTCGAGCAAACCGAGAATCTCATCTCCGCGCGTGACGACCAGCCGATGAACGCGATGGCGCAGCATCAGCGTCAATGCGTCGCCGATCTGCGCAGAGGCTGGTACGGTGATGAGCGAGAATTGGCTCATCTGCCCAACCGGCAGACGATCCAGCGGAGTGCCTTGCAGGACGGCGCGCTGCAACGAACTGCGTGTGAAGATGCCCACGCGCGGCGGGCTGGCGGTGCCATCGCGCACGAGCACATTCGAGGTGTTCTGTGCCTGAAACAGCTTCACCACGGAGACTACGTCTGTGCCGGCATCAACGAAATGGGCAGGCCGGATGAAGGCATCGCTCACGTGCGAGACAGCCAGCGACTGCATCGTCTCCATGCTCTGCCGCTGAGCAATGGCGCTGAGCTTGCTGCCGAGATCGGAAAAAAGCAGCGCACCGAAGGTGGCGTTGGCGGCAATAAGGTCGCGCACCGCCTGACGTGCCACCTGATAAGCCACCACTTCTTCAGCAGCGACGAAGCGGCTGCTGGCTTTGCCGGCCACCAGCGCCCGGCCGTCAAAACAGTCATCGGGGCCATAGCTGGCGATCAGCTCCTCGCCGTCGTACTGGGCGACGTGGCCCTTGATGATCAAGAACAGGTGCTGCGGAGCGGCACCCGTATCGAGGATGCTCTGCCCTTGCGGGTAATAGCCGATGTCGACGGCATCGCGCACCAGGCGCTGTTCGTCCTGGTTGAGGCAATCGAATGGCCAGACGGCGAAGTTGAAAGCGCTGGGCATGGTTGCCTTGAAGGCGGGCGATGCAATGCGTCACCCGCCTCCAGTCAGCGTGGCCAGTGGCCGATCAGTGGCCCGATGCGCCAGCCGCACCGAGGCCCGTTTCCGAGCGAACCTGCTGCGCGGCGAACGACGCCTTCTCGTTCTTGGCGCGAACGCTGCTGTCCAGCACCGAGAACAGCCACACGCCCACGAAGCCGATCGTCATCGAGAACAGCGCGGGCGACGTGTACGGGAACCACGCCGAGCCCTTCGGATAGCCGAGCGTGGCCTCCCACACCGACGGCGAAACGATCGTCAGACCCACCGACGAGATCAGCCCCAGGAACCCGCCGATAACCGCACCACGCGTGGTACAGCCCTTCCACAGCATCGAGAGGAACAACACCGGAAAGTTGGCCGATGCCGCCACCGCAAACGCCAGCGACACCATGAACGCGATGTTCTGCTTCTCGAAAGCGATGCCCAGCAGCACAGCGATCACGCCCAGCACCAGCGTGGTGATGCGCGAGACCTTCAGCTCGTCGGCGCTGTTGGCCTTGCCGTGCTTGAAGACCGTGGCGTAAAGATCATGCGACACCGCCGATGCACCCGACAGCGTGAGCCCTGCCACCACCGCCAGAATCGTGGCAAACGCCACGGCCGAGATGAAGCCGTAGAACACATCGCCGCCCACCGTCTTGGCCACCAGCACCGCAGCCATGTTGGCCGTGCCCGCGCCGCCCTTGATGACACCCTTGGCCACGTCGGACAGTTCGGGGTTCGTCAACACCAGCGTGATCGCACCAAAGCCGATGATGAAGATCAGGATGTAGAAGTAGCCGATCCAGGTGGTCGCCCAGAAGACCGATTTGCGCGCCTCCTTGGCATCCGGGACCGTGAAGAAACGCATCAGGATGTGCGGCAGACCGGCGGTGCCGAACATCAGCGCCATGCCGAACGAGATGGCCGAGATCGGGTCCTTGATGAAGCCACCCGGCGCCATCACCGACAGACCGATCTTGGCGGCCTCATCGGGCGATTTGCCGGCATTGGCTGCAATGGCGGTCTTGACCTGCACAGCCTTGGCGAACAACGCCTCCAGACTGAAACCGTACTGCGCCAGCACCATGATGGCCATGAACGTCACGCCGGCCAGCAGCATGCACGCCTTGATGATCTGCACCCAGGTGGTTGCGGTCATGCCGCCGAACAGCACGTAGACCATCATCAACGCGCCGACAATGACCACCGCGATCCAGTAATCCAGCCCGAACAGCAGTTTGATGAGCTGGCCTGCACCCACCATCTGAGCGATCAGATAGAACGCCACCACCACCAGTGTGCCAACCGCGGCAAAGCTGCGGATCGGGCCTTGCTCGAACCGGTAGCCTGCCACGTCTGCAAAGGTGAACTTGCCAAGGTTGCGCAGCCGCTCGGCCATCAGGAACGTGATGATCGGCCAGCCGACCAGAAAGCCGATGGAGTAGATCAGGCCGTCGTAGCCGGAGGTCATCACGGCCGCGGAAATACCGAGGAAGGACGCTGCCGACATGTAGTCGCCCGAAATGGCCAGGCCATTCTGGAAGCCCGTGATGCCGCCGCCCGCCGTGTAGAAATCGGCCGCGGAGCGCGTACGCTTGGCCGCCCACTTCGTGATCCACAGCGTGCCGGCCACGAACAGAGCAAACAGAACGATGGCCGTGGTGTTGGTTTCCTGCTTGGCGGTCTGTCCGACATCGCCGCCGGCAGCCAGAGCCGCCCCGCAGGCGCCAGCGGCCAGTAGCGCCACCAGCAGGATCGAAAGCATCTTCTTCATTTGGCGACGTCCTTCAGGATGTCCTGCGTCAGTTGATCGTATTCGCTGTTGGCGCGGCGCACGTAGATGCCGGTAATGACGACGGTGAAGATGATGACCGCCATACCGACGGGCATGCCCACGCTCATCACGCCTGTACCCACGGGCTTGGCGAGAAATGCCTTATCGAAGGCGATCAGCGCGATGTAGCCGTAGTACACGGCCAGCATCAGCACTGTCAGAACGAGGCCGAGCCTGTTGCGTCTCTGTTTGAGCTGCGCATATTTCGGATGCGCTTCGATTTTTCCTACCAATCCATCCTGCATCGCCTGTCTCCTGGTTTGCTCTTGGAATGTGTGCGGCGATTCTGGATAGCGAAACTGACTGAACTCTTACTCAGGCGGTCCGCGGCGGTTTACTGCGATAGTGGTTTTCCCTAGCGCCGCACAACAACGTAAGAAACGGTGCGCGACATCCAGCGGCAAATCGGCCGTGAAGCGACAGCCATCGCCCAAAACGACGTCGGTAACCGCCTGCCTCTTGTGCGTATGCACATTCGCAGAAGGTGCGCATGCCGTCTGGCACTGCATATACAAACGGGCGGTTGGATGATGCAGCGCACGCAGCCGGCAACGGCCGGATCAATGCGCCGCGCGCACCCAAGGGCTTGATTTCGTTGAAATCGTCACCGCCAATCGCGTGCATCGGAAGGCACATGCCCGTCAGAACGCCGTAAGTTTCGGCTTCCACAATCGGTGACACTTCCGCGGGCGAAAAGCGTTTGCGTTGTCATGTCGGTGCCCAGCGGGACGACCTACGAAAAAAAACAGGAGACAACATGGCAACCGTGCAGAGTGCACCGAACGCGCCCGTCGGGCGTGTGCAGCCCGCGCCCATGACGAGGGAGGAGAAGAAGGTCATCTTTGCCTCGTCGCTGGGGACGGTGTTCGAGTGGTACGACTTTTATCTTTACGGCTCGTTGGCGGCCATCATCGCCAAGCAGTTCTTCTCGGGCCTGGACCCCACGGCGGGTTTCATCTTTGCCCTGCTGGCCTTTGCCGCCGGCTTCCTGGTGCGCCCGTTCGGCGCGCTGGTGTTCGGCCGTCTGGGCGACATGATCGGGCGCAAGTACACGTTCCTGGTCACCATCGTCATCATGGGTACGTCGACGTTCATCGTCGGCCTGCTTCCGTCGTACGGCACGATTGGCGTTGCTGCGCCGGTCATCCTGATCGCGCTGCGCATGCTGCAAGGTCTGGCACTGGGCGGTGAGTACGGCGGCGCCGCCACGTATGTCGCCGAGCACGCCCCGCACGGCCGCCGCGGTGCCTACACATCGTGGATCCAGACGACGGCTACGTTGGGCCTGTTCCTCTCGCTGGTCGTCATCCTGGCCGTGCGCGAACTGACCGGCAAGGCGTTCGACGACTGGGGCTGGCGCATCCCGTTCCTGGTCTCGATCCTGCTGCTCGCCACGTCGGTGTACATCCGCCTGTCGATGAGCGAATCGCCCGCATTCCAGAAGATGAAGGCCGAAGGCAAGACCTCCAAGGCCCCGTTGACAGAAGCATTCGGCCAATGGCGCAACCTGAAGATCGTCATCCTGGCGCTGCTCGGCCTGACCGCCGGCCAGGCTGTGGTGTGGTACACGGGCCAGTTCTACGCACTGTTCTTCCTCACGCAGGTGCTGAAGGTCGACGCATTCACGGCCAACGTGCTGATTGCGGTAGCGCTTGCCATCGGTACGCCGTTCTTCGTGTTCTTCGGCTCGCTCTCGGACCGCATCGGTCGCAAGAAGATCATCATGGCCGGCTGCCTGCTGGCGGTGCTGACCTACTTCCCGCTGTTCAAGGCGCTCACGCACTACGCCAACCCGGCGCTGGAGCGCGCCCAGCAGACCGCGCAGATCACCATCACGGTCGATCCGAAGGAGTGCTCGTTCCAGGGCAGCCCGATCGCCCGCGAGGTGGACTTCCGCTCGTCGTGTGACATTGCCAAGCGCACGCTGGCGCAGGCGTCGGCCAGCTACGAGACGGTCGAAGGCCCGGCCGGCACGGTGGCCTCGGTGTCGATCGCGGGTAAGCAGATCAGCTCGCTCAACGCCACGCGCACGGCAGACGGCCAGAACTTCGACGCCGACAGCAAGGCCAAGATCGCCGACTTCAAGAAGCAGGTGAGCGAGTCGCTCAAGGCGGCCAACTACCCGGCCAAGGCCGATCCCGCCCAGATGAACACGATCATGGTGCTGGTGATCCTGGTGATCCTGGTGATCTACGTGACCATGGTCTACGGCCCGATCGCGGCGATGCTGGTGGAGATGTTCCCGACGCGCATCCGGTACTCGTCGATGTCGCTGCCGTATCACATCGGCAACGGCTGGTTCGGCGGCCTGCTGCCGACCATCTCGTTCGCCCTCGTGGCCCAGAACGGCAATATCTATCACGGTTTGTGGTACCCGATCTGGATCGCGGCCATCACCTTTGTGATCGGTGTGCTGTTCGTGCGCGAGACCAAGGATGTGGATATTTATCGCAACGACTGACGCAGGGGGTTGACATATTCGCCGAAGACGGTAGAATCCCGCTTCTTCGGCGAATTAGCTCAGTCGGTTAGAGCGACGGAATCATAATCCGCAGGTCCGGGGTTCGAGTCCCTGATTCGCCACCAGTTGCAACAGAAGCCGCTGTTCCGCAAGGTTCAGCGGCTTTTTGTTTGCCCAGAGCACCAGCAAACCCTTGATTCGCAAGGCGTTTCCGGAAATAGGCTGGGTTTCCCGCTTTGTTCAACGGTTCAATCTGGTACAAAGCGCTGGTACAAAGACCCCCCGCGCTTTTACCATCTTCCGATGGAAAAAGACGTGGCCAAACTCCCCTATCTGCACCAGACCAAAGACCGCAACGGCTGGCTGCTCCGAGTCTCCATTCCCAAGCGGCTGCGCCCCTTCGCCAAGCAGAGGGAATTCAAGCGCGCGCTTGGTCCGACATACCAGGAAGCGCTGCAACGCTACCCCGCCATGCTCCACGAATGGGCGACGCTGCGCACGCAGCTTGAAGACCAGGCGCTTCAGAGCGGCGCCCCACTGGACGCAAACTATCAACCGCCGGTCACCTACAAGACCCTCACCTTGCGTGAGCGGAAGTTGTTGGACCATTTCGTCGCCAGTTGGGAGCACTGCGCGCTCGATGCGCATGACGACGCAGCGCGCGACCTGGACGACGATGAACTGGACGCGCATGAGAACGACCTGAAAGAGCGCCAAGCCGCCCTGCAGGCAAGCCTGCGGCGACTCAGTCCACCCGACTGGTGGATTGAGGAAATGGAAGGCAACTTGGAAGAGGCGATGGCAGTCCGGCTACACCCGGATTGCCCGGAACGTAAGGATTTTTTCTTGCGCCTGCTTGGCGCAGAACTAAAAGCCCTCCGGGCGAGCCTCGACCGCCTCGCCGGGACCGCGTATATCCCGACCCCGCCTAAGCCAAGCGAGCCGATTGAGGACGAGGCCGCCCAGGACAAAACTCACACCCTGTTGAAGGCGTTCGACACATGGGCCAACCAGCGCACGCGTAGCGGCGGCGAAAAAACCGTCAACGAGTATCGCGCCTACGCTGAGAGCTTCGCTCAGTTCGCCCTGCAGGTCCCGTTAGCACAGGCATCGCTTGCGGCGGTCGCCGCCCGGAAAGGCGTTGGAAGGGCCTGGTTGGAACACATCGCCAAGGAACGCGGCGTTCAACGTACCACGTTGAAGAAATATCGCAGCGCGCTGGGCACCTTGTTCGGTGTTGCCACGGACCACGGCTGGGTGAGTACGAATCCGTTCGCCTTCCGACTCGGCGGCTTACAGTTGCGCGGCACCAAGGCCGAGCAGACAAAGAGCAACAAAGATAAGCGGGCCCCGTTCACGCAAGCGGACCTTGATCGATACTTCACGGGACCCTTGTTCGATGGGCCCGGTTTTGATAAGCGGCTTGCCCCCGCCGTGGCCTACTGGTTTCCGCTGTTGCTGCGATTCACGGGGGCGCGCCCGCTCGAGATCGCCCACCTGATGCCGGATGACATTGTCCTCGCCGATGACGAAGTTGCTGCGCAACTGGCCGGACACAACGGAGCCAGCTGGATTTACATCTTTTCCGACGTGCACGGCGTTGACGGTGTCATACGCCCGCTCAAAACCGGCGTCAGCATGCGACGCTTCCCGATACCGAAGATCCTGCTCGATCTCGGTTTTGCGGAATACGTGCACAGCGTTCCCCGAGGACAGTGGCTGCTGCCGATGCAGGTCTCGTCGAGAACTCCGGAAAACCGAGCGCGTTATGCGCTGACCGCGCTCGGCGACTACCTGCGGACGACGCTCGGCATCATGGACCAGCAACTGGTGACCTATTCCTTCCGGCATACCGTGATTGACGAGGCCCGGGAAGCCGGTATCCAAAAAGAGGTGCGAGACAATCTGGTCGGCCACACAGAAGGAGACCATCGAGCCAAAAACGCCGGTGAAACCTACTATGGTGCGCGCTGGTACCCAGCCACGCCTTTACTGGAGGCGGTTACCCAACTCGATGGCCTGCATCGTCTGCCGCCGACCTTCCCGACCTGGACTGAGTATCAACAACGCAAAGCCGACTTCTCCCAGGTTAGCCGCGCGGCGAAGGCGCTACCCTCGAAGCGTGGCAACCGCACGCCACCATGACAAGGCAATGCAAACTTGAGGTCGCAATACCATCACTTTTGCCAGATCCCTTCAACGCGTCTTAGCCGCCGTCGTTGTACACCCTCGACTAGCTCAAGAACCCCGCAGATTTGGGCTATGCAGTCGCGCGCGCGTGAGAGCCCACCCGCATCTCGCACGTGGCGCGGGACCATATCAGCTAGCGAGCTCAGTTCAAAACTCTCTTCAGAAAGAAGTTCTTATGCTTTGTTGGTGAAGCAGAGCGCTTGAAGGGCGAAGCATCCCCAAGCCGCAGCGTCGCTGCGATTCGTGCTTCGCCCGAGTGTCTATGCCATGCCGGAGCCAGCGTCGCACCATCGAGCACGTGAGTCGGGACGATCCGCTCACGCACAGCCAGACTATTAACACGCATTCGTCACGTGCCAGTTCCCCTCTAGCTGTAGCACCCAGGGTGCGCCCATAACTGCCCGCTTGGCGCGATTGGAACGGTCGCGGTGGTCTACCCCTCTCCCCCGTCCAAGAGCCCCGCTATCAGCGGAGCTCATAGACGAATAGCACCGCGTTTTATACGCCCCCTGGCGGAATGGTCTTTGCGCAGAAAAACGGCCCGAAGCTCGCGCTTGGGCCGTGTGAATCAGTGCTGCTCCGATCTCCCGTGCGGATCACGTAACGCGAGCCAGCGCAGGTGTCGGTCGATTGTGCTGTAGCTGCCAGCGTCGAGCTCCAGCCGGACGTTTCGCACACTCAATCGACGCCGCTGCTGTTGCAGCGCCACGCATGCCCGAACTACGTCGATCACGTCGACGCGAGGGTTTCTCAAGATGGCCTCCTTAGGCACCCGTAATGTTGTGGGCCCGACACGTATAGCCACCCGTCATCTGTTACGTAACAAGGAGTGCGTGCGTTTTAGATCTGTACGGGGGAACCTGAGCGGGTCGCAAACCTTAGGAGAACCCGACATGCAGACGACCTCCCCTGAAATTTCCCTTGGTGTACGCACGGTGTTGCATCTCTCGCCAGCGGTCTGCGTGGCCGCGCTATCGGGGGCCCAGCAAGCTGGGCTCACACTGCAGGAATGGTTTGAGGAGCGGGTCGGCTATGCGCTAGCAGAAGATCCCGTGATGCTCGACGAAGGACTCTCAGCGCTCGCACCTTGGTCTCTCGCCGCTGCCGACCTCTTCGTACAAACAGCCAATCAGGCACCAGAGACACTGAGCGGTCGATGGGCGCTTCTCTACGAGCGCGTCAAACTCGATCGCGGCCTCTGGCGCCTGCCCACACAGTCCGTGGAGGACGCAGAGTGCGGCGAGGCGCTAGACCGCCCGTATGTTTCATTGCCTAAAGTGCGAGCGGCCTGGCCACGACTGTGCGCCAGCACGTTCTGCCTCTAAGGCCCGCGCTGGTCGTCACTGCGACGCTTTGAACGAAGCGGGCATCCGACCCAAAGCCGATTGGCGTCTCAGCGTGAGCGGTCTGCCCTTATGGCGTAGCGCGAGCCGGAAGCGCCAGTGGTTGCGACTGTTTAAAGCGTCGACCTACACGTGTACTCCACGCCCGCATCGCGATTACGGTTGTTACCGTAATGACGGTAATCATGGGGCGTGGCCTACAACCACAAGAAGCCTACTATGTCCAAACGCATTGTTACCGAAATGGCAGTCCACGAAGCTGCTGACGCCCTGCACAGCGCAGGGACCGCACCCACCACAATCAAAGTACAAGAGCGCACAGGGGGCTCGTTTACGACCGTCCACCGCTATCTCAAAACGTGGGAAGAGGCCCGCGCCAGGGACGCCGCAGCAGCGCCTGATACCCCCACAACGCTCACCGCCAGGGCGGAAGGATTCATTCGTGCGCTGTGGATTGAAGCAATAGCGATCGCCCGCGAGGAAGTGCGACGCGTCAAGGAGCAAGCGGGGCAGGAAGCTACCCGTATGGCCGCAGAGTTAGCCGAGGCACAGGAGATCGTCGAGCGACTCGAGGCGGTCGAAGCCAATCAAGCGCGTCAGCTTGCCGATCAAGACGCTGCATTGCGAAAAAATGAGCAGGAACTTGTGGAGGCGACCGTGCTCGCCCGCCAATTGCCGGAATTACACCGAGCACTCAACGGAGTTCGCGTAGAGCTTGAGGCAGCGCGCCATGAAGTGATGCTGCGCGCCGTGGATATTGGCAAGCTCGAGGGGGAGGCCGAGGCGTTGCGTGAGCAAGTGAAAGAGCTGACAGCGACGCTGGGCACCTCTCGCGGTGCCGCGAAGAGGTAACCCATTGGGGCATGGGCACCGACGATGGCCAATTCCCTCGCGTCATCTCCTTTGCATGCCGAAGCACAGGCCCTGTCGATGCTCTCTCGGCTGGCTACGCCTGAGATCGCAATCGTCGAGCACTGGGCACCAGAATACCTTCGAAGGCATCGGGCCTGAGAAGCTGATGGCTGAATTTAGCGAAGCGATTGGCAAGGCAACGCAGGGGCAGCCAGAGACCAGCGAGACGCTCGGAAAGTTTGCGCCCGCCAGTATTGCAGCGGCGTCCAGGCGGGTGAATCGAGCGCTTCGTCGCGCGTCGAATGGTGGCTTGCAGGAATTGCATCAGACGCGTATCCAAATCAAGCGACTGCGTTATCTAGTGCGAGGAGGGCACTCCTCTGCACTTCCACAAAAAACTCGCGCGAGCACACTTGTGCGTCTGCAAGCCATTGCAGACGTTCAATCGATGAAAGGAAAAAAAAAGCGCAGCCATCTTGACTGCGGACGAGGAGAAGATGAGAGTCCATCTCTCATCACGACGTGAGGTTACCAGCCTGGAATTGAGCGTGCGGTGGCACACCAGCATTGCTCTATGCCGTGTATGCGGGTGTCTCGCTACCAGCGCTGATCTATCATGGCCCCAACACTCGGGAGCCGACCATGTGCTATTCCGCCCAAATCGAGGCCGACTACAGGCGGTTCGTTCACGAGTACGGCGCGGTCATGTCGTTGGACGATTTCACGCGGATGGTGGTCGAGTATTTCGCCAACCCGAAGATGCGCGTCCCCAAGGCTATGACCGCACCCTTCCTCGAATCACCTGAGACCGACGAGGAGCGCAAGATTGCCGAGGTGATACGGGCGCGCATGGCCGCCGATGAGATCGAGCTGCTGCAAGAATTGACGAAGCAAACCGAGCGTTTGGAGAAGGCCCGGCAAGCGCTCGCAGTGAGGACGACAAAGAAGGCCACAGAAGATCTGCGCATCGCCACCAACAAGATCGCGGCGATCAAAGGCAAGCTCGAAGAGCTGAAGAGCACCGAGCTCATGCCACGCGACGCGCGCATCTTCCCCGGCTGGTATGCCCCAGTGATGGTGATGGAAAACGGCCGGCGCGTCGTCAAGCCCATGCGCTATCAATGCCGGCCTGCCGGCAAGCCTGCGTTCTATGACACCGAATTTCCAGGCACGTACAACGCGCGGCGGGGCAATTTGCGCGGCTTCTGGAAAGGCCAATACGGCCACACGCACGGCCTAGTCTTGGTCGACGCATTCTATGAGAACGTGACCAGACCAGATGGAAAGAACGTTGTGCTCGAATTCCGGCCGGAGCCACCTCAGACCTTGCTTGTCGCGTGCCTGTGGTCTCGGTGGACCAAGCCTGGCGAAAAGGACCTGCTGTCGTTCGCCATCATCACCGACGATCCGCCACCAGAGATCTCCGAAGCCGGCCACGATCGCTGTCCGATCCCTATAAAGCAGGAGCACATCGATGCGTGGCTGAACCCCGACCCACGCAATCTAGATGCCTCAGATGCGATCCTGAACGATAAGCTGCAGCCACATTACACGCACCGCCCGTCAATGTAAGGGAACTCGGTCGATGCTCTAGGTGCAAGGGAAAGGGTAACCATCGGCACAAAGGCAGATCGATCACCGCCGGTCCAAGCGAGCGCCCGCCCTAGCCTCGATAAGGGCTACGATCGACGCCAGCGCATTGTGCGCAGATGGAGCGTCTAGTATTTCATGCAACTGAACGCTCCCCCCGCTAGCATCCACCGTATCCCAGACGGAAACCCTTGCCATTCGTGTGCCGATGAGCCCGGGCGCGAGATCTTTGAGGAAGTCATAAAACGCGCGCTGCTTCCAGCGTGACGATCCAGGTGGATCCAAGTCGCCAGGAGCGGAGGAAAGGCCAAACTGATTATCCGTGGACGAGGTGGCCCAGTAGTTACGGTTGTCTGCTTTCGATAAGCATTTGGGCTCATACCGCTCGCAGTACGTCAGGTACTCGTCCAGGGGAAAGGTCGATAGCTCGCTATAGATGGCTGACTGAAGGGTGATCGAGCGATACCGATTGAAATGCTGCTCCTCGTCCAGCTCGATGACCACATCGCCCACCTCGACATCCCAAGCCCCGACTCGCAAAGGACATTCGGTGAGGATGCCGCCGAGTAGCCTGTACACGTGATCAATCTCCGGCCAAACCTTGGCCGGCCCAGTGCCTCGCACGCTTGACGGGCGCCAGGGGGTTCGACCCTTAGAGACTTGGTATCCAGCTTGGCTAAGCAGTCGCTGAATAGCTTCCTGATTTTTGCCCATACTGGTCCCCCGATCTCAAGTAAGGCAGGCGCTGCGTGTAGTCGCCTTCCGGCGAATGGTTGTTCATCCAGCCATCGCATCAGCATAGACGCCTTACCCGACCTTGTACCAGTGAACTACGCGGGCTAACTGTTCTCGCCAAAATCCGTTCTCGCTGTCCAGAGTCGCTGTATGGCTGCATACGTAAGCAGCGATATCGGCCAATTGAAGCAACGGATCGGCGTCTGCGGCAACGACGTGCGCGTTCAGCTGCATCAATGCAGTTCCTGTCTCCAGAAAACCTGCGTGGAGGGAACCTTTACGCCAAGCGGTCGCTAAGTAGAGAATGCCGGATCAGGGAGTAAGGCCAGCCCCCCCAAGACGTCGCAGCACCCCATCCCCACACTTATGGGCTACCGCCTTCCAGGAGTCAGCATGAGAGCACCTAAGTCCGTCCAGGCCCTCGAAGACCTTGGTCGCGTTCGGCTATCCCGGTCCTTCTACATGCGCGATTTCCTCTACAGCGAGATCAGCAACTTCTACGGCGTGCCCAACATCCCCGAGGATCCAGGCCTCGCCATCAAGAACGGAAAACGACTGTGCGAGGACCTACTTGAACCCATGCAGGCTACCTTCGGCCGCATCGCTATACGATCGGCCTACAGGTCCCCCACAGTCAACGCGCTGGGGAATGAGAAGGGGCACAACTGCGGCTCGAATAAGAGCAACTTCGCAGGCCATATATGGGATATGCCGGACGAAGCGGGTAGGCATGGGGCGATGGCCTGTGTAGTCGTGCCGTGGTTCACCACCCGCTATGAAGCTGGCGCCGACTGGCGTGCTCTGGCGCACTGGATCCACAACCATCTACCGTACAGCGAGCTGCAATTCTTCCCCAAGTTGTGCGCCTTCAATATAGGTTGGCACGAGGATCCCAAGCGTTCGATCTATAGCTACATCAAGCCTACTGGCTACTTGCTACGAGGGGAGCAACCAGATCCGGCCCTCGCCCTACACTACGCTGGTTTCCCCGAGTTTTGCCAAGCCCAGGAAGACTAACCTTCGATCGTGCCCGTTTTTGACGTGGTCAGAAGAGGAGGGGTGAATCACGCGGCCGTCCGGCCTCGCGCGCTTGGTGCACGGCCAGGCGCCCGGGCTCCGGGGACCATGCCGTTGCATGGATTGGCGCCGGTGCCGCCATCGCCGGGATGACCGCTGGTTTCGCAGGCTAAGCGTTACTAAAGTAGATCTTGCAAGCGGACGGCGCCGCGCTGGTGAGGGCGAAATCGAGCATATCTTGGCGGCAGCACCTCATCCTACGTGGGTGCGAGTTCCTGTCGGGCAATTTCGGGAGGAGCCGGGTTGCCTCTGACTATAGCGGCCGGTTATCCTCGCTTTGTCTTCGCAAACCCTCTCTCCTGCAAAGCTCGCAACAGGCTGCCGCCAGAGCTTCCGTCCACGGCGACCTTGATCTGCGTCCACAGCTGATAGGGCTGCGTTGCCCGCACGTTCTCCGCCGGCGCCTGGCCATAGGCACCATCACGTAGCGCGCGTGCAGCGCTCTGTACGGCCTGCAGAGCGACCTGAAGCGGATCGCTTGCCGAACCCGCTTTGCAGGCAAGCAACGCATTTGACTGCATCAGTGCGTTGATCCGCGCGATAGCTTCCTTCCCCTGCTCCTTTAGCAGGCTTTCCTGCGGTGTCATCAATTGACTCGCTGCACGCAAAAGGTCTGCTGCCTGCTCGAGTCGCCAGTTGGGATCGCGAGCGTGGGCTGCCTGTGCATCCTGCTCTGCCCTTAGCCGGTCGCGCGCTGGCTGCAGGCAGACCCGCTCGACGTACTGTTTCTCGTCATCAGAAAGTTTGGTAGCAAGCTCGGCGGGGAGCCTGGTCGCATTCGCAGGCAGGCTGCCAACAAATTGCTGCTCAGCATAGCCGTGGGTATTCCCTTGCTGCCCCTTGCGCACATAGATGCTGCGATAGAGCTGAATGCGGTGGTTTCTGCGTTTTGCGTGCATGCGGGTCTCCGACCGTTAGTAACAATGTGTGTAGCAACGGGATACCCATAGGCGCATCTTGGGGTCACGCCGACCGTACCCCGGCAGTACCCTCACCCTCGCCTCGTACAGCTTTCTGCAGGCCCGGCCCGACGGAACCGAACTCGCGCTCCCGATGGCCGCAGCGGACGGACGGCGCGGCGTCCAGCCGCGTTCACTGCCTGCACGTATTGCCGCGTCTTCGGGTCACGTTTGGCATCGGGGAACAGCTGTGGGAGCAGAGTTGCTCGCGACCGGGCTCGGCAAGGCGGGGCGAAACCCCGCCGCCGGCCCAGCGCGTGCCGACATCGAGAGCAGATGCGTGCGCGGCAGCGTACGCAGCGTCTGGCGCGGGGTCCCCGCGCTGCGTCGGCGGCAGAGTTGATCTCGCAGCGTGGGGCAGCCAGGCCGGTACGGCACGCCGGCAGAACGGTTGCATGCCGACGTCCACGGTAACAGGGTGGCATTGAGAGGAGATCCGTGGACGGCGGCGGGGTTTCGCACCGGCGCAGCCGGGCCGGGAGCCCGTTACCCCTTGGTGTACGTCGCGACGAATACGTGGGCGACGCGCGCTCCCCAGCGCGCGAGGCTGGACGAGGGGAAAGCACAGTTGCCCCCTGCCCTCGCCCAGCCGGGCGTCCGGACCTTGCGGGCACCAAACGCGTTGCCGGCGTGCGTGGCGTTCACCCTATTGGAAGACTGAACCGCTGCGTCGCTATACGAAGAAACGCCACACGCACGCCGGACGGCACCCGGGGGTACGCGTGGTGTTGAAAACGATAGCCACCGGAGAGACATCATGACAGCACACCCAAAGACACCGGCTCGCGCATCACAGGATGCCAGCGAACGTACCTCGGCGATACAGGCATCGCCTCCTCGTGGGGCCACCGCATACGCTCCACCGTTGCCAGTGCTTGCATCCGTGGATGCCGCAACGGGCAAACCAGTGAGACCGCCTTCGGCACCAACCGGTGCGACCCCACCGCCCCCTAAACGCAAAATTGCCAGCAGAGGCATCACCAGCAAGATCCGGCCGGCGCTTCTGCAACGTGTTTTTTGGGTGCGCGCGCTACTAATCCTGGATCGATTTCGCGTAGTCCGAGCCATTGACATTGCGATCGGCTGCTGTCCTGAACGCCCCTACAAGGCTGCCCTGACTGCCGCCCAGCGTGCCATGCGGGGGATGAGTAAAGCCGGGCTAGTGCGGCGGTACCGAACGGATCGACATCAACACGTCTACGGGCTGACTACAGCGGGTGCGCGCTGGTTACAGGACCAGGGGTTCAATGCCTCGCCCTCCATCCGGCGTGTGAGCGATATGACGAATCCGGAGCACCGTTTATGGATGAGCACGCTCGTGCTCGCCTGCGAAGCGCGTGGGCTCGCAGCTTACAGCGAGTCCGAAGCGCTCCAGATGCTCAATCGCGGTCGCTCCAAGGCGCTGTTGCAGGGATTCCTGAAAGTGGAAATCTCCAACCGCACACAGGTCCTTCGCCCCGATGCTCTTGCCAGAGAGGCCGATGGGACGACGTGGTTTGAGATCGATCGCAGCCGGCGAGGCGAAGAACGTGGCGCAGCGCTATCGGCACTCGCCGAGCGCATCGGTGCAACGCTTGAGGACGGCACTGCGTTGCGCCGCGTCGTAGTATTTGCACGCACCGAACGTATTCAACAGCGCGCGCTTGCCATTCTGCGCGACAAGGCACGGTGGTGGGCGGATCAGATTCTGAATCCGGACTACGGGCGGCACTATCGGGAAACCGCGCCGGCGGAGTTCGCCGTGATTCGAGCGGTCTATGCTGCAGACAGGCGCACCGTCGAAGATCGGTGCGTCGGACACATCGTCGTACAGTTACTGCCAACGTGGTTGCCCAAAGTGCGATTGAGCGAATCCAATCAGGCGTTACTGGCAGGCTGGTTTGGCGAGAACTATCTGCCGTATAGACGTCCGGCGGCGCTGTCGCCATGGCCGACTCCCCTCTCTCCCCTACCGGGAATCCTCAGACAACTGGAGCCGGATTCTGATGTCGGACCATAGATCCACACTCGTAACGAGTCGGTGCCTATACGTAGTGGATACGCATGAAGCGCATCGGTAATACCCCCTGAAATCCACCGCTGGGAGAAGTAGAATTTTCTCGTTAAGAGGGAGTTCTGCAGATGAAGAAGTCGAGATTCACAGATAGCC
>NZ_JBSFAI010000012.1:0-182073 GCF_056280165.1 Ralstonia sp. 110700041-2 | reverse complement strand
AAATATGGCATTGGGCGGCTTTACCCCGAAGCAGCGGCTGGCCATGGCCGCTTAGTTTCTACTTCTGCCGACTGTGGAAAACGGGGGCATTACCGGGGGATAGTTGCGGTGGAAGACGAAGTCGACCGTGCAATCGTATGCGGCGGCGATGCCCTTAGAGACCTCTTCCATGCGGCGCTCGATCAAGTCGAGGACTTCGGTGGAGAAGGTGCGTACCGTGCCCCCGATCCAGGCTTCGTTCGGAATGATGTTGGTCGCATCGCCGGCATGGAACTGTGTGACGGACAGAACCGCGGTGTCGATCGGCCGCTTGTTGCGCGTGATGATGCCTTGCAACGCCGATACCACCTGCGCTCCAACGAATACCGGATCGTTGCCGTTATGCGGCAGCGCGGCGTGTGCCCCCTTTCCCTTGATCGTGATGCGGAACTCGTTGCTCGATGCCATCAGCGCGCCTGCGCGCGTACCGAAGGCGCCGACCGGCACCCCCGGCCAGTTGTGCAGCCCAAAGACGGCGTCGCTCGGGAATCGATCGAACAGGCCATCCTTTATCATCTCGCGTGCGCCGCCGCCGCCTTCTTCAGCGGGTTGGAAGATCAGGTTTACCGTGCCGCTGAAATTGCGGTGCTTGGACAGGTAATGTGCGGCGCCGAGCAGCATTGCGGTGTGACCGTCGTGGCCGCACGCGTGCATCTTGCCGTCGTGCTTGGAGCGATGCTCGAATTGGTTAGCCTCCGCAAGCGGCAGAGCATCCATATCGGCGCGTAGGCCGATACTCTTGCCTTCACCGTTGCGGATAACACCGACTAGGCCAGTCTTGCCCAGGCCGCGATGCACTTCGATACCCCACTCGGCGAGCTTGGCGGCGACCAGATCGGAGGTGCGCTGTTCTTCGAAACAGAGTTCGGGATGTGCGTGGATGTCGCGGCGCAGCGCCTGGATCTCGGGCTGCGCGGCTTGGATTTCTGGGATCAGCTTCATGAGGATGCTCGCGTTCTGGCTGAAAGTTCGGAATCGCATTCGATGATACGCCGAAGGGCGATTTTCGACCCGCCATCAGCCAATTGCTTGGCCCGCCCATGCAGTTCCGTATGGATTCGTCATGCGGTGACTTGTGCGCTCTCACATACAGACGAAGCCGAACGGCCGAAACGCCTACACTGGACGTCTGTCAATTGACCGCGCGCCGCCCTAGTCAGTTGCCCGTCGCGCTCGCGCGAGCACCACGAGACCGACCCGAGCCCATCATGTCTGCTGAAGCCATCGCTGTTGCATCGCAACCTTCCGACGAAGTTCTGCAATTGATCCGCACGCTGGTGGCATTCGATACCGTTAGCCGCAATTCGAATCTTGGATTGATCGAGTGGGTGCGCGATCGCTTGCGCGGGCAGGGCGCGGACTGTCGTCTGACCTATGACGCGACGGGCGGTAAGGCAAATCTGTTCGCGACGCTATCGCCAGGCCGCAAGCCGGGGCTGGTGTTGTCTGGGCATACCGATGTGGTGCCCGTCGATGGGCAGCCGTGGGATACGAACCCGTTTGATGCGCAGATCCGTGACGGCAGCCTGTACGGGCGCGGCACCGCCGACATGAAGAGCTTCATTGCCGTGGCGCTCGCGAATGTGCCCGGCTTCATGGCGGCGGAGGGCGGCGCCAGCTTTCATCTTTCGCTGTCGTATGACGAAGAGATCGGCTGCGTCGGCGTGCGCAGTCTGCTGCGTGATCTCGAGGCGAGCGGCATTCAGCCCGCCGGTTGCATCGTTGGCGAACCCACGTCGATGCGCGCCATCATTGCGCACAAGGGTAAGCGTGAATACCGATGCTGCGTGCGCGGCAAGGAAGCGCATTCCGCGTTGACGCCGCAGGGCGTGAATGCGATCGAGTTTGCGGCGCTGCTGATCGCGCATATCCGCTCGCTGGCTGCGCGTCTGGCGGCGGAAGAGGCGCGCGACACCGCCTTTGTCGTGCCGCATACGACGCTGAATACAGGCACGATCAAAGGTGGTATCGCCACCAACGTGGTGCCGCGCGATTGCGAATTCACCTTCGATTTCCGCTATCTGCCGGGCATCGATCCGGATTGGCTGTTCGCCGAGGTCGAGCGCTATGCGCAGCAGACGCTGCTGCCGCAGATGCGTGAAATTTCTGCCGACGCTGACATCAGCTTCGCCATGAAGGCCAACACGCCGGGCCTGTCGATTGCGCCCTCGCACGAGCTGGTGGCGCTGGCGCAAGCGCTGGCCGATAGCCGGAGTGCGGTTGGCAAGGTCGACTACGGGACCGAAGCGGGACTGTTCACGCACGCGGGCATTCCGACTGTGGTGTGTGGTCCGGGCAATATCGAGCAGGCGCACAAGCCTAACGAGTACATCGAACTTGCGCAGATCGCGCAGTGCGAAGCGTTCATGCGGCGGCTCGCACAACGGCAGCCGCAGTTGCAGCCGGCTTGAATGTAAAAAAACCGGGCACCTGGCCCGGTTTCTTTTTTTAGGGATGCGCGTTCAGCGGATCACTTGCCCGTTAGAGTTGATGATCGTCATCTCAACGAACTTGGAGCCGACGTGGTTGGAGGGCGAGAAGTTCACGTTGAAGCCACCCACGTCGTAGTTGCCCATCGTCTCCAGCGCCCCGACGAACTTCTCGCGGGTCAGGTCGCGGCCCGCACGCTTGAGGCCTTCAACAAAGACGCGCGCAGCGACGTAGCCTTCGATGCTCCCGTAGTCGAAATCGGTAATGCCATCCGATTTGAGCAGCTTCTGGTAATCGCGAACCACGGGTGACGCGCCGCTATACGGATACGGCATCACCTGAGAGATGATCACGCCGCCGCCGGCCTTGCCGAGTGCGTTGGCGAGCGCCTTGGTGCCGACAAACGACACGTTGTAGAACTGGCCCGCATACCCCTGTTCTTGTGCGCCCTTCACGAGGGCTGCCACGGTCTGGTATGCGCTGATGACGACGACGACATCCGGCTTCTGCTCGAGCACTGTGGTGATCGCGCTCTTCACGTCGGTGGTGTTGCGGACGACGCTGGCCTGCGCGACGAGCGACACCCCCTTGTTTGCCGGCAGCTTGAGCGCGCGCTGTACACCGTCAAGGCCCGCTTTGCCGTAGGCGTCGTCGTTATAGATGACGGCAATGCGCTTGAGGCCCGTGGTGTGGATCTGCTGGACGATGGCGGCGGTTTCATCGTTGTAGCTGGCGCGCACGTGGAACACATTGCGCGCGAAGGGCTCGCGCAGCGCCGAGGCGCCGGAGTACGGCGCAAAGAACGGCACGCCCGCCGGGTTGGCGATCTTCAGCGCCGCCAGGCTGGTCGGCGTACCGACATAGCCAAACAGGGCGAAGACCTTGGTGTCTTCGATGAGCGTCTTGGTGTTGCGGGCAGTCGCATCGGGCTCGTAGAAATCGTCGAGCACCTTCAATTCGATCTTGCGTCCGTTGATGCCACCTGCGGCGTTGACGGCGTTGAAGTACAACTGGGCGCCGCGGTTCATCTGCTGACCAAGCTTTGCGGCCGGGCCGCTCATTGGCGCCGATTGGCCGACGATGATCGCGTCGTTGGTCACGCCCGTCTCGGCATGCGCGCCGCCCGAAGCGATGCCGACGATGCCCGCTGCGAACATGGCCAGCAGCGCGGTGATTCTACGAGATTGCATTGCTCTCCCCCGAGAGTTGATTTGCTCGGCATCATAGCTAAACGGGCAGGGGAGGCAAACAGAATCGGGCCGGTTGCGTCGCTTTTGAGCGTTTTTGAGACAGAGAAGCCGCGCGATGTGCACGGCTTTCCTTCACACGGGGCCGTTTCAGGCGGCTTCCGCCACCCGCCGCTTCATCACTGCCAGCAGCACGGCGGTGACGACGGTGCCGGTAACCAGCGCTGCAACATAGCCGCCCAGGTGCGTCACCGCATTCGGAATCGGCAGCACGAACGCCCCGCCGTGCGGCACGCGCAGTTCCACGCCGAACAGCATCGAAAGGGCGCCCGCGCAGGCCGAACCCGCCACGAGCGCGGGAATCACGCGGAACGGGTCGCGGGCCGCATACGGGATCGCGCCCTCGCTGATGAAGGCGAGGCCGAGCACGGCGGTGGCGCGCGCCGCCTGGCGTTCGTCTCGCGTAAATCGCGACGGGAACAGCCATGCCGCCAGAGCGATGCCCAACGGCGGCGTCATGCCCGCGGCCATGGTGGCCGCCATGGGCGTGTAGACCTGTGCGCCGATCAGCCCCGTGCTGAAGGCATACGCAGCCTTGTTGATGGGACCGCCCATGTCGAAGGCCATCATGCCGCCCAGCAGCGCGCCCAGCGGTACCGCGTTGGCACCCTGCATGCCGCGCAGCCAAGTCGTGAGGGAGGCGAGCAACGCGGCAACCGGCGCGCCAACCACATACAGCATCACCAGGCCTGTCAGCAGGCAGCCGAGCACCGGCAGGATCAATACCGGTTTCAGCCCTTCAAGATTGCGCGGCAGCTTCAGCCAGCGGTTGAGCGCCTCGGTGCCATAGCCGGCGACGAAACCGGCCACGATGCCGCCAAGAAAGCCGGCGCCCAGGCTGGCGGCCAGCATGCCGCCGACCATCCCGGGGGCAATACCGGGCCGGCTGGCGATCGAGTACGCGATGTATCCGGCGAGCACGGGCACCATCAAGGCAAACGCCGACTTGGCTCCGATCTGGAACAGCACGCCGCCCAGCGTGTGGCTGGCCGAGGCGTCCGTCACGTAGATGCCGCCCAGGGCGAACGCCAGTGCAATCAGGATGCCCCCAGCCACCACGAAGGGCAGCATGAACGACACGCCGGTCATCAGGTGCTTGTACGGGCCGGTGCGCTGCTGTTCAGCCGCGGCGGCCGCGGTGCCCGCCAATTGCGCCGTCCCCGCGCCTTCTAGCGAGGCTTCGTCGAAGGCCCGGCGGATCAATGCCTGCCCATCGTGGATGGCCGCCTTGGTGCCGGCGCGGAAGACGCGCTTGCCGGCAAAGCGTGACAGGTCGACTTGCGTGTCGGCGGCGATCAGCACGAGGTCTGCGGTTGCGATGGCATCGGCCGACAGCGTGTTCTGTGCGCCCACCGAACCCTGCGTTTCCACGTGGATCGTGTGACCGAGCGCGCCGGCGGCCTGCGTGAGCGCCTCGGCGGCCATGAAGGTGTGCGCAATGCCGGTCGGGCACGAAGTGATGGCGACGATGCGTTGAGCTTGCGCGCCGGCTTTGGGAACGGGCGGGGCGTTGCCGATCATGCGGGCCAGTACGGCACGAGCGTCCGCGAGTACTTCGTCGAGCGTGACTTCAAGCGTGCGCGGATTGGCGTGGCGAGCCGCTGCGTCCGGCACGAGGCCCGCCCAGACGACGGCCTCGGCGGTGGCCAGCGCTGCCGTGTCGACGACCGAGACGGTGTCGGGGCCGCGCACGTCGACGTCGAGCTTGCAGCCGGATTCGCGCGCCGCGTGGCGCAGGGCTGCGCCGGCGAGCATCGCGCGGGTGGTGCGGCCGTCTGCACCGAGAATTGCCAGCAGGTTTGCCATGATCGGCTCCTTGAATGCGTTGAGCGTGTGGCGATGCGATGGTCGGGCGTCAGGCCACGCGCTGCATCTGGACGGCGGACGCGCGTTCGCGCACCTGCCCCGGGGGCGGGAGGTGCGGGCCCAGGCGCTGGAGCTTGCACGCGGCGAAGGCCACCGATAGACGCACGGTTTCTTCCATGCCCGCTCCGGCATGCCAGCCGGCCAGCACGCCGGCCACCATGGCGTCACCCGCGCCGACGGTACTGGCGGCGCGTACAGGTGGCAGGCTCGCTTGCCACGTGCCTTCTGCCGTGACGAACAGCGCGCCGTCCTCGCCCAGCGACACGATGACCTGCGCCACGCCGCGTGCCTGGATGGCGCGCGCCACGTCCACCGTTTCAGCCAACGTGGGCAGCAATCTCCCCGCCCACAGTTCCAGCTCGTGCCGGTTTGGCTTGATGGCCGTCGGCAGGGCTTCGCGCGGTGCCGCCAGCACCCGCGCCAGCGGTGCGCCGCTGGTATCGAGCAAGGTGGGGATGCCGCGGCGGTTCAGCCGGGCCAGCAGTTCCACATAGCTATCGGACTGCAAGCCGCCGGCCAGGCTGCCACATAGCGCTGCGCCTGCAATGTCGGAGAGCGCGTCAATGCGTTCGCACAGCGTGTCGAAGTCGGCGGGCGTGGCGTCAATGCCGGGCAGATTGATGTCGGTGGTCTGTCCGTCTGCCTGGTCGCTGATTTTGATGTTGGTGCGATTGGTGCCGGGCACGCGGCAGAAGCCGTCGAGCACGCCCTTGCGCGCAAACAACGCTTCGAACAGTTCGGCATTGGCGTCGCCGAGGAGGCCCGTGGCGATCACCGGTACCTGCCAATCGGCCAGGCAGGCTGCCACGTTGACGCCCTTGCCGCCGGCCTGTTGCGTGACGCTGCGGCCGATGTTGACGCGGCCACGTTCAAGCCGCTCCAGGCCGATGGTCATGTCGATGGCCGGGTTGAGCGTGACGGTGACGATGCGCGGCTGCCTGCTCATGCGGCCATCTCCTTGCCACCGGCTTGCATCGGCAACGTGGTTTCCAGGTCGCGCACCTCCTGGGCGGAAGCGCAGGCCAATGCGCGTTCTGCGAGTTGCGACAGCGCACGGACGTGCGCCTCGCGTAGCCGCGCCTTGACCGGCGCAATATCGCGTGGGCTCATCGACAGCTCATGCACGCCAAGGCCTGTGAGCAGCAGCGCGCCGAACGGGTCTCCCGCCAAGCCGCCGCATACGCCGACCCAGCGCCCGCGGCGTGCGGCGCCCTGCACTGTGTGCTGGATCAGGCGCAGCACGGTTGGGTGCAGGCTGTCGGCCTCGGCAGCGAGGTCGGGATGCTGGCGATCGATCGCCAGCGTGTATTGCGTGAGGTCGTTCGTTCCGATGGAGAAGAAGTCGACGTGCTCGGCCAGGCGATCGGCCAACAGTGCGGCGGCCGGTACTTCCACCATGATGCCCAGCGGCACCGTCGGCGCGTCGAGTTCAGCGCGAATGCGCTCGCACGCGGCGCGCAGGGCGGTCACCTCCTCCAATGAGGTGATCATCGGAAACATGATCGACAGGGCAGTCGCCTCGCCAGCATCGCGGGCGGCCCGATAGAGCGCACGCAGTTGCGGCTCCATGAGGTCGGGGCGGCGCAGTAGCAGGCGCGCACCGCGCACGCCGAGGAACGGGTTGTCTTCCGTCGGCAGGTTCAGATGCGGGACCTGCTTGTCGCCGCCGATGTCCAGCGTGCGCACGATCAACGGGCGGCCGCCAAGGGCGTTGAGCATGTCGGCGTAGACAGCGTATTGGGTGTCTTCGTCGGGCGCGTGATCGCGTTCGAGGAACAGGAATTCGGTGCGCATCAGGCCCACGCCCTCCGCGCCGAGCGAGAGGGCTTCGACCGCCTGTGCGGGCAGGTTGACGTTGGCGGCGATCTCCACCGTGTGGCCGTCACGCGTGCGGGCGGGCAAGCCGCGCTCCGCCTCCTCGCGCTGCGTGCGTGCGGCGTCTTCCCGCAGCCAGGCGCGGGCGCTCGCGATGCTGGTGTCATCGGGATCCAGCACCAGACGGCCGCCGGTGCCGTCGATGATGGCTTGCGTGCCCGTCGCCACATCGAGCACGGCTGGGCCGGCGGCCACGACGGCCGGGATGCCCAGTGTGCGCGTCAGGATGGCCGTGTGCGACGTCGGACCGCCTTGCGCGGTGACGATGCCGATGATGCGTCGCGTATCGAGCGCCGCCGTATCCGAAGGCGACAGGTCCGCCGCCACGAGGATGCAAGGGCTCTCGGGCAGCGTTTGCGCTGCACTGCGCAGCGACGGGTCGATATGGCCGAGCACGCGCCGTCCCACGTCGCGCAAGTCGGCCGCGCGTGCCGCCAGGAGCGGATTGCCGAGCGCGCCCAGCCGCTCGGCCAGGCGTTCGACGGCCTGATGCCAGGACCACGCCACGCCGTGGCCCTCGACCATGGCCTGGCATGTCAGCGTCATGAGATCGGTGTCGCCCAGCAGTTCGGCTTGCGCCTTAAAGATGCCTGCTTCGGCTTCCCCCAGGCGGGCGGCCGTGTTGCGTGCCAGGGCTTCCAGTTCGGCGCGCGTGCTCGCCAGCGCCTGGTCCAGTAGATCGCCGCCGGTGGTCAGGGCGACAGCGTGATCAGGCACGGTCGACGCGCCGTGCTGGAGCACGTGGATGGGGCCGATCGCCAGCCCGGGACTTGCCGCAATGCCGCCGATGGTGGGCAACGCCGCGTCGGCTTGCCAGCCGTGCGCGGTCTGTCGGGTGCGGGCTGCCTGCGTGTCGCGCGCCGCCTGGGCACGTTCCTGCGCCGTCAGACCTCGAATGGTCTGCAGCAGCGCGTCGAGCGCGGCGCCGGCGTCGGGGCCTTCCGCAGAGAGCGTGAGCTTGGAGCCAACCGCAAGGCCCAATTGCAGCAACGCCACGAGGTTCTTCGCGTCGGCGGTTTCGTCGCCATGTCGAACCTGCACGCGCGCGGCAAAGCGGCGGGCGGTTTCCACCCAATGCGCAGCCGGGCGCGCGTGCAGGCCGCTCGGGTATTCCAGCGTCAAGGTGCGCTGCTCGGCGAGGTCGGTGCCAGGTGTGTCGGCGGCGGGCGCGGGTGCGTCGCTGGAGAGCGCGGCAACAAGTTCTTCAGCATTCTGCGTGGTGAAGAGATGCCGTAGGCGCGCGTCGTCATTCAGCAGCCGCGTCAGTCGGCGCAGCAGCGTGATGTGTTCGTCCGACTGCGCGGCAATGGCAAACACCAGGTGCGTCGTTTGGCCCGGGTGCCACTCCAGCCCGTCAGGAAACTGCAGCACCGCAATGCCCGTCTGGCGGATCAGGTGGCGGTCCTCGCCCATGCCGTGCGGAATGGCGACGCCGTGGCCGAGAAACGTGTTGGCCACGGTTTCGCGGCGCAGGAGGCTGTCGATATAGGCCGGATCGATGCAGCCGGCGTCGGCCAGCAACTGGCCGGCAGCGCGGATGGCGCTTTCCTTGTCGGTGGCGCGTTGCTGCAGACGGATGCGTTCGGCGCAGATCAGGGCGGAAGCCATGCGGCGGGGGTCTCCTGCGGCTGCCGCGCTCCAAGGCGCGGCATGCGTGTCGTCGATGATCGCGAATTGAAATCGATTACAGTTCGAGTGTCAATGTGCGCCGCGACACAAAGTGACGCTCATCCCAGTATTTACGGGGTTTTCCCTAGGAGAGCTGGAGATTGGAGGCAATGCGGTCATTCGCTATGATGACGCTTTCTTTGGAAACGATTTCAGCATGACGGTTCGAATCAAGGACGTAGCGGCGGCGGCGGGGGTGTCGGTGGCAACGGTGTCACGCGCGCTCGCCGGCGGCCCCGTGAGCGCAGAACTGCGCCGGCGTGTCGATGCGGCGGTGGCGGCGTCCGGGTATCGGCCGAACCTGTCGGCGCGGCGGCTTCGCTCGCAGCAGGCGCAGACCGTCGGGCTGATCGTCTCGGACATCCGCAACCCGTTCTTCACCAGCGTCAGCCGGGCGGTGGAAGACGCGGCCTATGCCGCCGGCTTGCGCGTCATCCTGTGCAATTCCGACGAAGACCCCGAGAAGGAGGCGATGTACCTGCGCCTGATGGAAGAGGAGCGCGTGACCGGCGTGATCCTCTCGCCAACGCGCGGCATTGCCGAAGCCCAGCAACCTGTGGACCTCGGCTACCCGGTCGTGCTGATCGATCGTGCCGGCCCCACATGCGGCACCGATGCCGTCGTGCTCGACAACCAGCAGGCGGCGCAAGCGCTGGCCGAGCACCTCGCCGCGCAGGGTTACCGGCGTATTGGCGGCCTGTTCGGGCGGACGAGCAGCACGGGCGCTGAGCGTCAGGCCGGATTCGCGACGGCGCTGGCACGCCGCGGCATCACCGCCGAGGCGCGATTCATTCTGCCCACCGCCGAGGCAGCGGAGGCCGAGACGCTGGCGTGGCTGTCCGGCGCGGAACGTGATCGCCCCGACGCGCTGGTCGCGAGTAACGCGCAATCGCTGCTCGGCGTGCTGCGTGCGTTGCGGCAGCTTTCGCTGGACGTGCCCCGCGACCTTGCCGTGGCGGGCTTTGACAACGAGCCCTGGACGGAGCTCGCCGGCCCGGGCATCACCGTGATCGAGCAACCGGTCTACGACATCGGCCGCATGGCAATGGCGATGCTGCAGGAGCGCCTCGCGCAGCCCACCTTGCCGACGCGCCGTGTGCTGCTCACGGGGCGGCTCGTCACGCGCGGCTCCACGCCGCTGCGAAGCACTTAGCAGGCGATTACAATTTCCGGATACTCGCGGCGGTGCGACAACGCCGACATGCACCCGCCGCCACCCACTCCGGAGCCCCCTGATGTCCACCCAAGTCATCCGTGCCGCCTGCCCGCACGACTGCCCCGACACCTGCGCCTTGCTCGTCACCGTCGAGGACGGCCGCGCCACCCGCGTGCAGGGCGACCCGGACCACCCGACGACTGCCGGCGTGCTGTGCACCAAGGTCAATCGGTATGCAGAACGCACGTACCACCCGAACCGTCTGCTGACGCCGATGAAGCGCGTGGGCGCCAAGGGCGAGGGCAAGTTCGAACCGATCTCGTGGGGCGAGGCCATCGATACCATCGCCACGCGTCTGGGGGACATTGCCGCGCGCAACCCGGAGGCCATCCTCCCGTACAGCTACGCCGGCACGATGGGCCTGGTGCAGGGGGAAAGCATGGCCGCGCGCTTCTTCCACAAGCTCGGAGCGTCGCTGCTCGATCGCACGATCTGCGCATCGGCCGGGGCAACGGCGCTGCGCTACACGTATGGCGCGAGCCTCGGCATGGACATCGAGCACGTGCAGGACGCCAAGCTGATCCTGATCTGGGGCGCCAATCCGATCGCATCGAACCTGCATTTCTGGACGCGCGCGCAGGAAGCCAAACGGCGCGGCGCCACGCTCGTCGCCATCGATCCGTATCGCTCGCTGACGGCCGAGAAGTGCCATCGCCATCTGGCGGTGCGCCCTGGTACCGATGCGGCGCTGGCGCTGGCGATGATCCACGTGTTGATCCGCGATGACCTGCTCGACCACGACTACATCGCCAATCACACGCTCGGTTTCGAGGCGCTCCGTGAACGCGCACAGCAATACACGCCGGAATATGCGGCGACGCTGTGTGGGGTGGACGCGGCGGATGTCGAGTGGCTCGCCAAGCTGTACGGCACGACCGTCGTGCGCGACAAGCAGCCGGCGGCCATTCGCCTGAACTACGGCATGCAGCGCGCGCATGGCGGCGGGCAGGGCGTGCGCGCGGTCGCATGCCTGCCGTCGCTGGTGGGCGCGTGGCGGGATGCAGCGGGCGGCCTGCAACTATCGACGTCCGGTTTCTTCCCCATCGACAATGCGAAGCTGCAGCGTCCTGACCTGCTGCCGAGCTGGCCGGCGCTGCCCCGCACGATCAACATGAGCACCATCGGCGATGCGCTGCTGCATCCGGGCGATGCGTCGTTTGGCCCAAAGGTCGAGGCGGTGGTTGTCTACAACAGCAACCCCGTGGCGGTGGCGCCGGATTCGCGCAAGGTCGCCGCCGGCTTTGCGCGCGAAGACCTCTTCACCGTGGTGCTGGAGCATTTCCAGACTGACACCGCCGACTACGCCGACATCCTCCTGCCCGCCACCACGCAGCTCGAACATGTCGATGTGCACAAGGCGTATGGTCACACCTACGTGCTGGCCAACAACGCTGCCATCGCGCCCATGGGGCAGTCGTTGCCGAACACGGAGATCTTCCGTCGCATTGCCCGGCGCATGGGTTTTGACGACGCCTGCTTTGCCGACTCGGACGACGACATCGCCAGCCAGGCCGTGCGCCGTGACGACCCGGCCGCCGCGCACATCGACTGGGCCACGCTCAAGCGCGAGGGCTGGCAGAAGCTGGCGCACCCCGCCGCGCCGCTGGCTCGTGGCGGCTATCGCACGCCGTCGGGCCGCTGCGAGTTCTATTCCGAGCAGATGGCCAAGGACGGCCTTGACCCGCTGCCCGGCTATGTGCCGCCGCATGAGTCGGCGATCAGCACGCCTGAGCTGGCGAAGCGTTATCCGCTGTCGATGATCTCGCCGCCGGCGCGCAACTTCCTGAACTCGACCTTCGTCAACGTCGACAGCCTGCGCAGTACCGAGGGCGAGCCGCATCTCGATATCCACCCCGACGACGCGAATGCACGCGGCGTTGTCGACGGCGAGCTTGTCCGCATCTTCAATGATCGCGGCACCATGCAGGCGCGCGCCCGCGTGACCGACCGTGCGCGGCGCGGCGTGGTCGTCGGCCTGTCGATCTGGTGGAAGAAGCTCGCGCCCGACGGCACCAACGCCAACGAGCTGACCAGCCAGCGCCTGACCGACATGGGGCGTGCGCCCACCTTCTACGATTGCCTGGTCGAGGTCGCGCCGTTGGCACAGGCCGCCTGACGGAACCATCATGCGTGCCGCACGCGCGCTGTACCTTGCGCTGTCGCTTGCCGGTTCGGCGTTGCTGGCCGGCTGCGACACCGTCGGTTATTACTACCAGTCGGTCAGCGGACATCTCTCGCTGATGGCGCAGCGCGAGTCGATCGACCAGGCGATCGACAACGCCCGGCAGGCTCACAACGACAAGCTCGCCAAGCGGCTCGAAGATGCGCGCAGCATCCGCATCTATGCGTCGCGCGAGCTGGGCCTGCCGGACAACGGCAGCTATCGCGTCTACGCCAATCTCAAGCGTCCGTTCGCGGTGTGGAACGTGTTTGCGGCGCCGGAGCTGTCGGTCAAGCTCAAGGAATGGTGTTTTCTCGTCGTGGGCTGCGTGACGTATCGCGGGTACTACGATCGCAACGCCGCCATGGCCTACGCCGACACCTTGCGCGCCCAAGGCCTCGATGTGGATGTGGCCGGCATTCCTGCGTATTCCACACTGGGTTATTTCGACGACCCGCTGCTCAACACCTTCGTCGGCCTGCCCGAAGGTGAGCTGGCGCGGCTGATTTTTCATGAGCTGGCGCACCAGGTCGTCTACGCCAAGGGCGATACCGCGTTCAACGAATCGTTTGCCACCGCCGTGGAAACCATTGGCGTCGAACGCTGGCTGGCGGATGCCGCCACCCCGGAAATTCGCGCGGAATACGCCACGTACGACGCCCGGCGCGTACAATTCCGCGCCCTGCTGCTGGAGTATCGCAACCGACTTGAGGCGCTGTATGCCAGCCCAGTGTCGGACGACGAGAAGCGCGCCGGAAAACGCGCCATCTTCGCGAGCCTCCAGGCCGATTACACCAAGCTCAAAGCAAGCTGGGGCGGTTATACCGGTTACGACCGCTGGTTTGCGCAGCCGCTGTCCAACGCGCATCTGGGCGCAGTCGCGAGCTACCTGGAATGGGTGCCGGCGTTCACGGCGCTGTATCACCGTGATGGCGGCGACTGGGCGCGCTTTTATGACGACGTCAAGGCCATGGTGCGGGAGTCCAAACTGCAGCGGGAGGCAGCACTCCGATTACTGGCGCCTTCGGCGATGGGCGCGTCGGAGGACATCAGACAAAAGTGATGCCAACACCGGTTTCTGCACCAGTTTCAAGCAAGGTCAACCGGCCGAGGGAACTGTCTAAGTTATTGTTTTGACACAAACATCCGCGTAGGATGCCGAAAAAAAACGAACGACCATTCGAAAAAATCGACAATCGCCAGGAGACACACCCATGGATAAACCGTGGCTGAAGCAGTACCCCGCCGGGGTGCCGGCCGAGATCGATGCATCGCAGTATCGATCGCTGGCCCACCTGCTTGAGGATTCTTTCCAAAAGAACCGCAACCGCCGTGCGTTTGAATGCATGGGCAAGGTACTGACCTATGGCGAGCTCGATACGCTGTCGCGCCAACTGGCGGCGTGGCTGCAATCGCGCGGTCTGGCGCCCGGCGCCCGCGTTGCGCTGATGATGCCGAACGTGCTGCAGTACCCGGTGGCGCTGGCCGCCGTGCTGCGTGCAGGCTATGTAGTCGTCAACGTCAATCCGCTCTACACCCCGCGCGAGCTTGAGCATCAACTCAAGGACAGCGGCGCCGAAGCCATCATCATCCTGGAGAACTTCGCGACGACGCTGCAGCAGGTGCTGCCCAATACGCCGGTCAAGCACATCGTGGTGGCCAGCATGGGCGACATGCTCGGCGGCCTTAAGGGCATGCTGGTGAATTTTGTCGTGCGCAGCGTCAAGAAGATGGTGCCGGCGTGGGAGCTTCCCAGTTGCATCCGCTTCAATACGGCGCTGCAAGAGGGCGCCAAGCAGACGCTCAAGCCCACCTCGGTCGGCCCCGACGACGTGGCCTTCCTGCAATACACGGGCGGCACGACGGGCGTGTCGAAGGGCGCGGCGCTGCTGCATCGAAATATCGTCGCCAACGTGCTCCAATCGGAAGCGTGGATGAACCCGGCGCTCACCAAGCCCGGCCGCGACGGCCGCATGCTGGCTGCCGACGAAGAGATCGTCACCATCACCGCGCTGCCGCTGTATCACATCTTCGCGCTGACGGTGTGCTGCCTGCTGTCGATGCGCAAGGGCGGGCTGGCCGTGCTGATCCCGAACCCGCGTGACATTCCGGGCTTCATCAAGGTGCTCAAGCAGTACCGCTTCCACATGTTCCCGGCCGTGAACACGCTGTACAACGCGCTGCTGAACAACCCGGAATTCAAGGATGTCGACTGCTCCAACCTGCGCGTGGCCAACGGTGGCGGCATGGCGGTGCAGGAAGCCGTGGCCAAGAAGTGGCTCGAGGTGACGGGGTGCCCGATCATCGAGGGCTATGGCCTGTCTGAAACCTCGCCGTCGGCCATCTGCAACCCGACCGATACCGACAAGTTTTCGGGCACCGTCGGCCTGCCGATTCCGGGCACTGAAATCGCCATTCGCGACGACGAAGGCCGCGATCAGCCGATCGGCCAGCCGGGCGAAATCTGCATCCGCGGCCCGCAGGTCATGGCTGGTTACTGGAAGCGCCCGGACGAGACCGCCAAGGTCATGTATGCCGACGGCTTCTTCAAGACCGGCGACGTGGGCGTAATGGACGAGCGCGGTTACACCAAGATTGTCGATCGTAAGAAGGACATGATCCTGGTGTCGGGCTTCAACGTGTACCCGAACGAGATCGAAGGCGTCGTGGCGATGTGCCCGGGCGTGCTGGAAGTGGCTGCCGTGGGCGTGCCCGACGTCCACTCGGGCGAGGTGGTGAAGCTGTTCGTGGTGCGCCGCGACCCGACACTCACGGAACAGAAGCTGCAGGAGTTCTGCAAGGACCAGCTCACCGGTTACAAACGCCCCAAGTTCATCGAGTTCCGCAACGAGCTGCCGAAGACCAACGTCGGCAAGATCCTGCGCCGCGAACTGCGCGATGAGGCGATGAAGAAGCGTGCCTGAGTCTGCATAGCTGCAAGAAGAAAACCGCGAGGAATCGCGGTTTTTTTCATGGTGTGTCAGCCGACGTACAGCAGGATGCTGACGAACTGACACGCACTGCCCGCCAGCACGAACAGGTGCCAGATGCCGTGGAAGTGCCGCACCTTCTCGTCAAAGAGAAAAAAGCCGATGCCCGTCGTATAAAGCGCGCCACCGGCTACCAGCCACCACAGGCCGGGTGCAGGCAGCGCGGTGGCCAGCGGCCCCATGGCAATCAGCACCAGCCAGCCCATCACCACGTAGATCAGCAGTGAGAACAGGCGCGTGCGGCGGCCGATCCAGAGTTCCTGCGCAATGCCAATGGCGGCCAGTGCCCAGTTGATGCCGAACAGCGCCCAGCCCCAGGGGCCGCGCAGCGTGACCAGCGCAAACGGCGTGTAGCTGCCGGCGATCAGCAGGTAGATGGCGCAATAGTCCAGCCGTTGGAAGAGGCTTTTGGCGGGGCCGCGCAGGCTGTGATACAGCGTGGAAATTGTGTAGAGCAGGACCAGCGTGGTGCCGTAGACGACCGAACTGACCACCTTCCAGGCATCGTGGTGCAGCGCCGAGGATGTCACGAGCACAGCCATGCCGGTAGCGGCAAGGATGGCCCCGGCCAAGTGGCTGAAGCCGTTGAAACGTTCTCCGCGATACATACGCTGATCTCCAGAAAGACCCTGTTCTCCCTACAATGCCTCAATGCCCGGCACCGACCTCAAAATCACCCCCCAATTGTCCATTCCGGAGTCGGAACTGGTCGAGCGCTTTGTGCGCGCAAGCGGCGCGGGTGGGCAGAACATCAACAAGGTATCGACGGCGGTGGAGTTGCGCTTTGACATCGCCCAATCGCCCTCGTTGCCGGACGCATTGCGAGCGCGTCTGTTGGAAAAACGCGACCGCCGCTTGACCGATGAGGGCGTGTTTGTGATTGATGCTCAACGGTTTCGCACGCAGGACCGCAACCGCCAGGATGCCCGCGAACGTCTGGCGGCGTTCATCGCGACGGGGCTTGCGGTGCCCAGGTCGCGCATCGCCACCAAGCCCACGCGCGCTTCCAAGACGCGCCGCCTGGAAGGCAAGCGCGCGCGTGGCGACGTCAAGCGTGGTCGCTCGGGCCGCCACTCTTGGGACTAAGCGTGCTGATATGCGTGGCCCTTACATCAGCCGGGTATGGCGTGTCTCGCGCATGCAAAGCACGCCGATCAGGCTGACCACCGCGGCCGCCGATACATACATGCCGACCCAGCTCAGGCCACCTTGCTCGGCCAGCTTCTGCGCGATGTAGGGCGCAATCGACGCGCCCAGAATGCCGCCCAGATTGTACGACACGCCGGCACCGGTATAGCGCACGTTGGTCGGGAACAGCTCGGGCAGCAGCGCGCCCATCGGCGCGAAGGTCACGCCCATCAGGAACAGTTCGATGATGAGGAACAGGGCCACCAGCGGTGTCTGCCCACTCCCCAGCAGCGGCGCCATCGTGAAGCCCGACAAAATGGCGGCGATAATGCCGACGATCAGCACCGGCTTGCGCCCAAAGCGGTCGGACGCCCATGCCGACAGGGGCGTCGCCAGCCCCATGAACACCACGGCGAGGCACAGCAGACCCAGGAAGCTCGGGCGCGAGAAATGCAACGTGCCCACGCCGTACGACAGCGAAAATACCGTCGAGATATAAAACAGCGTGTAGCAGACGACCATGGCCAGCGCGCCAAGCAGCGTCGGCCACCAGTGGTGCGCCAGCAGCGTGGCGACCGGCACCTTCACGCGCTCCTGCCGGTCGATGGCTGCCTGGAAGGCGGGGGTCTCAGCGATCTTCAATCGCACATACAAGCCCAGCGCCACCAGCACTGCGCTGACCAGGAACGGCACGCGCCAGCCCCAGCTGCGGAACTGCTCATCGGACAGTGCGATCGCCAGCCCGAAGAAGAGACCGTTCGAAGCCAGGAAACCGACCGACGGGCCGAGCTGCGGAAACATGCCGAACCAGGCGCGTTTGCCGGCTGGTGCGTTCTCGGTGGCCAGCAGCGCCGCGCCGCCCCATTCACCACCCAGCCCGATGCCCTGGCCGAAGCGCAGGATGCACAGCAGGATCGGTGCGAGCGTGCCGATGCTGTCGTACCCCGGCACGAGTCCGATCAGCGTGGTCGAAATGCCCATCACCAGCAGAGACGCCACCAGCGTCGACTTGCGCCCGATGCGATCACCAAAGTGGCCGAACAGAAACGAGCCGATCGGCCGAGCG
Source organism: Ralstonia sp. 110700041-2 (assembly GCF_056280165.1). Lineage (NCBI taxonomy): Bacteria > Pseudomonadati > Pseudomonadota > Betaproteobacteria > Burkholderiales > Burkholderiaceae > Ralstonia > Ralstonia sp. 110700041-2. The sequence goes on along the minus strand of NZ_JBSFAI010000012.1, from coordinate 164,387 downwards.
ATGAACGCGATGCCAAACGTCACGAACGCCGACAGCGCTTGTGCCGTGGCGGACCCATGCGGAAAGAACACTGGGCCGATGACCAGCGCCGCGGCTGTCGCATAGACATAGAAATCGTAAAACTCGATGGCCGTGCCGATGAAGCTGGCGAAGACGATGCGCGAGCGGCTGGTGTCGGCGGCCGCATCCAAAGTGGAGGGCGCCAGGGTTGGGGAAGTCGAAGAGGACATGCTGGTCTCCGGTGAGGTTCGTGTTGTTGTCGTTATGAACCGCGCCGCGCGATGTTGTGCTGGGGTCTTGCCGTCCGGCGGCGAGCTCGATCGCAAAAGCATAGCGCGCGGCCATGCAAAAAGGCACCCGAAGGTGCCTTCCTGCGCCCGCCAAGGAGAGGGGCGGCGGGCAACAACAAAGTGCGTGTCAGAACTTATGACGCAGACCGATCGCCACGCCAACCTGGTTATCCGAGTTCGGTGTGATGAAGTACGTCTGCGATGCCGCCGGCAGATAGCCCACCGACGTTTGCGCGCCCGTTGCCGGGTTCGTTACATAGCCGATCGAATCCCAGTTCAGCGACGCATTGCGTGCATACGCTGCGCTCAGATACACGTCGGTGCGCTTGGAGAAGTTGTAGTCGGCGATGAACTGCCACTGCTGCGGATTACGCGGGTTGACCGTTGCCCCGCCGATGGTCGCTTCCTTGATCTTGTCGTAGTAGTACGCCAGCGTCAGGCCCAGCGCAGGCGTCACTTGGTAGTTCACGCCAGCCCAGTAGTAGTCGTCGCGGTGCGGCAGCAGAGCCAGCGTGGCACCAGATGAGGCCGTGTCGGTCTTGCCGTAGCGATAGCCACCCATGAGTTTGACCGGGCCCATCGTATAGCTGGCGGCAATGGCGGCGCGCTTGTCCTTGGCGTACTCGTTGCCGGGGCCGCCCAGGGCTTCGGCTGCCGTCAGCACCTTCACTTCGTCATAGGCGATACCCAGGCCGAACGGGCCGCCAAAGTAGTTTGCGCCCACGCCGTACGCCGAGTTGGCGGTCTGGCTGCCTGCGCGTTCGCCGAACGCCCAGTGGCCTTCCACTGTCACCGGGCCGAATGCGCCGGTGTACTTGATCATGTTGTCTTCGCGGAAGTTCGGACCGAGTTGGCCGACCACCGGCTCATACTGCGTGGCGTAACCGGTCGGCGAGAAGTTCGCCATCATGTCGAAGATCGTGGTGTATTGCCGACCCAGCGTGATCTTGCCCCAGTTGCCCTGCAAACCGACAAACGCCTGCCGGCCGAACAGGCGTCCGCCCTGCTGCAGCGTGCCGGTGTCCATGGCGAAGCCCGATTCCAGCACGAACAGGCTCTTGAGACCGCCACCGATGTCTTCGACGCCGCGCAAGCCCCAGCGGTTGGAAGACAGGCCGCCGGCCTGCATCGCCAGGCGCGAGCCGCTGCTGCCCGGGATGACCACCCCCGCAGCCGTTACGGCTTGCGCGTGGTTGACGTACTCAATGTTGGCGTCGACCACGCCATACAGGGTCACACTCGACTGAGCCTGCGCAACACCCGCAAACGTGCCCAGTACTGCCAATGCCAGCAGCGATTTCTTCATCGGTCGGTCTCCAGATCTTTATTTATTGCGTTCAGTGGCAGGCAGACCCTCCGTTCTTGTCTTCCCGCCCCATGACTTTCAAACGAAGTCGCTGACTAATGTAACAACGTGGTGCTGGGCTCGGTCGAAATTTGCGAACGAATGTTCGTAAACGAGCGTTTGCTGTCTGATCCCGGCAACAGGCTGTTTCCAAATTTGAAATAGATCGGCGATGTGCTCCCTCGATTCCTTGCGGTTTTGGATGCGATCCGCGCACCAACAGGGTTATCCCGTACAGTAGTGTTTGGACGGCCGGGTTCTGATCGGACGCAAGATCCCGCCCGGTGTCGGCCTTACAATGGCAATTGCGCCGCACGCCATTGCCGGCGGCGCCCGTACTCATGCTCGACCGCTTCATCCCCGAATTCGACCGCGCCTTGCGCGCTGTGGCAGGCGTCACCCGCGCCAGCCGACCGAACCCCGCTGATGCCGTTATCGCGTCCGCCGCCTCCACAAATACGGCCGACAACGCGACCAAGCTTTCTGAGGCCGACCGCCGCCATGCCGCCGGCCTGATGCGCGTGAACCATGTCGGCGAGGTCTGCGCCCAGGCCTTGTACCAGGGGCAAGCGCTGTTTGCCCGGGACCCGGCCATCCGGACCCAGCTCGACGAAGCCGCGCGCGAAGAAGAGGACCACCTCGCTTGGTGCGCCCAGCGCCTGCAGGAATTGAACGATCGCCCGAGCCTGCTGAACCCGCTGTGGTATGCCGGCGCTTTCGCGATCGGCGCGGTGGCCGGACGCCTCGGCGACAAGATCAGTCTCGGCTTCGTCGCTGAGACCGAGCGCCAGGTCGAGCATCACCTCGATGGCCATCTCGATACCTTGCCCGAACAGGACACCCGCTCGCGCGCCATCGTCGCCCAGATGCGCGACGACGAGATCCGTCACGGCGACAACGCGCGCCAGGCCGGCGGCATTGATCTGCCAGCGCCGATCCGCCAAGCCATGCGTGCCGCGTCACGCGTCATGACGACTGCCGCGTACCGCATCTGACGCGTGCAGCGTCGCTCGCAGGCCGGCGGCATACCGCACGCTCCTCCGTTTGCCCGAGCTTTACCGCGTATGGACTTCGCCCTCGCACCGGGGGCGCTGTCGCGCGCCGTTCTCTCACGTGGTTTCTGCATAAACCACGCTATCTCCTTCATTTGATTGGGAAAAGTGATTCGGCTCCTCTGGCGGGGTGCGCTAAGTCATTGTTCTGATTGCAAATTTTCCGTCTCGCAGGCCTCCGCAAGCCTTGACCGCCTAAAGTCGTTCCTCTAAAGTGGGAAACAGTGTCAGAAAGTGTAGTTTTGTGGTTTAAAGCGGCCGTTTGCGGGCCAGTTGACGGCAAGGTGAGTGGCGTTCGAGTCGCCACACGGAGAGAGAAACCAACGTGTTCCAGGGTGCGTCGGCGCTGACGCTGGATGCCAAAGGGCGGATGTCCATTCCGTCGCGGCACCGCGAAGCGCTCCAGCTGCAGGCCGAAGGCCGGGTGACTGTGACCAAGCACCCGGATGGCTGCCTCATGCTGTTTCCGCGCCCCGAGTGGGAACGCTTTCGCGAGCGCATCGCCGCGCTGCCGATGGAAGCCCACTGGTGGAAACGGATCTTCCTGGGCAGCGCCGCCGATGTCGAACTCGATACCGCTGGCCGCGTCCTCATCACCCCGGAACTGCGCGCGGCCGCCTCCCTTGAACGTGACGTGATGCTGCTCGGCATGGGCAGCCACTTCGAAGTCTGGGACGCCGCCACGTACACCGCGAAGGAGCAGGCCGCCATGGCGCAAGGCATGCCCGACGCCCTCAAGAATTTCTCCTTTTGATGACGCGCGATGACAACCCAAACCAGTACGGGACTGCGCCATCAGACGGTGCTCTTAGACGAAGCGGTCGATGCGCTCATCTGGCGCGACGACGGTATCTATATCGATGGAACCTTCGGGAGAGGCGGGCACAGCCGGCGCATCCTGGAACGGCTGGGGCCTGGCGGCAGACTTGTCGCCTTCGACAAGGACCCGGCAGCAATCACCGAAGCGGGCACCGTAGAGGATGCCCGCTTCGCTATTGAGCATGACAGCTTCGCGCAGATGGCCCGATGCCTGGACGCGCGTGGCGTGGAGCAGGTGGCCGGCGTGCTGCTTGATCTCGGCATCAGTTCGCCGCAGATCGACGAAGGCGCACGTGGCTTCTCGTTCCGGATGGATGGCCCGCTCGACATGCGGATGGACACCACGCGCGGCATCACCGCAGCCCAATGGCTGGCCGAAGCTGATGAGCGCGACATTGCGAGGGTGATACGGGACTATGGGGAAGAACGGTTTGCTGTACAGATTGCAAAGGCGATTGTTGCTCGCCGGGGCCAATCCGGGGATCGAGGTCCTCTCGATCGCACATCCGAGCTTGCCGCGCTCGTGGCGCAAGCCGTCAAAACACGCGAGAAGGGCCAAGACCCTGCGACCCGCACCTTTCAAGCTTTACGGATTCACGTCAATCAAGAGCTTGCGGACCTCGAAACCGGTCTGAAGGCCGCCTTTGACCGTCTGGAACAGGGGGGACGTCTCGTCGTGATCAGCTTCCATTCGCTGGAAGACCGCATCGTCAAGCGCTTCATGCAGGCGCTGGCGCGCCCGGAGCAATCCGCCGCGCCGGAACTGCGTCGGGCGCCGCTGCGTGCGCATGAGCTGCCGGCGCCGCAGTTGCGCCTGCTCGGCCGCGTGAAGCCGTCGGAGGCGGAAGTGTCGGCCAATCCGCGTGCGCGCTCGGCCATCATGCGCGTGGCCGAACGCTGCTGACCGACGAGGCCGCCCCATGAACCGCCTGAACATGTTCCTGCTGACTGCGCTGGTGCTGTGCGCGCTGTCGCTGGTCAACGCGCAGCATCAGGCGCGGCAACTGTTTGTCGCGCTGGATCGCGCGCAGGCGGAAGAGAAGCAACTCAACACGGACTGGTCGCGCCTGCAATATGAGCAGAGCGCGCTGGGCAAGAGCGCTCGCATTGCCGACATCGCGAGCAGGCAATTGAAGATGTCGCCCGCGCAGGCGGGTCGCACGCAGTATCTGCAGGGGTTTGCCGATTTGCCGGCTGCGGGGATGTCCTCCGGGGCTTCCTCGGCGGCGGCGAGCGCGCCCACGGCTTCCGGAGTCCAGCCATGAGCGGCGCACGCAAATCCAACGGCACCACGGCGCGCGCGCGCCTGGGTCAGTTTTCCGCCAGCCCGGTGCTGGGCCTGCGCCTGCCCATGTGGCGCTCCAAGCTGGTCGTGTTCCTGATGTTCGCGGCGTTCCTGGCACTGATCGGCCGTGCGCTGTGGATTCAAGGCCCGGGCAACCGCTTCTATGAGGCTGAAGGCAAGAAGCGCTTCCAGCGCACGCTGGAATTGCCGGCCACGCGCGGCAAGATTCTCGATCGCAATGGTCTGGTGCTGGCCACGAGCCTGCCGGTGAAGGCCATCTGGGCCGTGCCCGAAGACGTGCCCAACAACGTGCCTGGCGAAGACATGATGAAGCTCGCCAAGCTGCTGGGCATGAACAACAAGGAGCTTTCGGGCAAGCTCGGCGAAGACAAGGGCTTCGTCTACCTCAAGCGTCAAGTGCTGCCGGAGGTGGCCGACCAGATTGCAGCGCTGAAGATCGAAGGCATCTATCAGACGCGAGAGTACAAGCGTTTCTACCCGGAAGGCGAGGCGATGGCGCACATCGTCGGTTTCACCAACGTTGAGGACAAGGGCCAGGAAGGCATGGAGTTGGCGCGCGAGTCCGACCTGGCGGGTGCCGCGGGCCAGCGTCAGGTGATCAAGGACCGGCTGGGCCGCGTGGTGGAAGACGTGGGCGTGCTCAAGGCCCCGCGTAATGGGCATGACCAGACCCTGTCGATCGACGCCAAGATCCAGTACCTGACCTTCAACGAACTGAAAGCCGCCATCGAGCGCACCCACGCCAAGGCCGCCAGCGCGATCGTGCTGGATGCCCAGACCGGCGAGGTGCTGGCGCTCGCGAACTATCCGACCTACAACCCGAACGACCGCAGCCGCCTGTCGGGCGAGCAACTGCGCAACCGCGTGCTGACCGACACCTTCGAGCCCGGCTCGATGATGAAGCCGGTGACGATCAGCCTGGCGCTGCAGCTCAAGCGCGTGACGCCCAACACGCTGGTGCAGACCAACGGCAAATACAGCTTCGAAGGCGCGACCATTTCGGATACCGGCAACTACGGAACGCTGACGGTCGCCCAGGTGATCCAGCACTCCAGCAACATCGGTACGACCAAGATCGCGATGATGCTCAAGCCGCAGGAAATGTGGGATATGTTCACCAGCGTTGGCTTGGGGCAGGCGCCGAAGATCGGCTTCCCGGGCGCGGTGGCGGGGCGGCTGCGGCCGGCAAACAAATGGCGCCGCATCGAGCAGGCGACCATGTCTTACGGCTACGGTCTGTCGGTGTCGCTGTTCCAGATTGCGCACGCGTACACCATCTTCGCGCACGATGGCGAGCTGATTCCGATCACCATGTACCGCACCGATGGCCAGCCGCCGCAGGGCGAGCGCGTAATCTCGCCGGAGGTGGCGCGCCAGGTCCGTCAGATGCTGGAGACGGTGACGGCCCCCGGCGGTACCGCACCGCAGGCCCAGGTAATGGGCTATCGCGTCGGCGGCAAGACCGGCACGGCCTGGAAGCACACCGGACGCGGCTATGACCGCTCCAAGTATCGTGCCTCGTTCATTGGCCTGGCGCCGATGTCAAACCCACGCATCATCGTGGCCGTGAGCGTGGACGAGCCTACGGTGGGTAACCGCTATGGCGGTGGCGCGGCCGGCCCGGTGTTCTCCCAAATCGTGGGCGGTACCCTGCGCGCGTTGAACGTGCCGCCGGATTCGCCGGTACGGCAGCTCGTGATGACCCCGGATGTGCCGGAAGAACCGGTGGGAGGCCTGCAATGACAGCCAAGCCCACTTCCGATCGTCCGACGATCGATGCCCGCCTCACGCCGGTGGTGGATTGGTTGCGCGCTCAGGCACCCGCGCGTGCCGACCTCACCAGCGACACGCGCAAGCTCAAGACCGGCGATGTGTTCGTGGCCTACGTGCTCGGCAATGCGCGCCAGCGTGGCGATGGCCGTCCGCATATTCCGCAGGCCATCGAGGCTGGCGCTTCCGCCGTGCTGGCCGAAGCCCATGGTTACGCAATGCCCGCCGACGCGCCCGTGCGCATCCTGCCGGTTGACGGCCTGGCTGAACTGGCCGGACCGCTGGCCGCGCAGTGGTATGGCGTGCCGGGTCCGGAAGCGCTGCGTGTGATTGGTGTGACGGGCACCAATGGCAAGACATCGTGTTCGCAATGGATTGCGCAGGCGCTGACCAAACACTGCGAGCGTTGCGCAGTGGTGGGTACGCTCGGAACCGGGTTTGTCGACGCGCTGGCTACCACCGGCTTTACCACGCCGGACGCCATCCAGCTTCAGCGCAGCCTCGCCGATCTGCACCGCGCGGGCGCTCGCGCCATCGCCATGGAAGTGTCGTCGCATGGCCTGGAGCAAGGCCGGGTGGATGGCACCCGCTTCGACATCGCGGTGTTCACCAACCTGACGCAGGATCACCTCGACTATCACGGCACGATGGCCGAGTACGAACTCGCCAAGGCGCGACTGTTCGGCTGGCAGGGCTTGCGCGCAGCGGTCATCAACCGCGACGACGCGGCCGGTGTGCGCTTGCTGCAGAACGCCCGCGCCGATGTCGAGACCATCGAATACGGCATCGACGGCGACGCCGCTGCACAGCACGGCGCCAGGCAATGGCTGCGCGCCACCAACGTGCGCGCACATCGCACCGGCACGACGTTCGACGTAGACGGCAGCTTTGGCCGGGCGACCGTCCATGTGTCCACCGTCGGCCTGTTCAACGTATCGAATCTCCTGGCTGTGCTTGGCGCACTGCTCGCTGCCGGTGTTTCGTGGCAGGACGCCATCGCACGCCTGGAAAAACTCCAACCCGTGAGTGGCCGCATGGAGCGGTTTGGAGGCGAAGACGGCCCGTTGGTTGTGGTCGACTACGCTCACACGCCCGACGCGTTGGAGCAGACGCTGCGCGCCCTCGCGCCGATCACCGAAGCGCGCGGCGGCAAGCTGTGGGCCGTGTTCGGCTGCGGCGGCGACCGCGACCCCGGCAAGCGTCCGCAGATGGGCTCCATCGCCGAGCGCCTGGCGCCGCACGTGGTGCTGACCTCTGACAACCCGCGCAGCGAAGATCCGCAGCACATCCTCGACGAGATCGCCGACGGCATGGACAATCCGCGTGCCGCCACCCAGATCGAGGACCGCGCGGCTGCCATCCTCCACGCCGTGCGGCATGCCGATGCGCATGACGTGATCGTCGTGGCCGGCAAGGGGCATGAATCGACGCAGGAGATTGCCGGTCGCAAGCGGCCGTTCTCCGATCAGGAACACGTGCGCCTGGCACTCGCCGCCCGCGGGGTGAATGCATGAGCGCCGCGACCGTGATGATGCGCGCCACCGACGCCGCTGCCTGGATGACCGGCGCCCATCTGGCCGGCCCCGATGCGGCGATCCTGCGCGTGACGACCGACAGCCGCGCCGTCCAGCCGGGCGACCTGTTCGTCGCGCTGATCGGCGAGCGTTTCGATGCGCACGATTTCCTGCCCGAGGTGGTGGCGCGTGGCGCTGCTGCCGTGCTGGTGTCGCGCGCACCGGCTGCCACCCTGGATGTCACCAATGTGGCCGTGCTGACTGTCGCCGACACGCGCTTCGGGCTCGGCCAGCTTGCCGCCGGCTGGCGCCGCCAGTTCCCGATTCCCGTCGTCGCCGTGACGGGCAGCAACGGCAAGACCACGGTCAAGGAGATGATCTCCGCGATCTTCGCGCAGGCCGTGGGTGAAGACGCCCGCCTGGCGACCGCCGGCAATTTCAACAACGACATCGGCCTGCCGCTCACGCTGTTCCGCCTGAACGCGCAACATAAGCTGGCCGTGCTTGAACTCGGCATGAACCATCCGGGCGAAACGGCTGTATTGGCCGCCATTGCCCAGCCGACCGTGGCGATGATCAACAACGCGCAGCGCGAGCACCAGGAATTCATGGTCAGCGTGGAAGCGGTGGCTGAAGAACACGCCGCTGTGCTGGCCGCGTTGCCGGCCAATGGCGTGGCGGTGTATCCGCGCGATGCGGCCAACGGTGGCGAATATGCGCCGGTGTGGAAAGCCGCGGCGGGCTCGCGGCGCGTGCTCGATTTCGGTATGGATGCCGGGGCCGTGACGGGCACCGTGGTGGACACCGCCGACGGGCAACGCATTGAAGTGCAGGCTCCGGGCCAGCGTTTCGTCATCACCTTGCCGCTGCTGGGCCTGCATAACGCACGCAATGCGCTGGCGGCGACGGCGTGCGCGCTGGCAGCCGGTGTCGCTCCCGAGGTGATTGCGCAAGCGCTGGGCAACTTTGCACCCGTCAAGGGGCGGTTGCAGCGCAAGCAGGGCACGCATGGCGGCCTGGTCATCGACGACACGTACAACGCGAACCCGGATTCGATGCGCGCCGCGATTGACGCGCTTGTCACGCTGCCCGCGCCGCGCTGGCTGGTGCTGGGTGACATGGGCGAGGTGGGCTCTAAGGGGCCGGCATTCCACGAAGAGATCGGGGCCTACGCGCGCGCGCGCGGCATCGACGCAGTGCTGGCAACCGGCGAGCTTGCGCGCCACACGGTCGATGCCTTCGGCCCGGGCGCACAGCATTTTGCGTCGGCGGAAGACTTGATTGAACACGGTGTGCCCGCCATTGCGCCGGCCGCGACGGTATTGGTGAAGGGATCGCGCTTCATGCGGATGGAACGCATTGTGGAAGCGCTGGTCTTGAAAGACCCGGTAGCGGATTCGCCAGCCGGTTCCAACACACAACAGCAGCATTAAGGGAAGCAAGAACCCATGTTATTGGCATTGGCGCAATGGTTGCAGAACGACTACGGCTTCCTGCGCGTCTTCAACTATCTGACGTTCCGCGCCGTGATGGCATCGCTCACGGCGCTGGTGATCGGCCTCGGGTTCGGGCCGTTCGTGATCCGTCGCCTGACGGAACTGAAAGTCGGCCAGGCTGTGCGCAGCTATGGCCCGCAGACGCACCTGGTCAAGGCCGGCACGCCCACCATGGGCGGTGTGCTGGTGCTCATCGGCATTGCCGTGTCGACGCTGCTGTGGGCGGACTGGGGCAACCGCTTCATCTGGATCGTGCTGCTGGTCACGCTCGGCTATGGCGCGATCGGCTGGGTCGATGACTACCGCAAGGTCGTGCACCGCGATCCAAAGGGGATGTCTTCGCGCGAGAAGTTCTTCTGGCAGACCGTGATCGGCCTGTTTGCGGCGGCGTATCTGGCGTTCTCGGTGTCCGAGACCAGCAACATGCGCGTGCTCGAGCTGTTCATGGAGTGGGTGCGCAGCGGCCTGTCGCTGAACCTGCCGGCCAAGTCGCACCTGATCGTGCCGTTCTTCAAGGAGATCAGCTACCCGCTCGGCGTGTTCGGTTTCATCATCCTGACGTACCTCGTGATCGTCGGCTCCAGCAATGCGGTGAACCTGACCGACGGCCTTGATGGCCTCGTCATCATGCCGGTCGTGCTCGTGGGCAGCGCGCTGGGCGTGTTCGCGTACGTGATGGGTAGCGCTGTCTACAGCAAATACCTGCTGTTCCCACACATTCCGGGCGCAGGCGAGCTGCTGATTTTCTGCTCGGCGATGGCGGGTGCGGGGCTTGCCTTCCTGTGGTTCAACGCGCATCCGGCACAGGTGTTCATGGGTGACGTCGGCGCGCTGGCGCTGGGCGGCGCGCTTGGCACCATCGCCGTGATCGTGCGCCAGGAAATCGTGCTCTTCATCATGGGCGGCATCTTCGTGGCGGAGACCGTCTCGGTGATGCTGCAGGTGACGTGGTTCAAGTTCACCAAGAAACGTTATGGCGAGGGCCGGCGCCTGTTCCGCATGGCGCCGCTGCATCATCATTTCGAGCTGTCCGGCTGGAAGGAAACGCAAGTGGTCGTGCGCTTCTGGGTCATCACCATGATGCTGGTGCTGATCGGCCTGTCGACCCTGAAGCTGCGGTGAGCACGGACATGACCGACATGACCGACGACTCCATCACCCCGGACGACGATATGGCCGCCACGCAGCCCGACGCCGCCGTGGACGCCGTTGTCGCGACACTCGATTCGGCCGAGCCGATGCCCGCCGCTGAAACCGCACAGGCGCCGCGCATGTTCGGCGAGTTCGAAGCGCCGGTGGTGCTTGTGCTCGGCCTCGGCGAATCCGGCCTCGCCATGGCACGCTGGTGTGCCCGTCATGGCGCGCCCGTGCGCGTGGCCGACACGCGCGAGGCACCGGCCAACCTGCCGGTGCTGCGCGCCCATGTGCCGGACGCGGAGTTTGTGACCGGTCCCTTTGCCGTGTCGCTGCTGGACGGTGTGACGTTGGTGGCGATCAGCCCTGGCTTGTCGCCGCTGGATCCGAACGTCGCGGCGCTGCTGAACGCCGCCAATGCGCAGAGCGTGCCGGTGTGGGGCGAGATCGAATTGTTTGCCCGCGCGCTGGCCGGCCTCAAGGCCGCGCAAGGCTATGCGCCGCGCGTGCTCGCCATCACGGGCACGAACGGGAAGACCACCACCACGGCGCTCACGGGCGCCCTGGTCCAGCGCGCCGGCAAGACGGTCGGCGTGGCCGGCAACATCAGCCCGTCGGCGCTGGACAAGCTGAGCGAATGCGTCGACGCAGGCACGCTGCCTGACGTGTGGGTGCTCGAGCTTTCCAGCTTCCAGCTCGAAACCACGCATTCGCTGGACGCCGATGCGGCCACCGTACTGAACATCACGCAGGACCACCTCGACTGGCACGGCACCATGGAGGCCTACGCCGCAGCGAAGGGCCGCATCTTCGGTGCCAACACCGTGCGCGTGCTGAACCGTCAGGACGCGGCCGTGATGGCATTCGCGAGCAAGAACGGCGGCGATATCACCTTCGGCATCGACGAGCCGGGCACGCCCGATGCGCTCGGCCTGCTGCGCGATGGCGGCATGCCCTGGATCGTGTTGGCCGAAGTCGAAGAGGACGATCTGCCCAAGCCTACGCGCCGCAAGAAGGGCGACGCCGCGCCGGCCGCGCCGGTGCCGGTGCGCCTCAAGCGTCTGATGCCGGCCGACGCACTGCGCATCCGTGGCTTGCACAACGCGACCAACGCGATGGCTGCGCTGGCACTGTGCCGCGCGATCGGCCTGCCAGTGAGCGCGCTGCTGCACGGCCTGCGCGACTACGCCGGCGAGCCGCACCGCGTCGAACTGATCGCCGCGTTTGACGACATCGAATTCTTCGACGACAGCAAGGGCACCAACGTCGGCGCGACGGTGGCTGCACTCTCGGGCCTGTCCAAGCATGTCGTGCTGATCGCCGGTGGCGATGGCAAGGGCCAGGACTTCTCGCCCCTGGCCGAGCCGGTCGCGCAGTACGCGCGCGCCGTGATCCTCATCGGCCGCGATGCACCGCTGATTCGTGAGGCGCTGGCCAATACCGGTGTCGCGCTGGTCGACGCGCCGACGCTGGAAGCCGCCGTGCTGGAAGCCGCCGCGCATGCGCAGCCGGGCGACGCCGTGCTGTTGTCGCCGGCGTGCGCAAGCTTCGACATGTTCCGCAACTACGAACACCGCGCCCAGGTGTTCCACGAGGCCGTGGTCGCATTGGCGGCAGACCGAGGAGTCCTCCTATGAGCGACACCCAGATCAAGCGCAGCGGCTTCATCGGCGCGACCATCGGCAATGCGTGGGATGGCCTGCGCGATGCCGTTTCGGGCGTCAAGCCCACGCGCTCCAAGATGATGGAGTACGACCAGCCGCTGATGTGGGTGGCGATCGTGCTGCTCGGCCTCGGGCTGGTGATGGTGTATTCGGCGTCGATCGCGTTGCCGGATTCGCCCAAGTACGCCAACTACAGCAACGGGCATTTCCTGATCCGCCACATCTTCTCGCTGGTCATCGGGCTGATCGGTGCGATCGTCGCATTCCAGATTCCGGTCAAGTTCTGGGACAAATACGCTCCGAAGCTCTTCATCATTGCACTGGTCCTGCTGGTGATTGTGCTCGTGCCGCACCTCGGCAAGGGCGTGAATGGCGCGCGCCGCTGGCTGCCGCTGGGCGTCATGAATTTCCAGCCGTCCGAGCTGATGAAGCTGGCGGTGGTGCTGTACGCCGCCAACTACACCGTGCGCAAGCAGGACTGGATGCAGAGCGTGCGCAAGGGGTTCCTGCCCATGGGCGTGGCCGTGGCGTTTGTCGGCTCGCTCCTGCTGTTGGAGCCGGATATGGGCGCGTTCCTGGTGATCGCGGCCGTGGCCATGGGCATCCTGTTCCTGGGCGGCGTGAACGGCAAGCTGTTCGGCGGCCTCGTGCTCACCGCGGTTTCAACCTTCTCGCTGCTGATCGTGGCGTCGCCCTGGCGGCGTGAGCGGATCTTCGCCTACCTGAACCCGTGGCAAGAGGAATACGCGCAGGGCAAGGCATACCAGCTCACGCACTCGCTGATCGCTTTTGGCCGTGGCGAGTGGACCGGCGTTGGCCTTGGCGGCAGCATCGAAAAGCTGCACTACCTGCCCGAGGCGCATACCGACTTCATCCTGGCGGTGATCGGCGAAGAGCTGGGCTTCGTCGGCGTGCTGATCGTGATCCTGCTGTTCTATTGGATGGTGCGCCGCGCATTCGAGATCGGCCGCACCGCGCTGCAGCTCGACCGTACGTTCGCCGGCCTCGTTGCCAAGGGACTGGGAATCTGGATCGGCTGGCAGGCCTTCATCAACATGGGCGTGAACCTGGGCCTGCTGCCGACCAAGGGCCTGACGCTGCCGCTGGTCAGCTACGGCGGCTCCGGCATCCTGATGAACTGCGTGGCGATCGCGGTGCTGCTGCGCATCGACTATGAAAACCGCGTGCTGATGCGTGGGGGCAAGGTATGACGGCAGGCAATTCGGCCGGTCTGGCGCCGCGCACGCTCCTTGTCATGGCCGGCGGCACGGGCGGTCACATCTTCCCCGCGCTGTCGGTGGCCAAGCTGTTGGCCGCGCGTGGCTGGAAGGTGGTGTGGCTCGGTAATGCGAACGGCATGGAAGGCCAACTGGTGCCCAAGCACGGTTTTCCGCTCGAGTCGGTGCAGTTCGGTGGTCTGCGTGGCAAGGGCCTCGTCACCAAGTTTCTGCTGCCGCTCAACCTGCTGCGTGCCTTCTGGCAGAGCCTCGGTGTGGTGCGCCGTGTGCGCCCGAACGTGGTGCTGGGCATGGGCGGCTATATCACCTTCCCGGGCGGCATGATGAGCGTGCTGCAGGGTCGCCCGCTGGTGCTGCACGAACAGAATTCGATTGCGGGGCTCGCCAACCGCGTGCTCGCGCGCGTGGCCGATCGCGTGCTGTGCGCATTTCCGAATGCGCTGGCCGGTGCCGAGTGGGTCGGCAATCCGATCCGCGCTGACCTCGCCACGCTGGCTTCGCCGCAAACGCGCTACGCCGAGCGAACCGGCCCGCTGCGCGTGCTCGTCGTGGGTGGCAGCCTGGGCGCAGCAGCGCTCAACGACGTGGTGCCCAAGGCGCTGGCGTTGCTGCCGGCTGATACGCGTCCCATCGTCATCCATCAGGCGGGCGCCAAGCAGATCGATACACTGCGCGCCAACTATGCCGCCGCAGGCATTGACGATGCCCACGCGCAGCCTGTGCCGTTCATCGACGACATGGCGGCTGCGTATGCGCACGCCGATCTCGTGATCTGCCGCGCGGGCGCCATGACCGTCTCAGAAGTGGCTGCGGCGGGTGTCGCGGCGCTGTTCGTGCCGTTCCCGCATGCCGTGGACGATCACCAGACCACCAATGCGCGCTTCCTTTCCGAACGCGGAGCGGCGCTGTTGGTGCCGCAGCAGGAACTGAGTCCGGCATCGCTGGCAGATACACTCGCGTCCCTGACGCGTGCGCAATTGGCCGATATGGCGGCTAAAGCACGTGAGCAGGCACGGCCCGAAGCGGCCGAGCGTGTCGCCGACGTGTGTGTAGCGGTGGCACGGGCATAGGGAACGAATCGATATGAAGCACATCGTCAAGAACATCCATTTTGTAGGCATCGGCGGCGCCGGCATGAGCGGCATCGCGGAGGTGCTGCTGAATCTGGGCTACCGCGTGACGGGCTCGGATCTGGGCAGCAGCGCGACCACGCAGCGTCTGGCAACGCTGGGCGCGACGATCAAGCAGGGCCACGCGCCGGAACATGTGATCGGCGCCAATGCCGTGGTGGTCTCCACCGCCGTGCGCGGCGACAACCCGGAAGTGCTGGCAGCGCGCGCCAAGCGCATCCCCATCGTGCCGCGTGCGGTGATGCTGGCCGAGCTGATGCGCCTGAAGCAGGGCATCGCGATTGCCGGCACGCACGGCAAGACGACGACGACCAGCCTCGTCGCCTCCGTGCTGGCCGAAGGCGGGCTAGACCCGACGTTCGTCATCGGTGGCCGTCTCAACTCCGCGGGCGCCAACGCGCGCCTCGGCACGGGCGATTTCATCGTCGCCGAGGCCGACGAATCCGATGCGTCGTTCCTCAACCTGTTCCCCGTGATCGAGGTCATCACCAATATCGATGCCGATCACATGGACACCTACGGGCACGACTTCGCGCGCCTGAAGCAGGCGTTCATCGAGTTCACACAGCGACTGCCGTTCTACGGCATTGCCGTGCTGTGCGTGGACGACCCGAACGTGCGCGAAATCCTGCCGTTCGTCTCCAAGCCTGTGGTGCGCTACGGGTTTGCCGAAGATGCGCAAGTGCGTGCCGTCAATGCGCGCGCCGTCGATGGCCGCATGGAATTCACCGTGATCCGCCAGCTCAACGGCCATGCCGAGCCGCCGCTGTCGATCACGCTCAACCTGCCGGGCCTGCACAACGTGCAGAACGCGCTGGCCGCCATCGCCATCGCCACCGAACTGGAAGTGCCGGACGAGGCCATCGTCAAGGCGCTGGCCGAGTTCAACGGCGTGGGCCGCCGCTTCCAGCGTTATGGCGAAGTGCCGACCGCTGACGGTAAGGGCCACTTCACGCTCATCGACGACTACGGCCACCACCCTGTCGAAATGGCGGCAACGCTGGCTGCTGCGCGCGGTGCGTTCCCCGATCGCCGCCTCGTGCTGTCGTTCCAGCCGCACCGCTTCACGCGCACGCGCGATTGTTTCGAAGACTTTGTGAAAGTGCTCGGCACTGTCGACGCGCTGCTGCTGGCCGAGGTGTACGCCGCCGGCGAGCCACCCATCATCGCCGCTGACGGTCGCGCGCTGACGCGTGCGCTGCGCGTGGCCAACAAGATCGAGCCCGTATTCGTGGAGCAGATCGAAGACATGCCGCAAGCGATCCTGGATGCGGCGCAGGACGGCGACGTGGTCATCACCATGGGCGCTGGGTCGATCGGGCAGGTGCCCGGGCAAGTGGTTGCGTTGCAGGCGCAGGCGCGCACTGCAAACGTCGTGGATCTGAACGGAGGCGCCGCAGCATGACGACCGGTCCGTTTGTTCCCAATCCGACGATCGATCCGAAATCCCTCGGCAAAGTGGGCGTGCTCATGGGCGGTCGTTCGGCCGAGCGCGAAATCTCACTGATGTCCGGCAACGGCGTGCTGGCTGCGCTGCGCGCACGCGGTGTCGATGCACACGCCTTCGACCCGGGCCTGCAGGCCGTGGCCGATCTGGCCAAGCAAGGGTTCGACCGCGTGGTGATTTCGCTGCACGGCCGCTTTGGCGAAGACGGCACGATCCAGGGCCTGCTCGAGCAATTCGGTATTCCGTACACCGGCAGCGGCGTACTCGCATCTGCGCTGGCGATGGACAAGGAAGCCACCAAGCGCCAATGGCAGACCCACGGCCTGCCCACGCCTGATTTCGTGATGCTGCACGCCGGCGCCGACTGGCAGGCCGTGGCCGACCGCCTTGGCCTGCCGCTGATCGTCAAGCCCGCGCGCGAAGGTTCGTCGATCGGTCTGACCAAGGTCACGAGCGCCGCCGAGTTGCCCGCCGCCTACGAAAAGGCCGCGCGCCTGGATCGTGATGTGATGGCCGAGCAGTTCATCGAAGGTGACGAACTGACCTGCCCGATCATCGGCGAAGGGGAGAGCGCTACGGCATTGCCGCTTATCCGCATCGTCGCGCCGCAGGCCAACTACGACTACCAGAACAAGTACTTCACCGACGACACGCGCTACGAATGCCCGGCACCGATTCCCGCTGATGTGGCCGCGCGCGTGCAGGCGCTGGTGGTGCAGGCATATCGCGGGCTGGGCTGCCGTGGCTGGGGCCGCGCCGACATCATGCTGCGCGAGTCCGATAACGCGCCGTTCCTGCTGGAGATGAACACGTCGCCGGGCATGACCGGCCATTCGTTGGTGCCGATGGGCGCCCGCGCGGCCGGCATCAGCTATGAAGATTTCGTATTGCAACTGGCGGCGAGTGCGTCGCTGGAGTTGCACGCGAGCACCGACTGGAAACCCGAGTAATCGACACAACGTCAGCGAAACCGGACAACACAACGTTATGTGGCACAACACCCGTCTCCTCAACGCCGTCGCGAGTGCGCTGTATGCGCTGCTCGCGCTTGGCGCGTTGGGCGTTGGGGCGGTCTGGCTGATGCAGCGGCCGACGTTCCAGCTGCAGCAGGTGCGTGTGATGCCGATGGCGGGCAGCGAGTTGCGCCACGTGAATGTGCCGAGCCTGCGCGCCAACGCGTTGGCCAAGCTGCGCGGCAATTTCTTCTCGCTGAATCTGGACGATGCGCGTGCGGCGTTCGAATCGGTGCCGTGGGTGCGGCGCGCGAGCGTGCGCCGCGTGTGGCCCAACGGGCTGCTGGTGGAAGTGCAAGAGCACGAAGCGCTCGGCACCTGGGGCGGCAATGAGTCCGGCAAGCTGGTCAACACGTATGGCGAAGTCTTCGTGGCCAACCTGGCCGAAGCCGAGGACGACACTGACCTGGTGGCGCTGGCCGGCCCCGAGGGTACTGAACAGGATGTGGTCGACAAGCTGGAGACCATGACCGAGTGGTTCAAGCCGATGAATGTCGAGCCTTTGAGCGTGACGCTCACCGACCGCTACGCCTGGCGCGCGCGGTTGTCCAACGGCACGGTCATCGAGCTGGGCCGCGAACTGAATGACGATGACCGCACCGCGCTGGCCGCGCGTGCCCGCCGCTTCGTGCGTGCGTGGCCCGAGGTGACCAAGCGCTGGGGCGGTCAGATTGAATACGCCGACCTGCGGTATCCCAACGGATTTGCAGTTCGTGCGGCGGGTGTGCGCTTCCTGACCGATGCGCAGGCTGCGGTGCTGGCCAAGGGGGGCAAGTTGCCCGGCACCACGAGTGGCACCAGCAGTGCTGCAAAGCCGAAAGCCACGCTGGGGGGTAAGCCGGCGGCCAACAACAAAGCAACGCGAAGCACAGAGAAAACGCGATGAGCAAGGAATACAAGGATCTTCTGGTCGGGCTGGATATCGGCACCTCCAAGGTGGTGGCGGTGGTGGCCGAGCTGCGTCCTGACGGCGCCTACGAGGTCATCGGCATGGGCCAGACCGAATCGAAGGGGCTCAAGAAGGGCGTAGTCGTCAATATCGAGGCGACAGTCCAGTCGATCCAGAAGGCGCTCGAAGAAGCGGAGCTGATGGCCGACTGCAAGATCGGCGAGGTCTTCACGGGCATTGCCGGCAGCCACATCCGCAGCTTCAATTCGAGCGGCATGGTGGCGATCAAGGACAAGGAAGTCACCTCCACCGATGTGGCGCGCGTGATCGAGACCGCCAAGGCCGTCAACATCCCGACCGATCAGCAGATCCTGCACATCCTCACGCAGGAATTCATCATCGACGGTCAGGAAGACGTGCGCGAGCCGATCGGCATGAGCGGTATCCGGCTCGAGGTGAAGGTACACATCGTGACGGGCGCCGTGAGCGCGGCGCAGAACATCGTCAAGTGCGTGCGCCGCTGCGGGCTGGAAGTGCACGACCTGATCCTGCAGCCGCTGGCATCGAGCCTGGCCGTGCTGACCGAAGACGAAAAGGAACTCGGCGTGGTGCTGGTCGACATCGGCAGCGGCACGACCGACATCGCCATCTTCAGCGAAGGTGCGATCCGCCACACGGCCGTGATCCCCATCGCCGGCGACCAGATCACCAACGACATCGCCATGGCCCTGCGCACGCCGACGCCGGACGCCGAGGACATCAAGATCCAGTACGGCATCGCCAAGCAGGTGCTGGCCGATCCGGACGAGATGATCGATGTGCCGGGCGTCGGCGACCGCGGCCCGCGCACGCTTTCGCGTCAGGCGCTGGCCGCCGTGATCGAGCCGCGCGTGGAAGAACTCTTCTCGCTCGTGCATCAGGTGGTGCGCGAATCCGGTTACGAAGAACTGCTCTCCAGCGGCGTGGTGCTCACTGGCGGTACCGCAATGATGCCGGGCATGGTCGAGCTGGGGGAAGACATGTTCTTGAAACCCGTGCGCGTGGGGGTGCCCGAGTACCGCGGCAATCTGCACGAGGTAGTGAAGAGCCCGCGCTACGCCACGGTGATGGGCTTGCTGCAGGAAGGTCGCGTGCAGCGCGTGCGCGGACGGAAAGTCGTGGTGCAGTCCGGCTCGGCCAAGCAGATCTGGACGCGCATGAAGGAATGGTTCATCGGCAACTTCTGAGCATGCGAGTGCCGGGTGTTGACGATGTGCTCCCCGGGGGGAGCAAGTTGAGTTTCTTGTTTTGATGTTTTTTGTTCAGGAACCAGGAGTTGCGGCGGGGAGGCTGCATCGTCTGGGACTGATCACTTCTGGAGGCAATGATGGACTTCGACATGATTGAAACGGAAATGCAGGACGGCACCATCATCAAGGTGGTCGGCGTCGGCGGCGCGGGCGGTAATGCCGTGCAGCACATGATCAACCGCGGCGTGCAAGGCGTGGAATTCATCTGCATGAACACCGATGCGCAGGCGCTCAAGCGCTCGACCGCATCGCGCGTGCTGCAGCTCGGCAGCACGGGCCTCGGCGCCGGTGCCAAGCCGGAAGTAGGCAAGCATTGCGCAGAGGAAGCCCGTGAGCAGATCGCCGACGCACTGCGCGGCGCGCACATGGTCTTCATCACCGCCGGCATGGGCGGCGGTACGGGCACGGGCGCAGCACCGGTGGTTGCACAGGTCGCCAAGGAAATGGGCATCCTGACCGTGGGCGTGGTCTCCAAGCCGTTCGACTTCGAAGGCGCACGCCGTTCGAAGGTTGGCGAGCATGGCGCGAACGACCTCGAAGGCAACGTCGATTCGCTGATCGTCGTGCTCAACGAAAAGCTCTTCGAAGTCATGGGCGACGACGCCGAGATGGACAAGTGCTTCCAGTGCGCCGACGACGTGCTGCACAACGCGGTCGCCGGCATTGCGGAAATCATCAACGTCGACGGTCTGGTGAACGTCGACTTTGAAGACGTGAAGACAGTGATGGGCGAACAGGGCAAGGCGATGATGGGCACGGCCACCGTGTCCGGCGTCGACCGTGCGCGTCTGGCCGCTGAGCAAGCCGTGGCAAGCCCGCTGCTGGAAGGCGTGGACCTGTCGGGTGCGCGTGGCGTGTTGGTCAACATCACGGCCAGCCGCTCGCTCAAGCTGTCTGAGACCAAGGAAGTGATGAACACCATCCGCAGCTATGCCGCGGAAGATGCCACCGTCATCTTCGGTACGGTCTACGACGATGCCATGGGCGACGCGCTGCGCGTGACCGTGGTTGCCACGGGTCTGGGCCGCGCTGCTCGCAACAAGCAACAACAGCAGCAGACGATGACGCTGCTGAAAACCGGGACCGACAACCAGCCGGTGGCTTTCGGGGGTGGCGCCGGTCATTCGGTGGCAGCTGCGCCGGACTACAGCAACTTCGACACCCCGGCGGTGTGGCGCAGCTCGCGTGAGTCGGCCTCGGCTCACGTGGCAGCACTGCAAGAGAAGGGCGTCGACACGTACGACATTCCGGCATTCCTGCGCAAGCAGGCGGACTGATCCGGGCCGCGTTGGCTCGATAGCGCTCGCGCACGTCCGACTGCCTGCGGTACTGCACGCCGCGCGCGGTTCACGGCTCCCCTCCCGTGATCGCCGTTGTGTGACGGCCCGCCGCTCGTCAGCCGACAGCGCGCGACGAACCGGACACAGTCGTTGCCGCCGGGCAGGTTGGCCTCTGGCCGCCTCCCCGGAAGGGTTCACCCCGCCCGGCGGGTGTGTCCGTTCGTTGTGCCGCGCGCGCTGCGTTCCGACCCAAGCGGCCTGATGGTGTTGTCTCCCAAGACCGCCCGCGTGATTCGTTCACGCGGGCGGTCTCGTTTTAAGAACCGGCTGCGCGGTCGCTCGGCAGGTTCTATGATCGCGATATCCACGCAACCGCTTCCTGACGATCATGATCCAGCCCGGTCAACCGCTGCCCGACGCAACGCTCTACGAGTTCTTTGAAGTGGAAAAGGACGGCTGCGCGCTCGGCCCCAACGCTTTCTCCGTGCGGCATCTGGCCGAAGGCAAGACGATCGTCATCTTCGGGCTGCCCGGTGCGTTCACGCCGACCTGCTCCGCGCGGCATGTGCCAGGCTACCTCGCCAACTTCGACGCACTGCGCGCCAAGGGTGTCGACGAGATCTGGTGTGTGTCCGTCAATGACGCCTTCGTGATGGGGGCCTGGGCCCGCACGCAGGGCACCGACGACAAAATCCGCATGCTGGGCGACGGCAGCGCGGAGTTCACGAGCAAACTCGGTCTCGACCAGGATCTCTCCAAGCGCGGTATGGGCATTCGTTCGCAGCGCTATGCGATGGTCGTGAAGGACGGTGTGGTAACAGCGCTACAGGTGGAAGCGCCCGGACAGTTCTCCGTCAGCAGTGCCGAATCGATGCTGGCGCTACTCTGACGCCACGTCACAATCTCCCCCGAATGGCGGAGTACCGCCCGCTATCCCACCCCACCTCAAGGCTCATGAGGCCGTGGCGCTAAATCTGCGTGCACTGTAGTTGGCTCGATTGTGTGCACTCCTAACATCCCGATACAAAAGTCGTTTTGAAGGCAGGGACGTGAAAATGGTATGCTTAGGGTTATCACCTATGCAGACTGCATAGATAAAAATAATCGTAGAAATTCTGTGAGTTGAGGGCGGCCATGTTGAAACAACGCACCATCAAGTCCCTCGTCAAGACCGTCGGCATCGGGTTGCACTCGGGCCGCAAGGTGACGTTGACGTTGCGCCCGGCGGCCGCAGGCACCGGCATCGTCTTCACGCGTGTTGACCTCGACCCGGCCGTCGAGATTCCGGCCACCGCCAGCGCCATCGGCGACACCCGCCTTGCATCCGTACTGCAAAAGGATGGCGCCCGCGTGTCGACCGTCGAACATTTGATGTCCGCTTGCGCAGGCCTTGGCATCGACAATCTCTATGTCGACGTCGACGCCGAAGAAATCCCCATCATGGACGGCAGCGCGGCCTCGTTCGTGTTTCTGCTGCAATCGGCGGGCATCGAAGAGCAGGGCGCGGCCAAGCGGTTTATCCGCGTGACCAAGCCGGTGGAAATCCGCGAGGGCGACAAGCTTGCACGCCTCGACCCCTACTTTGGCTTCAAGCTGTCGTTCACCATCGAATTCCGTCACCCGGCCGTCGACAAGACCGGCCAGACGTTCGAGATCGACTTTGCCGACACCAGCTACACGCGCGAAATCGCGCGCGCCCGTACGTTTGGTTTTGCCCACGAAGTCGAAATGCTGCGCGAAGTCGGCCTGGCGCGCGGCGGCAGCCTGGACAATGCCATCGTGCTCGACGAGCACCGCATGCTCAACAACGACGAACTGCGCTACGGCGATGAGTTCGTCCGTCACAAGATCCTCGACGCCATCGGCGATCTGTATGTGGTCGGTCACCCGCTGATTGCCGCGTATACGGCACACAAGTCGGGGCACGGGCTGAACAATGCGCTGCTGCGCGCACTGCTGGCCGATGAAACGGCCTACGAGATCGTGACGTTCGACAAAATCGAAGAGGCGCCGCGCGCGTTTCTACCTCAGTTGCAACCGGCATTCTCGTGATCGGCTGATGCGTTTGTACCCATGAAAAAAGCGCCCTGCGGGGCGCTTTTTATTTGGGCCTGGCCGCAGGTGCAACATGCCGTGCGATCATTTCGGCCAAGGCCTTCCGGAGCGGCGAATCGGGCAGTTCGTTGGCAAGTGCCGCCAGGCTGTTGACCCCAACTGCTGTCATCCTGGCGCGTTTAGGCGGCTTTTCGGTCTCTTGTGGCCATAAACTGTCGCTGCCCCCTTGCGGTTGTACGCGTACACGAATTGCGGTAATCTGCGATCCCCGGCGCTGCAGACGCTCTAGCAAGGTGGGTACCACCTGCCGTAAGCGCGCCGCAGCCGCACTATGTGCGGCGAGCAACACCAGAGTCGCTTCTCGGCTGTCGCGCGCATCGTTCTTGATGCCGCCGATCGCCACGCCGCCGCCCAAGCCGGGCGGCAACAGCGACAACACCTCCGCTTCCAATGACGCCAATTGCCTGGCCGCCTGCATCAGCGGGCCGACCGAACCGGCACCCGAGAGCCAGTCCTGGACGGGTTTTGCCACAGGCGTCTTGAGAGCGGGATGAACAAAGATTCGCATGCCGGCATTGTAGGGCGCTTCATCGCCCTTTCGTGCCGGTGGGCAGCTTTTTTGTCCGGAAAACGAGCGATGCAGATCATCCTGATTCACCCGCGCAAGGCCGGCGCGATGCACCTGTCGCGACGCGGCGTCTTCGTGGCTATTGGCGCGGCGCTGCTGACCGTGGCGGCCCTGTCCGTCGGTGGGACGTGGCTGGCGGCCAAGCAGGGGCTGCTGCCAGGGGCGGCAGCTTCCGCGGTTGCCAGCGCAGACCAGCGTGTCACCCGCGAAAACCTCAACCTGATGGCCGCGCGCATCGGCGAAATGCAGGCGCAGATCGCGCGCCTGGACGCGCTGGGGGCCCGCGTGTCGGGCCTGGCCGGTGTGCTGCCGCGCGAGTTCGATTTCAAATCGCAGCCGAGCCGGGGCGGGCCGGAAGGCGCGTTCTCCCGGCCGATGTCGATGCCGGAAATCCAATCCGAGTTGAATCGCCTGACGCGCTCGGCTGACCAGCGCAACGATTACCTCAGCGTGCTGGAGAGCACCCTGATGGACCGCCAAATCCACGCGAAGATGATGCCCACCGTGCGCCCAGTGGCGACGGGCTACGATTCGTCGGGTTTTGGCACGCGGATCGATCCGTTCACGGGCCGCCGCACGCAGCATGACGGCGTCGATTTCGTTGGCCCTGTTGGGACGCCCATCGTCGCGGCTGCTGGCGGCGTGGTGGTGGCCAGCGAATTCCACCACGAATACGGCAACATGATCGACATCGACCACGGCAACGGCCTGAAGACGCGCTATGCCCATGCGTCGAAGGTGTTCGTGAAGGTCGGTGACATCGTGAAGGCGGGCGAGCGCATCGCGCTGATCGGCCGCACTGGCCGTGCCACCGGCCCCCATCTGCATTTCGAGGTGCACGTCAACGACGTCCCGCAGAATCCGGTGGCCTTCCTGGAGAACGCCGGCCAGCCCAAGATGGCAGCCAACAAGGCGCCAGCGCCGAAGGTTGCGGCGGCCGATATCGGCAAGAGCATGGCGGCTGCCGGCCATTGATCCGGGCCGGGTTGCAATCGGGGTCGCCCATCCCCAATTCAGCGTGAGTGTGTGGCCGCTCGGACGGCGTTCGATGCAGCTCTAAAGTGCAGCGTTCCCGCCACATCCGGCGGTTCTGCTGCCATCAAGCGGGTGTTTTGCACATGCTAAACTCCCGCCTTTGCGCCAACCCTTTCTGGGCCGTTGTGCTGCCTGTGTTTCGCGGTCTCTCTCGACGCGCTTCCCGGTTGCGCACCAGCCCTAGCCATCGATGATCACGGGCCTTCTCAAGAAGATTTTCGGCAGCCGTAATGAACGGCTGATCAAACAGTACCGCCGCAAGGTGGCGCAGATCAATGCGCTCGAGCCCAAGTTCGAAGCGCTCTCCGATGCCGAGTTGCAGGCCAAGACCGAAGAATTCCGTCAACGCTTTGCCAAGGGCGAGACGCTCGACGCGCTCCTGCCCGAAGCGTTCGCTGTGTGCCGCGAGGCCAGCAAGCGTGTGATGAAGATGCGGCACTTCGACGTGCAGCTGATCGGTGGCATGGTGCTGCACGACGGCAAGATCGCCGAAATGCGCACGGGTGAAGGCAAGACGCTGACCGCCACGCTGGCCGTATACCTGAACGCCATTTCCGGCCAGGGCGTGCACGTCGTGACGGTCAACGATTACCTGGCTCAGCGCGATGCCGAGTGGATGGGCCGCCTGTATAACTGGCTGGGCCTGTCGGTGGGGGTCAACCTGACCACCATGGACCATGACCAGAAGCAGGCTGCCTACGCGTCGGACATCACCTACGGCACCAACAACGAGTTCGGCTTCGACTACCTGCGCGACAACATGGTGTACGACGCCGGCCAGCGCGTGCAGCGTCCGCTGAACTACGCGATCGTCGACGAGGTGGACTCGATCCTGATCGATGAAGCGCGTACCCCGCTGATCATCTCTGGCCAGGCTGAAGACCACACCGACCTGTACCGCCGCATGAACGGCATCCCGGCGCAGCTCACGCGCCAGATCGGCGAAGAGAAGTCGGATGGTACGGGTGTCGAGAAGCCAGGCGACTACTACGTCGACGAAAAATCGCACCAGGTCTACCTGACCGAATCCGGTCACGAGAAGGCTGAGCAGATCCTGCTGCAAGCCGGCTTGATCGGCGAGGGCGAGTCGCTCTACGCGCCGCAGAACATCACGCTGATGCACCACCTGTACGCCGCCCTGCGTGCGCACAGCCTGTTCTTCCGCGATCAGCACTACGTTGTGCAGAACGGTGAAGTGGTGATCGTCGATGAATTCACCGGCCGCCTGATGTCGGGCCGCCGTTGGTCCGACGGTCTGCACCAGGCCGTGGAAGCCAAGGAAGGTGTGCAGATCCAGCAGGAAAACCAGACGCTGGCGACCATCACGTTCCAGAACTACTTCCGCATGTACAACAAGCTGTCGGGCATGACCGGTACGGCGGACACGGAAGCGTATGAATTCCAGGAGATCTACGGGCTGGAAACCGTGGTGATCCCGACCAACCGCCCCCCGCAGCGCAAGGACTTGCAGGATCAGATCTACAAGACCTCGAAGGAGCGCTACGACGCCGTCATTCGCGACATTCGCGATTGCTACGAGCGTGGCCAGCCGGTGCTGGTGGGCACGACGTCCATCGAAAACTCCGAACTGCTGTCGAACCTGCTGAACCAGGCCAAGCTGCCGCACCAGGTGCTGAACGCGAAGCAGCACGAGCGTGAGGCCGAGATCATCGCGCAGGCCGGTCGCCCGAAGATGATCACCATCGCCACCAACATGGCGGGCCGTGGTACCGACATTGTGCTGGGCGGCAATGTGGAGAAGCAGTCCGGCTTCGTGATGGCCGACGAGTCGCTCTCCGACGCAGAAAAGGCCTCGCGCGTGAAGACGTTGCAGGACGAATGGCAATCGCTGCACGAGCAGGTGAAGGCTGCGGGCGGTCTGCACATCGTCGGCACCGAGCGCCATGAGTCTCGCCGGATCGACAACCAGTTGCGTGGCCGTGCCGGCCGTCAGGGTGATCCGGGTTCGTCGCGCTTCTATCTGTCGCTGGACGACCAGCTGCTGCGCATCTTCGCGGGCGACCGCGTGCGCGCGATCATGGATCGCCTGAAGATGCCCGAAGGCGAGCCGATCGAAGCCGGCATCGTCACGCGCTCGATCGAATCGGCGCAGCGCAAGGTTGAAGGCCGCAACTTCGATATCCGCAAGCAACTGCTGCAGTACGACGACGTCTCCAACGATCAGCGCAAGGAACTCTACAAGCTGCGCAACGAGATTCTCGAAGCGCAGGACGTGGGCGACCTCGTCAAGAACCTGCGTGAATCCGTGTTCACGGAGCTCTTCCGCACGTATGTGCCGGCCGAGACCATGGAAGAGCAGTGGGATGTCGCCGGTCTGGAAAAGACGCTGCGCGAGGACTGGGGTGTCGATCAGCCGCTGGTCAAGACGCTGGAAGCGGCGCAGTCGATCGAAGACGAAGACCTGCTTAAGATCGTGCTGGACGCCGCCGAGGCGGTGTACGAAGGCAAGGTGGCGCAGGTTGGCCGTGAGTCCTTCGCCGGCTTCGAGCGTTCGGTGATGCTGCAAAGCCTCGACACGCACTGGCGTGAGCACCTGGCGGCGCTCGACATGCTGCGCCAGGGTATCCACCTGCGCGGCTATGCGCAGAAGGACCCGAAGCAGGAGTACAAGCGCGAGTCGTTCGAACTGTTCGGCCGCTTGCTCGATACCATCCGCAACGAAGTCACGCGTATTGTCTTCACGGTGCGCATTCAGTCGCAGGAAGAGCTGGAGCAAGCCTCCGAGCAGATCGAAGAAGATCTTTCCGCGC
This sequence comes from Ralstonia sp. 110700041-2, assembly GCF_056280165.1. NCBI lineage: Bacteria > Pseudomonadati > Pseudomonadota > Betaproteobacteria > Burkholderiales > Burkholderiaceae > Ralstonia > Ralstonia sp. 110700041-2. Next base: position 137,222 of record NZ_JBSFAI010000012.1, on the reverse strand, counting down.
TGACCAACCTGCAGTACAAGCACGACGAGTTCAGCGAACTGGCCGAAGTGGCTGCAGGTGATGCGGAGATCCATGGCGCAACGCCGGCCATGGCTGCATCGCGTTCGGCGGCATCGGCCGCTGCTGCCGCACTGGCTGGCGAAGTGCCGAAGGTTGGCCGCAACGATCCGTGCCCATGCGGTTCGGGCAAGAAGTACAAGCAGTGCCACGGCAAACTTGTCTGACGCTGCTGGAACCTGTTTTCTGTTGATTCACGATGCCCGCAATGCGGGCATCCTCATTTTGAAAGGTGTGCTCCATGGCTGTGAATCTCGTCGCGCCCGCCGCTGATACCCTGTTGCCGATCGACGGCGTGGACCTCGGCTGGGCCGAGGCCGGTGTGCGCAAGGCCAATCGCAAGGACGTGCTGCTGGTTCGTATCGCCGAGGGCTCGACGGTAGCCGGTGTGTTTACGCAGAACCGTTTCTGCGCGGCGCCTGTGCAGGTATGCCGTGAGCATCTGGCGAGCGGCAAGGGCGCACGCGCGATCGTCGTCAACACGGGTAACGCGAATGCCGGTACGGGCGCGTCTGGCCTTGCGCATGCGCGTCAGACCTGCGATGCCGTGGCCAAGCTGCTGGGCGTGTCGGCGGAACAGGTGCTGCCGTTCTCGACGGGCGTGATTCTGGAGCCGCTGCCGGTCGACCGCATCATCGCCGGACTGCCCGCTGCTGAGGCGAACGCCAAGCCGGACAACTGGCTGGCTGCCGCCGAGGCGATTATGACCACCGACACCGTACCCAAGGCAGCGTCGGCCACGTGCACGCTGTCGGGCAAAACCGTGCGCATGTCCGGCATCAGCAAGGGTGCAGGCATGATCCGTCCGAACATGGCGACGATGCTCGGCTTCATCGCCACCGATGCCGATGTGGATGAAGCCGTGCTTCAAGGTCTGGTGCGCCACGCCGCCGATCACTCGTTCAACAGCGTGACGGTGGACGGCGATACCTCCACCAACGACTCGTTCGTCGTCATCGCGACGGGCCGGGCTGGCACGCCGCGCATCGATTCCGAGTCGCACCCCGACTACGCTGCGCTGCGCGATGCGCTGACGGGCCTCGCACAAGAGCTGGCGCAGAAGATCGTGCGCGATGGCGAGGGCGCGACCAAGTTCATGGCCATCCAGGTTGAGGGCGGCCGCAACGTCGAAGAGTGCCGCCTCATCGCCTATGCGGTCGCGCACTCGCCGCTGGTCAAGACCGCGTTCTACGCTTCGGACCCCAACCTGGGGCGCATCCTGGCCGCTGTGGGCTACGCCGGCGTGACGGACCTCGACGTGAACGGCGTCAACCTGTGGCTCGACGACGTGTGGGTCGCGCGAGACGGCGGCCGCAACCCCGAGTACCGCGAAGAAGACGGCCAGCGCGTGATGAAGCAGGCGGAGATTACCGTGCGCATCGCGCTCGGCCGCGGCGACGCCACCGCCACCGTGTGGACGTGCGACTTCTCGCACGACTACGTGTCGATCAACGCCGACTACCGTTCGTGATCCGGAGCGCGCCGCTATGTCGTCCGACCTTTCCGCACGGCTCGACCGCTTTCTCGGGCGGCTTGAGCAATGGCTGCCGCCTGAACTGACCGAAGCTGACTGGAACGAGGCCGTTGCGTTCCGCTGGCGCAAGCGCCAGAGCCTGTTCGGCAACATCGGCTATCTCGCACCGATCCGCCAACTGCCCCCGATCCATCTGAGCGATCTGCACAACATCGAGCGCCAGAAAGACGCCATCGTCGCCAATACGCGCCAGTTCGTGCGCAAGTTGCCGGCCAACAACGTGCTGCTGACGGGCGCACGGGGCACCGGCAAGTCGTCGCTCATCAAGGCGTGCCTGAATGAGTTCGTGAAGGAAGGCCTGCGCTTGGTCGAGGTCGACAAGGACGATCTGGCTGACTTGGGCGATATCGTCGATCAACTCTCGGCGCGCCCCGAGCGCTTCGCGATCTTCTGCGATGACCTTTCGTTCGAAGAGGGCGAGTCGGGCTACAAGGCGCTGAAGTCTGCGCTGGACGGCTCGGTGGCAACGCAGTCAGACAACGTGCTGATCTACGCAACATCGAACCGGCGCCACCTGCTGCCGGAATACATGAAGGACAACGAGACCTATCAGCACACCTCGGACGGCGAAATCCATCCGGGCGAGGTGGTGGAAGAGAAGATCTCGCTGTCGGAGAGGTTTGGGCTGTGGCTGTCGTTCTACCCGCCCAAGCAGGACGAATACCTGACCATCGTCGGCCACTGGCTCAAGTACTTCGGCTGCAGTGACGAGGACATCGCGGCCGCCCGTGGCGACGCGTTGGTATGGGCGCTGGAGCGCGGTTCGCGTTCGGGCCGCGTGGCATGGCAATTCGCCCGCGACTGGGGTGGCAAGCATGGGCGGCACCATGTCGACTGACAACCTGACGCAAGTGCCCCCGACGCACACGCCGGACGGCCGCAAGATCACCGAAGTGGCCGTTGGCGTGCTCGTGCAGCCCGACGGCAAGTTCTTGCTAGCCCAGCGTCCGGAAGGCAAGCCTTACGCGGGCTACTGGGAATTCCCGGGCGGCAAGCTTGAAGCGGGCGAATCGGTCGAGGCTGCGCTCATGCGTGAGTTGAAGGAAGAGCTGGACGTCACGCTGCGCACCTGCGTTCCCTGGCACACCATCGAGCACGACTACCCGCACGCGTACGTGCGCCTGCACTTCTGCAAGGTCACTGCCTGGGACGGCACGTTGCGCGCACTGGAAGGCCAGGATTTCGCTTGGCAGACGCTGCCGATCAGCGTCCATCCGGTGCTGCCGGCAACGTTGCCCGTGTTCGAATGGATGCGCGAGGAAACGACGGTTAGTTGAGCTTGCCGCTCGTATCGTTGCCCGGTGCGTCGGGCAGGTCGTCTTCTTCGACCACGGGGATGGTGTACTGCTCGGCTGCCCACGCGCCCAGGTCGATCTGCTTGCAACGCTCAGAGCAGAAGGGGCGGTAGCGGCTCTCAGGCACCCAAGGCACGGGCTTGCCGCAGCTGGGGCATTTGACGGTCTTCACATTCATGGTGCGGCTCAGAAATTACAGAGCTTCAGCTGGAACGGGATATCCGCGTCGACCGGCTTGGGTCGCAGGTCGCCATCCTGCTGGGTAAAGCGCACCCAGAGCATGTATTTGTTGGCGCTGATCTCGGGAATGAACCCCAGCGCCGACTCATCCAGGCGCACCTGCATCAGTTGGTACACGCGGCCCGACAGCATCTGCTGATAGCTCCCAGCGTTAGCAATCACCTTGCCACTCTGACCCGATTCGCGCAGCAGGCGCAGCACGATCATCGTGGCGTCGCGCAGCGGCACGAGCGGTTGGGCCCATTTGATGATGTCGGCGCGGCGGCGCTCGGCCGGATGATGCTGCCATGCAAAATACGCCGGCAGATCGAATTCACACGTACCACCGGGGATGATGGCGCGGCTGCGGATGCTCGTCAGCCACTCGTTGTCGGCGATGAGTTGGCCGGCCTTGCCATGTGTGGCGGTGAGATTGCCCGAGGCGGTTTCCAGCTCGCTGATGACGGCGTCGAGCGCGTCTTGATCGATCTGCGGATTGGCGCGCAGCGCGGTGAGCGTCTGGCGCTGGCGATCGAGTTCTTTCAGCAGATCGGATTTGAGATCGGCACGCCCGGCCACGTCGACCACTTCGAACAGCGTGGTCAGTGCCACGTGGTGTTGCAGCGGGTGCTCCTGCACGAGAAAGAAATCCAGCCGCTCGAACAGGTCTTCGAGGCGCAGCAGCGTCCGAATGCGTTCGTTGAAGGGATATTCGTACAGGATCAAAACTTGGGTGCCCGGTGTGCTGGCCTGCTGGCATGTGCGGCCCCGAAGCCCATTTGGCCTCGATCTGCCCGCATTCTATGCGAGACCCTCGTTCATCACAATGCAAAGGGCTGTGACGACCGCTTTCAGATCGTTTCAGTTCGACCTGTAGGTTAGGTCCAGACGGTCGATCTGCGGCAGCAAATCCGCCAGCGTACCGCTGTTGTCGATCACGTCGTCGGCGGCGGCAAGGCGGGCTTCGCGTGAAGCCTGGCGGGCGATGATGGCTTCCACTTGCGCGCGCGGCAGCCCGTTCCTGGCCATCACGCGGGCGATCTGCGTGTCAACGGGGCAGTCGACCACCAGAATGCGGTCGACCAGCGAGCGCCAGCTGTGATGCCCGGCCAAGGATTCCACCAGCAGCGGGACGACGTAGACGAGGTACGGATGCGCGCCCGATGCCTGCGCAGCGGCCCCGCGCGACAGCGCAATCTCGCGGATGAGGGGATGCGTGATCTGCTCCAGTCGCGATTTGGCCGTAGCGTCCGAAAAGGCGAGGGCGCGCATGGCGTCGCGGTCCATGGCACCGTCACTGCGTAAGATGCCTGCGCCGAACGTCTCGACCAGCTTGGGGATGGCGGCGCCGCCCGGCGCGGTGATCTCGTGGGCGATGGCGTCGGTGTCAACGATGGCGGCACCGCGCTCCGCAAGGCGATCCGCCACGTAGCTCTTGCCGCTGCCGATGCCGCCGGTCAGGCCGATCACGCGCATGCTGATCATGCCCTTATGGCGCAAGGAGCGGGCCTAGGCCTGCCATCATGAGCAGCTGCGGGCCGGCCAGCAATGCGATCACGCCGGCCCCGGCAATGAACGGTCCGAACGAGAACGGCGATTCGCTCGTCGCGCCGCGCGCAATGCGCACGAGCCCAAACACCAGTCCCACGACGGACGAGAGCAGCACCAGCAACGGCAGCGCCTGCCAGCCGAACCACGCGCCGAGTGCGGCCATCAGCTTGAAGTCGCCGTAGCCCATGCCTTCGCGGCCGCGCAGCAGCTTGTAGGCCCAATAGATCGACCACAGGAACAGGTAACCGGCCATCGCGCCGACGACCGCGTCCTGCAAGTGCGCAAACATGCCGAACAGGTTCACGCCCAGCCCGAGCCACAGCAGCGGCTGGGTGATGGCATCGGGCAACAGTTGCGTATCGGCGTCGATCATGGTGCCGGCGATCAGGAACCACAGCAGGACCGCCGATGCGACCGCCACCCACGTCGGGCCGAAGTGCCACAGGCAGGCCGCGGTCAGCAGACCAGTGACCAGTTCCACAGCGGGATAGCGCCACGAGATGGGCGCCTTGCAGGCACTGCACCGGCCGTGCAGCGCAAGCCAGCTCAACACGGGGATGTTCTCGATCGCTTTGATCTGATGACCACACGACGGGCACGCCGAGCGCGGCACGACCAGGTTGTATGCGTCGGGGTGAGGCAGCGGCTCATCACGCAGTTCTGCGATGTAGTTGGCTTCCTCCCGCTCGATCATGCGCGGCAGACGGTGGATCACCACGTTCAGGAAGCTGCCGACCAGCAAGCCGACCAGCCCGCCTGCGGCAACTACAAACCACGCCGGCAGTTGCGCCAACGTGGGGATGACGAACATCTCAGGCATTGCGTCAGACCACCGTACCAAGCTTGAAGATCGGCAAATACATCGCCACCACCATGCCGCCGATTAGCACGCCGAGGAAGACGATGATGATGGGTTCGATCAGAGTCGAGATGTTGGCGACCGCATCGTCCACCTCGCGCTCGTAGAACTCCGCCACCTTCAGTAGCATGTTGTCCAGGGCGCCGGACTCTTCACCGATCTGCGTCATCTGCAGGACCATGTTGTCGAACACGTGTGTCGCTTGCATGGCGTTGGTGAGACTCGTGCCGATACGTACCGCTTGCTGAACCTCGAGGGTCGCATCATGGTAGATCCAGTTGCCTGCGGCCCCGGCGACCGACTCCATCGACTCCACGAGCGGCGTACCGGCTGCGAACATGGTAGCCAGCGTACGCGTCCAGCGAGCAATGGTTGCCTTGCGGATGATGTCGCCAAAGATGGGAATCTTCAGGATGAAGCGATGCGTCGAACGCTGGACGTTTTCAGATCGCTTGAATGCGCGCGAAAACAGTGCAATGCCGGCGATGGGGCCCAGCACGATCGGTATCCACCACTTGACGAAGAAATCCGATATCGCAATGACGAACAGCGTCGGGGCTGGCAAATCGGCACCGAAACCGGAGAAAACGCCCTTGAACGACGGCACCACAAAGATCATCAGCACCACGGTCACTAGGAAGGCCACCGTCAGCACCGAGATCGGGTAGATCAGGGCCGACTTGATCTGCGCCTTCAGTGCGAGGGACTTTTCCATGTACAGCGAAAGCCGCTCGAGCAGCGCATCCAGAATACCGCCTTGCTCGCCCGCGTCGATCAGGTTGCAGTACAGCGTGTCGAAGTACTTCGGGTGACGGCGGAAGGCTTGCGCCATGCTGCTGCCCGACTCGATATCGACGCGGATTTCCGTCAGCAGTTGCGTGAAGTTCGGGTTGGCGTGGCCCTTTGCGATGATGTCGATCGACTGCAGCAGCGGCACGCCGGCCTTCAGCATGGTCGACAGCTGGCGCGTGAAGTAGGCGATGTCCTTCGGCGTGATCTTCTTGCCGCGGGCCGCGCGGCGGCGCTTGGATTTGGTGATCGACAGGCCTTGCTTGCGCAGGATGGCATTCACCTCGGTGATGCTCTCGGCGCGCATCTCGCCCTTGAAGATCTTGCCTTTCCGATCTTTGCCTTCCCACTCGAAGATGTACTGCGTGGGCGCCTTGGTCTTGGCGGTCTTGCCGGTCGTGCGATTGGGCGCTGCGGCCGCGCGGTTCGCGGCGGGTGCTCGTGTGGCCATGGTTGGTTCCTACCCCCCGGTATGGGAACGATTGATCGAGAAGGTTATTGGTTCGTTGTGGCCAGCACTTCCTCGAGGGAAGTCAGCCCCTGCTTCACTTTTCGCAGGCCCGATTCGCGTAGCGACATCACGCCGTCTTTGCGCGCCTGCTCGGCAATCTGCAGCGCCGTGCCATGCGTGAGAATGATTTCCTGGATCGCCTCGGTAATCGGCATGACCTGGTAGATGCCGACCCGGCCCTTGTAGCCGCTGCCGTTGCAGGTTTCGCAACCGACCGGGTGATACGGCTGCCAGGAGCCGTCGAGGTCCGCTTCGGTAAAACCCGCGTCGAGCAGCGTTTCCTTGGGCAGCGGACCCGGCTTCTTGCAATCCTTGCACAGCCGGCGCCCCAGACGCTGCGCCGTGATCATCAGCACCGACGACGCGATGTTGAACGGCGCCACCCCCATGTTCATCAGGCGGGTCAGTGTGGTCGGTGCGTCGTTGGTGTGCAGCGTGGAAAACACCAGGTGACCGGTCTGCGCAGCCTTGATCGAGATGTCGGCCGTCTCCAGATCTCGGATTTCGCCCACCATGATGATGTCCGGATCCTGCCGCAGGAACGACTTCAGCGCCGCCGCAAAGGTCAGCCCAGCCTTGTCGTTCACGTTGACCTGGTTGATGCCGGGCAACTGGATTTCCGCTGGGTCTTCGGCGGTGGAGATATTGATGTCGCCCTGGTTCAGCCTGTTCAGGAACGTGTACAGCGACACGGTTTTGCCCGATCCGGTTGGCCCCGTCACCAGCACCATGCCGTACGGCCGCTTGATTACGTCGAGCAGCAACTGCTTTTGCTCCGGCTCATAGCCAAGCTGGTCGATATCGAGCCGCTCGGTGGACGACTCCAGAATCCGGATCACGATCTTTTCGCCGAACAGCGTCGGCAGCGTCGACACCCGGAAGTCGATGGCGCGCTCGATCGTCTCTTTGTTGTCCTTGTCCTTGCGGTCTTTCGGGACGGTGATGAGCAGCTTCATGCGGCCGTCTTGCGGCACGCGCTTTTCCGAGATGTCCAGGCGCGAGAGCACCTTGATGCGGGTCGCGATCTTGTCGCGGATATCCAGCGGCGGCTGCGCGACCTGCGCGAGGATGCCGTCGATGCGGAAACGTACGCGGTAAAACGTTTCAAAGGGCTCGAAATGCAAGTCCGATGCGCCGCGCAGCAAGGCTTCGGTAAAGAGCTTCTGCAGGAAGCGCACCACAGGGGCATCGTCGATGCCGTCGGGGGTGGTGCGACGCGTGGCGGCGGCAGCGCCCGCATCGTATTCGATCTGCGTGGCCTCCTGCTTGGGGAAGAGCGACTTGATCTCGGCCGGCGCCTCATTGGCGAGGCTGAGTTGGCGAACCAGCTTGTCGTGTTCGACGATGACCGTTTCGATGGCTACGTTCATCTTCTGACGCAGCTCTTCGATCGGCTTCGGATCGCTCGGGTCGGACGTGGCGAGGATGAGGCGGTTCTCGCGACGGCCCAGCGGCAACAGGCGCAACTGGGCAAAGTGCTTGTTGGCCGACAGCACGGCCGGCACGGTGTCGAGCTTGTACTGCGCAAGGTCGAGCAGCGGCATCTGGTACTTGCCGGCCACAAACACGGCGAGGTCGTGCGCACTCATGATCCCGCTGCCCACCAGTTCGTCGATCAGTTGCGTGCGTTTTTCACGCGCGCTCTGTTCGAGTTGGGTAAGTAGCGTCGGCGCGATCCGCCGGCTCTGCGCTAGAGCAAGTCCGAGTGTCATGAGTCCAGTCCGTCAGGCTGAAGCTGACCATTTCAGCGCGCGCCGGGCCCCACCGCCTCCTGCGCGCGCTCGCCCCCCAAGGCGATTGTTCTATGTTCTGCCGCCGGTACCCCACCCATTCGTGGGGGGTGGTGCCCGGAACCGGGGCAGTTTGCCGACCGCCCCTGCATTTGTAAAGCGCACATCAAAGCGCAGCTTGCATTTGTGCCACATCGGCAGAAAACCGCTCCAACTGAAGCGTTCGGCCTCAGGTGTGGCGTCAACTACGCTTTGGCTGCGGCGGCTGATGCAGTCGCACCGTGCGGATCGACTGACTGTCCATCTGGACGATGTCCATCACGCAGCCCGCGATCTTCACGCTGACCGTCGCCTCGGGAATCTCTTCCAGCTCTTCCAGTAGCAGCCCGTTGAGCGTTTTCGGGCCGTCGGTCGGCAGACTCAGGCCCAGGCGCCGGTTCAGATCGCGCAACGACATTCCCGCATCCGCAAGATAAGTGCCTTCCTTGTCCCACGCCAGCTTGCCGGCGTTGGGCAGCGTGGTGGTGAACTCGCCGATCATCTCTTCGATGATGTCTTCGAGCGTCACCAGCCCAAGCATGTCGCCGTACTCATTGACGATCAGCCCGAGGCGGCGGCGGTTCTCCTGAAAATACTGTAGCTGGCGGAAAACGGGTGTGCCGCTCGGTACGAAATAGGGCTCGGCCAGCAGGCTACGGAAATCGTCGTGCGTGAGTTCGGTGTGCCCCAGAAGTGACAGCGCCTTGCGCACATGCAGGATGCCGATCACCTGATCGCTGTCCTGCTCGAACACCGGAAGCTTGTTGTGATAGCAGGTCTCGAGTTGCTGGACGACCTCTTCGATCGGGCGCGACAGGTCGAGCGATTCCACCCGCGCGCGCGGCGTCATCACGTCGTCCACGGTGATGGCGTCCAGATCGAACAGGTTGAGCAGGATGCTGCGGTGCTTGTGCGGGATGAAGTTGCCCGATTCCAGCACCAGCGTACGCAGTTCCTCGGTCGACATGCGCTGCTCCGGCGCCTTGCGCGTGTTGATGCGCACCAATCTGAGCACACCCATGGCAAACGCGTTGACTACCGCCACCAGCGGCGTCGAAATCTGCAGCAGCGGCTTGATGATGAAGCTGGCGGGAAACGCAACGCGTTCGGGATAGGTCGCGCCCACGATCTTCGGGGCGATCTCGGCGAACACGATGATGAGAAACGCCACGATGGCCGTGGCGATCGACAGCGTCGTTCCGTTGTTGCCAAAGTAGTGGATCGCCAGGGTGGTGATCAGCACCGGCACGGCGGTGTTGATCAGGTTGTTGCCGATCAGGATGAGCGAGAGCAGCTTGTCGGTCTGACCGAGCAACTGCTGCGTATTGCGCGCGCCCGATACGTTGGACTTGGCAAGATGCCGCAGGCGATGGCGGTTGAGCGCCATCATCGCGGTTTCGGAAATCGAGAAGAAGGCGGAGCAGCACAACAGCAGCACGACGGCGCCAATTTGTGCCCAGAGCGGCCAAGAGTCCAAAGCGGGAGGGGAGGGGCAGCGAAGCGCCCACTATAACAGAGGGGTTTGCCCCGCCGTTGCGGGCGCCCGTTGCGCGTGCCGCAACCGTAGATCCCCATCAGATGGCCATTCAGAAACAAAAAAGCCCAGCAATTGCTGGGCTTGATGTCCTTGATCGACAAGGGAATTTCTGGTCGGGGTGAGAGGATTCGAACCTCCGGCCTCTACGTCCCGAACGTAGCGCTCTACCAGGCTAAGCTACACCCCGATGCTTCTTCGCAGATCTCGTGCGTGTCAGGACTGACGTTGCAGCGAGAAAGCACACAAGTCTATCAGTGTCTGGCGGAAAAGGGAAGGGGGTAATGCGTTTGCCGCTGCTTCAGCTGCGGCGGCTTCGCGCTCGGCGGCCTGGCGCGTGTACTCCAGCGCGCCGGAAGCCTGAATGGCAGCGAAGATCGCATCGAAATGTTCCGTGCCGCCTTGCTCGATGGCTTGGCGCACCAGTGCTCGCTGCTCTTCCGTGCCGTTCGATAGCAGGTGGATGAGCGGCAGTGTCGGCTTGCCTTCGCGCAGGTCGTCACCGGCGTTCTTGCCCATCTGGTCAGCGGTGGACGTGTAGTCGAGCAGGTCGTCGACGATCTGGAACGCGGTGCCGATGCGGCGGCCATATTCGGCAGCGGCTTCTTCAGTGGCGGCGTCCGCGTCCGAGAGCACGGCGCCGATCTGGGCAGCTGCCTCGAACAGCTTGGCGGTCTTGTAGCGAATGACCTGGAGGTAGCGCTCTTCCGTCACGTCCGGGTCATGCATGTTCAGCAGTTGCAGGACCTCGCCTTCAGAAATGATGTTGGTTGCGTCGGCCAGGATCTGCATGATGCGCATGCTGTTGGCCTGCACCATCATCTGGAAGGCGCGCGAATACAGGAAATCGCCCACCAGCACGCTTGCCGCGTTGCCGAACACGGCGTTGGCGGTCTTTCGGCCGCGGCGCAGGTCGGATTCGTCAACCACGTCGTCGTGCAGCAGTGTGGCCGTGTGGATGAACTCGACCACGGCGGCCAGTTCGTGCTGATGCTCGCCCTTGTAACCAAGCGCGTTTGCTACCAGCAGCAGGATCACCGGGCGCAGGCGCTTGCCGCCGGCGCTGACGATGTATTCGCCGATCTGATTGATCAGCACCACCTCCGAGCCCAGGCGGCGGCGGATCACGGCATCGACGGCGCGCATGTCTTCAGCGACAGGGGCGAGCAGGACGGAGGCGGAGGTCTGGGTCAAGGCGAATTCCGACAGAAAAGCGTGTGGCTGGTGGTCAACTTGGGCGCGTACGATGCTGCGCAAAAAACCGCGAGATTATAGAGCAACAAGGTGGTTTGCCCGATGGCCCGGCGCACCACGCTTGACGTGGCGGGCGCGTTGCGCGGGCGCAGCACGCCCGTAACGCATTAGCCTTTGATTTGCTTGGGTTTTTCTTGTATAATCACGAGTTCTCTGTGTTCGTTGCCCGCGCATGCGGGCGTCGAGCGGCACAAGAGTCACGTTTTAGTTCTTTTATCGAGGTCCGACAATGTACGCGGTCGTAAAAACCGGCGGTAAGCAATACAAGGTTGCTGCTGGCGAAAAACTGAAAGTAGAACAGATACCGGCGGACGTTGGCGCAGAAATCACGCTTGACCAGGTGCTCGCAGTGGGCGCCGGCGACCAACTCAAGGTTGGTGCGCCGCTGGTGAGCGGGGCTGCCGTCAAAGCCACCGTCATCTCCCACGGTCGTCACGACAAAGTGCACATCTTCAAGATGCGCCGTCGTAAGCACTATCAAAAGCGCCAAGGGCATCGTCAAAATTACACCGAGTTGCGTATCGACTCGATCGTGGCCTAAGGCTGCGTCGTCTACGTAACCGGATAGGAGTTCAGTCATGGCACAGAAAAAAGGCGGCGGTTCCACACGGAACGGCCGCGATTCCGAGTCGAAGCGCCTGGGCGTGAAGGTGTACGGCGGTCAAGCCATCAACGCTGGCGGCATCATCGTCCGCCAACGCGGCACCCGCACACACGCTGGCGTGAATGTGGGCATGGGCAAGGACCACACCCTCTTCGCGCTGGTCGATGGCCACGTGAAGTTCGCCAACCGCGGCGAAGGCAAGAAGCAGTTCGTCGACGTTGTTCCGGCGGCCTGATTCAGCCTTGTAGTGCAAAGGCCCCGCACCCGTGCGGGGCTTTTTCGTTTCTGGCCGTTAACAAAACGCGACCCTGATCCTGGGCGGTACGCTGCGTCTTGGCGCATGTTTCCAGGCGCGTTCTGTTAGCGATGGCGCGAGTGGCGCCGATTTCCTTTTACCTGCCGTGCGCACGCCGCACGGGCGGAGACCTCCATGAAGTTCATCGACGAAGCCCGGATCGAAGTGATCGCTGGTGACGGCGGCAACGGCAGCGCCTCGATGCGCCGCGAGAAATTCGTCCCGTTTGGCGGGCCCGACGGCGGCGACGGTGGGCGTGGCGGCAGCGTGTGGGCCGTGGCTGACCGCAACATCAACACCCTGATCGACTACCGCTTTGCCAAGAAGCATCTCGCGCGCAACGGTGAGAACGGCCGTGGTGCGGACTGCTACGGCGCTGCTGGCGACGACATTACCCTGCGCATGCCGGTGGGCACGGCCATCTACGATGCCGACACGGAAGAGCTGATCGCCGACCTGACGATCGACGGCCAGCGCCTGTGCCTCGCGCAGGGCGGCGAAGGCGGTTGGGGCAACATCCACTTCAAGTCGAGCACTAACCGCGCTCCGCGCCAGAAGACCGACGGGAAGGCCGGTGAGCGTCGCAACCTGCGCCTGGAGTTGAAGGTGCTGGCCGACGTGGGTCTGCTCGGCATGCCGAATGCCGGCAAGTCGACGCTGATCACCGCCATTTCGAACGCGCGCCCGAAGATTGCCGACTACCCGTTCACGACGCTGCACCCGAACCTGGGCGTGGTCCGGACGGGCCCGTCGAAATCGTTCGTGGTGGCCGACATCCCTGGCCTGATCGAAGGCGCAGCGGAAGGCGCCGGTCTGGGTCACCAGTTCCTGCGGCACCTGCAACGCACGCGCGTGCTGCTGCACGTGGTGGATCTCGCCCCGTTCGACGAGAGCGTCGACCCGGTTGCCGAAGCCAAGGCGATCGTCGGCGAGCTGAAGAAATACGACGCTGAACTCTTCGACAAGCCGCGCTGGCTCGTGCTTAACAAGCTCGACATGGTGCCCGAGGACGAACGCGAGGCGCGCGTGAAGGATTTCGTGAAGCGCTTCAAGTGGAAGGGCCCGGTGCACCGGATTTCTGCGTTGACGCACGATGGCACGCAGGCGCTTGTGCACGCGATCCAGGAATACCTCGACGAGCTGCGCGCCGAAGAGGATGCAGCCGCAGCCGCACCCGACCAGCGTCTGGACCCGACACTGCACAACGTCGACCACGACGATCAAGCCTAAACACAACAAACATCCTTCGGAGACGCGCCCACCATGGCCCTGCATTCGCTGATTGCCGATGCGCGCCGCCTTGTCGTCAAGGTCGGTTCCAGCCTGGTTACCAACGACGGCCGTGGCCTCGATCAGGCCGCCATTGCCCGCTGGGCCGCGCAGATCGCGGCGTTACGGGCGGCGGGCAAGGAAGTCGTGCTGGTCAGCTCGGGCGCCATCGCCGAGGGCATGCAGCGCTTGGGCTGGGCCAAGCGCCCGAAGGAAATCCACGAGCTGCAGGCCGCCGCCGCCGTCGGGCAGATGGGGCTGGCGCAGGTGTACGAATCCGAGTTCGCGCGGCACAGCATCCGCACGGCCCAGGTGCTGCTCACGCATGGCGACCTGGCCGATCGCGAGCGCTATCTCAACGCACGCTCCACGCTGCTCACGCTGCTGAGCCTCGGTGTCGTGCCGATCATCAACGAGAACGACACCGTCGTCACCGATGAAATCAAGTTCGGCGACAACGACACGCTTGGCGCGCTTGTCACCAACCTGATCGAAGGCGATGCGCTGATCATCCTGACGGACCAACGCGGCCTGTACACCGCCGACCCGCGCAAGGACCCGGGCGCCCGCTTTGTCGATGAGGCGCAGGCCGGTACGCCGGACCTGGAGCAGATGGCCGGCGGCGCCGGTTCGAGCATCGGCAAGGGCGGCATGCTGACGAAGATTCTGGCGGCCAAGCGGGCGGCCAAATCGGGCGCGCACACCATCATTGCTTCGGGTCGCGAGGCTGATGTGCTTGCGCGACTGGCGAGCGGTGAGGCCATTGGCACGCAACTTCGCGCGCCGACCGGGCGGATGGCGGCACGCAAGCAGTGGATGATTGACCATCTGCAGCTGCGCGGTCGCGTGGTGCTGGATGCCGGTGCGGTCGAGAAACTCACTGCCGGCGGCAAGTCGTTGCTGCCGATCGGCGTGACCGAAGTGCAGGGCGAGTTTGCGCGCGGCGAGGTGATTTCGTGTGTGGATGCGGCGGGGCTGGAAGTTGCCCGCGGGCTGACGAATTATTCATCGGCAGAGGCTCGGCTGATCGCGCGCAAGGCATCTTCCGAGATCGAGGCGGTGCTGGGCTACGTCAGCGCTGCGGAACTGGTGCACCGGGATAACCTAGTGCTGCTCTGATCCAGCCACTCGGCTGAGCATCGATAGAAAAGGCCAACCTTGCGAGGTTGGCCTTTGTGCTTGAGCGCACGCGGTATGCCGGTGTCTGCCCCTCAGGGCCCGAAATACCGCCCACTCTGCCCCAGCCGCTGCACTAGCTTAGAAGCCTTCCCATCTCCCGCTACCGAGCGCACGTCGCAGAAGTACGAGCGCATCAGCGCCGACGCATAGTCCGTCGGCCCGCCATTGCCGACACGCTGCCAATCCGTGGCGGGCTTGTAGGCGTTCATGCTGGCGGACTCGGTATTCGCCGTTTCGTTCATGTCGACCGCGCGGTTACCGATCCACTGGTTGGTATCGTTGCGCAGCGTTGCATAGATGCGCCGCTCGGCTGTGTCGCAGCGCAGGCCTTCGTAGTTCACGTTGCGCGCGCCGGTCTTGCTGGTGATCAGCACGGTGTAGCGCACCACGTTGTCCTTGCCGATCGACACCGATTTCGGATCGATGGCGAAGCGCAGCGGCGAGTCGCTTCGGCCGCCCACATCGAATGGCACGGCATCACGATCGACTGGCGGGGCCGGGAAGGTGACGGCGTCTTCCTTGAAGGGCTTGTCGTTGAACGGGTCCATCAACAGCTTGTCTTCGAGGTCGCCGGTGCGGTTATGGCCACATGCCGTCAGCGCCAGCGCAGCCGCCAGCGCGAGCGGCACGAGAGCGCGGCGCGCTCCACGTGTCGTCGTCATCAGATTCACGAATTGTCCTTGGGAGCCGTGTCGTCAGGGTTGGGGGAGGAGGGGGTCGGCGCGGATACGCTCACCGTCTCGACGATGACCGTCGTGGTGGTGACGGTCAGGGCCGGCTGGGCGTGCTGTTCGTTCCGGCCGCCCTGGTCGCTGGAGCGTTCGCGGCTATCGCGCGCGTCGCGTCCGTCGCGCTCTCGGTGCTGGCCGCCGCGCCCGTAGGGCGAGAGCGGCGCGCGGGTCTGACGCTGCACGAAGCGCGAAAGCTCCGACAGCGCCAGCTGATACACCTCGCGCTTGAACTCGATGACGGCTTCGAGCGGCACCCAGTACTGGCTCCACCGCCAAGCATCGAATTCCGGATGCTCGGTAGCACGCAGTTGGATGTCGCAGTCGCGACCGACCATGCGCAGCAGGAACCAGATCTGTTTCTGGCCCCGATAGTGGCCGCGTATTTCGCGGCGGATGAACTTGTCCGGCACCTCATACCGCAGCCAGTCGCGCGTGCGACCGACGATCCGGACGTGTTCTGGCAACAGGCCGACTTCTTCGTGCAGTTCGCGGAACATCGCTTGTTCGGGCGTTTCGCCGTATTTGATGCCGCCTTGTGGAAACTGCCAGGAGTGCTCGCCAATGCGCTTGCCCCAGAACACCTCGTTTCTTGCGTTGATGAGGATGATGCCGACGTTCGGGCGGAAGCCTTCACGATCGAGCATGACTGCACCTCGAATACTTTAGAATTACGCCGATTATAGAGCGGCCCGTCGCTCGGCTGTCACAGAAGCCGAAATGTTGCCGCTCACTCGCGCCTCCTGGGGGAGGGGTGCCGATTGCGCGAATGTGCGCCTGGCGCCTCGTCTCATCTCCTGATTCCGGTGGCTTTTGCCCTTGTTTTCGCGGCTTTGGTTGGTCGCGTCATCCCTTATTGTCAGTCGCATGAAAGCGTCCCAATTCTTCATTTCCACGCTCAAGGAAGCGCCCGCTGACGCGGAGATCGTCTCGCACAAGTTGATGATGCGTGCCGGCATGATCAAGAAGCTTGGCGCGGGCCTCTATACGTACATGCCCGTGGGTCTGCGCGTGATCCGCAAGGTCGAGCAGATCGTGCGTGAGGAAATGAATGCCGCCGGCGCGGTGGAGGTGCTGATGCCGGTGGTGCAGCCGGGCGAGCTGTGGCAGGAGACCGGCCGCTGGGACAAGATGGGCGACGAGCTGCTGCGCTTCAAGGATCGCCACGAGCGCGACTTCGTCATGCAGCCGACGTCGGAGGAGGTGGTGACCGACATCGCCCGCACTGAAATTCGCTCGTACAAGCAGCTGCCCGTCAATTTCTACCAGATCCAGACCAAGTTCCGCGACGAGCGCCGCCCGCGTTTCGGCATCATGCGCGGCCGCGAATTCACGATGAAGGACGCGTACTCCTTCGACCGCGACGCCGAGGGCCTGAAGGTGTCGTACCAGAAGATGTACGACGCGTACACGCGCATCTTCCAGCGCTTTGGCCTGGAATTCCGCGCCGTGGCGGCCGATAACGGCGCGATTGGCGGATCGGGCTCGCACGAATTCCACGTGATTGCCGACACGGGCGAAGACGCCATCATCTACTGCCCGGATTCGGACTACGCCGCGAACATCGAGGCTGCTGAAGCCGTCGCCCCGGCCGCACCGCGTGCCGCTGCCACCGAAGCGCTCACCAAGACGCATACGCCCGGCCGCGCCAAGTGCGAGGCCGTGGCCGAGCAACTGGGTATTCCGCTGCAGCGCACGATCAAATCCATCGTGCTGGCCACCGAAGTCGAGGGCGGCGAGCCCCAGATTTGGTTGCTGCTGCTGCGCGGCGACCATGAACTCAACGAGGTCAAGGCATCGAAGGTGCCGGGCCTTGCCGACTTCCGCTTTGCCACCGAAGGCGAAATCCTGCGTGCGTTCGGCACGCGGCCGGGCTATTTGGGTCCGGTCGGCACGAAGCTGCCCGTGAAGGTGGTGGCCGATCGCACGGCGGCCGCGATGAGCGATTTCGTGGTCGGCGCCAACGAAGAGGACTACCACTTCACTGGCGTGAACTGGGGCCGCGATCTGCCCGAGCCGGAGGTCTACGACCTGCGCAATGTGGTGGCAGGCGACGCCTCGCCGGACGGCAAGGGCACGCTGGCGATCTGCCGCGGCATCGAAGTCGGTCACGTCTTCATGCTGGGCACGCGCTACTCCGAGGCGATGAATGCGACGTTCCTCGATGAGAACGGGAAGACGCAGCCGATGGTGATGGGCTGCTACGGCATCGGCATCACGCGCATCCTGGGTGCGGCCATCGAGCAGAACTACGATGCGCGCGGGATCATCTGGCCGGCATCGATCGCGCCGTTCCAGGTGGTGATCTGCCCCGTGGGCTACGACCGGTCCGACGCCGTGCGCGAGGAAGCCGACCGCCTGCACGCCGAGCTGGTCGCCGCCGGCATCGACGTGATGTTGGACGACCGCGGCGAGCGCCCCGGCGCGATGTTCGCCGACTGGGAGCTGATCGGCGTGCCGTTCCGCGTGGTGGTGGGTGACCGCGGCCTGAAGGAAGGCAAGCTGGAATTCCAGGGCCGCCGAGACGAAGCCGCCACCGCCGTGGCGCCCGCCGACGTGCTGGCTACGCTGAAGGCGCGTCTCGCACAATAACGCAACAACCGGACCGACCCGCATGCGCCGCTTGTCTTCCGCCCGCCTGATCGTCACTGCGCTGTGCGCGGGGACGTTGCTCGCGGGCACGCAGCTGGCGTGGGCGGGCGCCCAGAAAGAGGAATACCTGGCGGACTCCGTGCGCAGCGCGCTGTCTGCCGCGGTGGCCGACAGCCGTCCGCTGCGCCCGGTCTTTGCCAGCAACGACGAGCAACTCGGCTACCTGCGCTGGCTGGCGGAGATGTCGGTGCGCATGTCGGGCAAGATCCCGCAGGCGTCGGTACGCGTCGAACTGATCGAGACGGCGTATTACGAGGCCAAGCGTGCTGGCCTGGACCCGGCGCTGGTGCTCGGGCTCATCCAGGTGGAAAGCGGCTTTCGCAAGTACGCCATCAGCAGTGCCGGGGCGATGGGCCTGATGCAGGTGATGCCGTTCTGGACCCGCAGCATCGGCGACAACGACTCGCGCAAGCTCTTCCACCTGCAGAGCAACCTGCGCTACGGCTGCACGATCCTGCGTCATTACCTCGACATGGAAGGCGGCAATCTGTACCTGGCGCTTGGCCGCTACAACGGCAGCCGCGGTCAGCCGCAGTATCCGAATGCCGTGCTGGCGGCCTGGAAGCGTTGGCAATATCAGGAGTCGAGCGCGATGACGGTGTCGGCGCCGGTGCCTGCCGAGCCCGCTGTGCCCACGCCGCGTGCCAAGGCGCTGCCGGAAGTGCCGGCGCGCAATCCGTTCTCGCCGCTGCGTATTGCTGGCGGTCCGGCTGGCGGTTCGTGATCTTCCGCCGGCGAACGGTCGGCCTACAATAGGGCCATTTCTCGCTCGCCCGCATCTCCATCCCGCATGTCCACCACCCAACCGTACGCGACGATGTCTGACGCGCTGCGCGACTGGCTGCAGCGTCACGTGACCGAAGGCTTTGAGGCCGAATCCCTGGTGGCTTCGATGGTGCAATCCGGCTACGACCGTGCCTTCGCGCGCCGTGTCGTCGATGAGGCGCTGACTGCGCGCGCGCCCGCCCCGATTGTGGCGCCCGCTCCGACCTCCGCTGCCGACCAGGCGGTCGAAAACAGCAACGCAGTGCATACCGCCGATGGCGACATCCCCATCCTGTTTGCGATCGAGACGCCGCGCATCGTGCTGTTCCAGCACTTTCTGTCGGACGCCGAGTGTGACGAGCTGATCGCGATCGGGCGCAATCGCCTGAAGCGTTCGCCCGTCGTGAACCCCGATACGGGCGAGGAAAATTTGATCTCGGCCCGGACCAGCCAAGGCGGGATGTTCCAGGTCGGCGAGCATCCGCTGATCGCCAAGATCGAAGCGCGTATCGCGCAGGCCGTGGGCGTGCCGGTCGAACACGGCGAGGGCTTCCAGGTGCTGAACTACCAGCCCGGCGGCGAATACCAGCCGCACTTCGATTTCTTCAACCCCGGGCGCAGCGGCGAGGCACGCCAGCTTGAAGTGGGCGGTCAGCGCGTGGCGACCATGGTCATCTACCTGAACAGCGTGCAGGCCGGCGGTGCCACGGGCTTTCCGAAGCTCGGGCTGGAGGTGGCGCCGGTCAAGGGCAACGCCGTCTTCTTCGTCTACAAGCGGCCCGACGGCACGCTGGACGAGGACACGCTGCATGCCGGCCTGCCGGTCGAGCGTGGTGAGAAGTGGATCGCCACCAAATGGCTGCGTGAACGTCCCTATCGTCGCGGCGCCTGAGCGACGTCGGCGATGGAATACACGTTTCTCTCGGCGACCGTTCTGCTGGTGCTGATCACCGATCCGCTCGGCAACATTCCGATCTTCATCTCGGCGCTGCGGCCGGTCGCTCCCGAGCGCCGCAACCGCGTCGTGCTGCGCGAGGTCGGCATTGCGTTCGTGCTGCTGCTCGTCTTCATGTTCTTCGGCGAGAGCTTCCTGCGCATGATGAGCCTGACCGACATGTCGCTGCAGATTGCAGGCGGCATCGTGCTGTTCCTGATCGCGCTGCGGATGATCTTCCCGCGTGAAGGTGCTGCCGAGTCGCAGCCCACAGGCGAGCCCTTCATCGTGCCGCTGGCGATTCCGGCCATCGCGGGGCCGTCGGCGATGGCCACGGTGATGCTGCTGGTGTCACAGGCGCCCGGGCGCATGTGGACGTGGGTCGGCTCGCTATGCGCGACGATGGCCGTGTGCGCGGTGGTGCTGCTGAGCGCCACGCATATCCAGCGCCTGGTAGGGGAGCGTACGGTGATGGCGTTCGAGCGGCTGATGGGGCTGATCCTGGTGGCGATCTCGGTGGAGATGCTGCTCAAGGGCATCCGCACATTCGCGCATCAACTCTGAACCACGCGCGGGCAACAAAAAAGGGCGACTGAGGTGTCGCCCTTTTTGTTTGCTGCGGTGCTGCCTCAGGTGTTCTTGAGCGCGCGGATGGTCGGCAGGTTGCGCCAGTAGCCCTTGGCGTCCATTCCGCAGCCGAACACGTAGCGGTCAGGCACGTTGAAGCCGCAGAAGTCAGGGTGCAGCGGCTTCGATTTGGCGAGCGTCTTCTCGCAGAGCACGGCGGAATAGAACTCCGCGGCACCCATGTCGATGATGCGCGAGCGGATGGCGGCCATCGTCTCGCCTTCGTCGAGGATGTCGTCGAGCACCAGCACCGTGCGGCCCTTGACCGACTCGCGCGGCGCCACGCGCCACTGCATCTCGCCGCCCACCGTCTTGTTGTTGTAGCGGGAGAGGTGGATGTAGTCGAACTCCAGCGGGAAGGCCAGCTTGGGCAGCAGCATGCCGGTAAAGACCGCCGCGCCGCCCATCACGGACAGCACCATCGGGAACGTGTCGCCGATCTTCTCGGTGATCTCTTCGGCCATGCGGTCCAGCGAGCCGCGCACGGCGTCTTCGCTGACGATTTCTTCGGAGTTGGCCCAGAGTTCGCGGGCCTGTTCTGCGCTCAGCATCTTTTCGGTTCGGTGAAACGGTTCGGTGTGTCGATCAAAAGTGCGATTCAGGAGGGGGGGAGCCCGCTCAGCGGCCGCCGAGCAGCCCCTTCATGCCGCCTTTCATGCCGCCCATGGCGCGCATCATCTTCATCATGCCGCCGCCTTTGAGCTTTTTCATCATGCCTTGCATCTGCTCGAATTGGTTGAGCAGACGGTTGACTTCCTGCACCTGCACGCCCGCCCCGGCGGCAATGCGGCGCTTGCGGCTTGCCTTGATGAGCTCAGGCTTGGCGCGCTCGGCAGCCGTCATGCTGTTGATGATGCCTTCCATGCGGCGGACCTGCTTTTCGGCCTGGTCCATGTTGGCGCCCTGGGCCTGTTGTGCGAACTGCGCAGGCAGTTTGTCCATCAGGCCGCCCAGACCGCCCATCTTCTTCATCTGGCCGATCTGCGCCTTGAAGTCTTCGAGGTCGAAGCCGCCGGTCTTTTTGATCTTGGCCGCAAGCTTCTGCGCCTCTTCCATGTCGACACCGCGCTGGGCTTCTTCCACCAGCGCGAGAATGTCGCCCATGCCCAGAATCCGCTGGGCCATGCGGTCGGGGTAGAACGGCTCCAGCCCGTCGAGCTTTTCGGCCACACCGACGAACTTGATCGGCTTGCCCGTGATGTGACGCACCGACAGCGCCGCGCCACCGCGCGCATCGCCGTCGAGCTTGGTCAGGACCACGCCGGTCAGAGGCAGGGTGTCGTTGAAGGCCTTGGCGGTGTTGACGGCATCCTGGCCGAGCATCGCATCGACCACAAACAGCGTTTCGGCCGGCTTGAGCTTGGCGTGCAGCGCGGCGATCTCCTGCATCATCGCCTCGTCGATACCGAGGCGGCCGGCCGTATCGACGATCAGCACATCGTGGTAGTGCTTCTTGGCCCAGTCCAGTGCGGCGGCGGCAATGTCCACCGGCTTCTGGTCGGGCTGCGAGGGAAAGAAGTCCGCGCCAACCTGCTCGGAAACGGTCTTCAACTGCGCGATGGCGGCAGGGCGATACACGTCGCACGACACCGTCAGCACTTTCTTTTTCTTGTTCTCTTTGAGCCACTTGGCGAGCTTGCCGACCGTGGTGGTCTTGCCCGCGCCTTGCAGGCCAGCCATCAGGATGATCGCGGGCGGCGTGACGTTGAGGTTCAGCTCGGCGGCGCGGCCGCCCATGATGTTGCTGCCGACGCCTTCCAGCGCTTCCTGGCCGCCGATGATGGCCGTCAGCTCGCGCTGCACGATGCCGACCAGCGCCTGGCCCGGCGAAAGGCTTGTGATGACGTCTTCGCCGAGCGCCTTTTCCTTGACGCGGGCAATGAATTCGCGCACGACCGGCAGCGCCACGTCGGCTTCGAGCAGCGCCATGCGAACTTCGCGCAGCATCTCGGCGGTGTTGGCTTCGGTCAGGCGCGCTTCGCCGCGCATGGTCTTGACCACGCGCGCGAGCCGTTGGGTCAGGTTATCCAGCATGACAGTGACAGGAATCCGGAATTGGGGACGGGATGAAGAGGCGGCCGGGGCGCGTTTGGTTCGCACCGGCTGGGAATGTGTTCAATGCGCGCATGTTGCGTTGCCGCCCAACGAGGCTTTCGGCGGGGGGCGGGCCCCAGCCAAAACTGGGGTGCGCTGCGGTAAACTGTGCAAATGGCAATTGTACTGTATGCGCTGACGGCGCTTCTCTACGGCATCCTCGCTTCGGTAGCGTGGGCGCGACGCGGTGGACTGGGTGCCCGGGCGCCGGCGGGAGCCATGGCGGCAGGCGGTCAGTCGCCGGGTGCCACGGTGCTCGTTCCGCCGCCTCCGGGGGCTGCTGACACTGTCCCGGGCTGGTGGCGCTGGGGTCTGCTGGCCGCCTTGATCGCGCACGGGTTCCTGCTGCACGAGACGATCTTCCCGGCCAGCGCCATGATATTTGGCTTTGCCTATGCGCTGTCGGCCATGCTGTGGCTGGGCGTGGGCATTTTCTGGATCGAAAGCCTCTTCTTCTCGCTGGCCGGCCTCGGCTTGCTCGTGATGCCAGTGGCGCTGGTCGGAAGTCTGCTGCCATTGGCCTTTCCGGGCACGCAAATTCTCGGCTATGCGGCCAGCCCCCTGTTCAAGCTGCACTTCGCTATTGCCAACGTCGCCTACGGGCTGTTCACGCTAGCGGCATTCCACGCGATCCTCATGCTGGCTGCAGAGCGCCGCCTGCACACCATCAACCGCCCGGAGGCAAGCGGGTTCGGCCGTTGGCTGGATCTGCTGCCGCCGCTGCTCACGCTCGAAAAACTGCTGTTCCGGCTGATCGGGGCGGGCTTCGTTCTGCTGACGCTGACGATCGCCTCGGGCGTGCTGTTCTCCGAGCAGCTGTTTCACAGCGCTTTCCATTTCGATCACAAGAATATCTTTGCCGTGCTGTCGTGGGTGATGTTCGGCGGCATTCTGATCGGTCGGCGTTTTCGCGGCTGGCGCGGACGCGTGGCGCTGCGCTGGGTGATGGCGGCCTTCGCGATCCTGATGCTGGCGTACGTGGGCAGCCGCTTCGTGCTCGAAGTCATCCTGCATCGCGCCTAGTGCGTTCCTGGCGCCTGCGCCGTTACTTGTCCTTGTCAGTTCCCCATGTCCCGTCCCGTCCTGCTGATCCTGATGCTGCTCGCCGGCTGGTGGTGGTTGAGCCGCCTGGGGACGCGTTCGTCCCGTTCCTCGGGGCAGCGCCAGACAGCCTCGGGCGGACAGGGCTCAGCCAAGCGCACGCCTGAGCCCGAGGCCTCTCAGCCCATCGAGCAATGTGCCGTGTGCGGCGTGCACGCGCCGCGCACCGGCATGATCGCGCTGCCGGGCGGCCGCTATCGCTGCCCCGAGCATGCTGACCGGGGCAACACATGACGCCCGACGCGTCGGGTGACGCGCGGGCAACACCGTCCACCGCCCGCAGGCTGCTCTCGCGCCTGAACGCCTGGCGCGCACTCCGATCAGTCTGGCTGGAGCCTGATCCGCCTGAGTTCCAGTGGCGCCTGCTGCGCTATTTCGCCTTCAGCCGCGCCGCCGTGGCGCTGGTGCTGTTGCTGTTCGTGATGGTGCCGCGCGAGCACAACGAAGCAGCCGGCCTGCCCAATAGCGAAGCGCTGCTCAGCCTGACGCTGCCGTATCTGGCGATGGCCCTGCTCATCCTTGCCGCAGCCGGCTGGTGGCGCACGCGATTCCAATTCCGCGTCCGGCTGGATGTGGTGCTCGATCTGCTCTTTCTGGGGCTGGCATACGCCACGCTCTCGCGGCTGTCGGCGAGCGTGGCAATGGTACTGCTGGTGCCGGTGCTGGCCGCCGGTGCGCTCACGAGCCTGCTCTTCGCGCTGTTCACGGCGGCAGTGGCGTCGATCGTGGTGCTGACCGATCCGTTCCTGCAGATGATGCGCGAGGGCGTGATTGCGCCGGGGTTGGCATCCGCCGGGCTGTACGGCCTGGTCTACATGATGGCCGCGTCGATGATGTACGGCCTGTCGCACCGTCAGGTTGCGCAGGAACGGTTGACGATGGCCCGCGAGCGGGAGTTGCGCCTGCAACAGCTCGTCAACCGCCTGATGGTCTACGACATGCAGGACGGCGTGATGCTGGTGCGTGCCGACGGCCGCGTCGTTGCCGCCAACCCGGCCGCAGCCATGCTGCTGGGCGTGCCGCAGAGCGCGTTTGTCGGCAGCGGTGCGATGTTGTTCGACCTGAAGGACGTGCCGCACCTGCGTCCGCTGCTCGAAACGCTGCGTCAGTGGCTGCGCCGCAAGAGCCGCCCCGCCGATGGCACCGGTGACGACGATGCACCGCGCATTCTCGACCTGCTGCCCATCGCCTCGGGCGGCCGGGGTGGCCGCGCCATGTTGAGCGCCCGGCTGCGCTTGCGCTTCATCCTGCCGAGCCTGGCCAACCTGCGCAGCGTCTATATGGATAGCCTTGTCAGCTCGATCGGCCTGGGCCTGCCGGGCGAGGGCGGCGAGATGCGTCCTCGCATTCCATCGGCCGAGGCGATCACGCAGGGCTGGTCTGTGGATGACGAAGCGTTTCTGCGCCACGAGTTGCATGACACCGTGCTGGTCCACGTGGAAAGCTGGGAGCGTGTGGCGGAGCAGGCGCAGCAGGAAAAGCTGGCCTCGATGGGGCGGCTGGTGGCCAGCGTCGCGCACCAGATCCGCAACCCGTTGGCTGCGATCAGCCAGGCCGCCGAACTGCTGGACGACCCGGGCGACGGCCATGATGGCGGTACACATGTCCGCCTGGAAAGCTCGGGCGTGGAGACGCGCCTGCTGCGCATCATCCGCGACAACGTGCGCCGGCTCGACCAGGTGGTCGCCGACGTGCTGATGCTCTCGCGCCGCCCGCGTGGCGAACGCGTGCGCGTGCAACTGGCGCAGGTGTTACCGGAAGTGGTCGAGCGCTGGCGTGCCGAAGCCCTGCGCCGCGCAGGCGAAGCGACCGAGATCAACCCGAACCTCGTGCGCGTGGCGGTCGACCTGGACAAGCCCGTGCTCTTCGACCCGGCGCAGTTGCAGCAGGTGGTGGGCAACATGCTCGACAACGCGCTGCGCTATTGCCGCCGTGTGCCAGGTTCGATCCAGCTGGCAGCCTACGCGCTGGACGAGACCCACGCCGAACTCGTGATCTGGAACGACGGCCCGGAAGTGCCCACCGAGCAGCAGCGCAGCCTGTTCGAGCCGTTCTTCACGAATGACGCCCAAGGCACTGGCCTGGGCCTCTACATGGCGCGCGAGTTGTGCAGCGCCAACGATGCGCAGATCCGTTATGGCGCCATCGCACTGGAATCCTTGCTCGATCGCACCGGAGCGTTGACCATGGAGGCGCGCGACACGTTGCCGCGACGGGCCTTCGTCATCACCCTGATGTTTGACCAACCTGCCCTGGCCGTAGCGGAATGATCCGCCGGCTGCGAATTTCCGCCGATCTTCTGCTGATTCATGTCCAAAGCCGCCATCGTTCGCGAACCCATTCTCGTCGTCGATGACGAAGCCGACCTGCGCGAGCTGCTGGAGATTTCCCTGCGCCGCATGGGGCACGACGTCGTGCTCGCCAGCGGGCTGGCCGAGGCGCGCGAGGCGCTCTCTCGCCAGCGCTTCGCACTTGTGCTGACCGACATGCGCCTGGGCGATGGCCTGGGCATCGAACTCGTGCGCCAGCTTTCTGCCACGGCCGACCGCACGCCGGTGGCCGTCATCACCGCCTATGGCAGCGCCGAGAACGCGGTGGAAGCGCTCAAGGCCGGCGCGTTCGACTACATCGCCAAGCCGCTCTCGCTTGATCAGTTGCGCAGCCTCGTGCTCAACGCGCTGGGCCGCCAGCAGCGCGATCCCGACCCGGGCAACGCCGATCTGGCCGAGCGCACCAACGACCTGCTGCCCGGGCATTCCGCTGCGATGCAGGAAGTGCGCCGCTCGCTGATGCGCCTGGCACGCAGCATGGCGCCGGTGGTGATCAGCGGCGAATCCGGCAGCGGCAAGGAGCGTGCGGCGCGCGCCGTGCATGCGCTGTCTGCGCGTGCATCGCGGCCGTTCGTGGCGGTCAACTGCGGCGCGATTCCCGAGAACCTGATGGAGGCCGAGTTTTTCGGCTACGTGAAGGGCGCTTTTACCGGCGCCGACACTGATCGCCAGGGCTTCTTCCAGGCCGCCAACGGCGGCACGCTCATGCTCGATGAAGTGGCCGACCTGCCGCTCACCATGCAGGTGAAACTGCTGCGTGCGTTGCAGGAGCGTCGCGTACGCAAGATCGGCGAAAGCCGTGAAGACCCCGTCGATGTGCGCGTCGTGTGCGCGAGCCACCAGAATCTGGCCCGTCTGGTGGCCGCTGGCCGTTTCCGCGAAGACTTGTTCTACCGCCTGAACGTGCTGGAACTGCGCATGCCCACGCTGCGCGAGCGTGCCGAAGACGTGCCCGTGCTGGCCGGCGTGCTGCTCGAACAGCTCGCCAGCCGCTACGGCGATCCGCGCCCCAAGCGCCTGACGCGACCGGCGCTGCAGCAACTGTGCGCGTATCCGTTCCCGGGCAACGTGCGCGAGCTGGAGAACCTGCTGGAGCGCGCTTACGCCTTTGCGGAAGGCGAGTCGATCGACGTGGACGACCTTGGCGCGCTGGGAGCCGAGATCGAACGCTCGCCGCTGTTCCACCGCACGCGCGAGGCGCAGGCTGCCGCAGCGGCCCATCACCCGATGTCGCCGGCGCCGATGACGAGTTGGCCTGATGCCGTCTACATGCCGGCGCCGGTGCCAAGCCCCTTGGGGATGCCGCAACCGGTCGCACAGCCCGAGCCGGCACCCGTTGCGCAGCCGGCGGAGCCGGCCCTGCCGAGCGTTTCGCTGCCGATCGATCTGCCGGCCTACCTGGAGTCGGTCGAGCGCAACGTGATCCTGGCCGCGCTGGACCAGACCGGCTTCAACCGTACGGCGGCCGCCAAGCTGCTTGGGCTGTCATTCCGCCAGTTGCGCTATCGCATGCAGCAGCTTGGCATTCGTGATCCGCGGGACGTTGAAGCGTCGCCGGGCAGCGTCGGTGAACCGGCCGGAAATGGGCTGAACGGCGATGCCTGAACGGTTGCACGTCGGCGCTGACGGATGGGTGGATGGCGCGCGCCGCCATCCCTCGCCGAATATCGACGCACGGCCCGAAGGCATGCCCATCGACCTGATCGTGCTGCACAACATCAGCCTGCCGCCTGCGCAATCCGCGGCCGACTTCGGCACCTGCCACGTGCTCGACTTCTTCACCAACACGCTTGACTGCGACGCGCATCCGTACTTCGATCAGTTGCGCGGCGTGCGCGTGTCGGCGCATTTCTTCGTCCGCCGCACGGGCGAATGCGTGCAATTTGCTTCGTGCGACGCGCGTGCCTGGCATGCCGGTGCGTCGGACTTCTTCGGCCGCACGCGCTGCAACGATTTCTCGATCGGCATCGAAATCGAGGGCACCGATGATCTGCCCTTCACGCCTGAGCAGTACGTCGCTACGGCGTCGCTTGTGCGGGCGATCTGTGCGGCGTATCCGATCGCAGCAATCGCCGGTCACTCGGACATTGCGCCGGGCCGCAAGACGGACCCGGGACCGCATTTCGACTGGGTGCATCTGCGCGCGCTCGGCGGGTTCAACGCGGCGTTGTTTCCGTATCAGCACGCGCTCTGACGCGACAACCCCCGTTCGCTCGCCAAGGTAGAAAGGCGGCGCACCTCGGCGCGGCGCCGGCACACGGCGGTAAGGCGCCGACGCCTCACGGTCTGCGGCTCACGTGCGAGGGTAAAACCGTGGAGTGTCACCCTCCAAAGCTCAGGCACGAGGGTGAGACTGTGGAACGTCAATGTCCAGGCGCCGCACGCGAGCCTAAAACCGTGGAACGCCACAGTCCGAGGTTCGCGCAGGAGGGTAAAACTGTGGATGTCTCCAGTCTTTGAGGCTCACGCACGACAGTAAAACCGTGGAGCGTCACGGTCCGAGGCTCGCGTGCGAGTGTGAAACCCTGAAGCGCGACCCTCCAAGGCTCACTTCGTCCATCATTCCGTGAGCGATTCCAGGGGCTGAGGCTCGCGCACGACAGTTGAACCCCGAACACGACGGTGTGAGCCCCACGCGAGGGGATAAATGTCTCGAACGTCATGATGAGAGGCCCAAGCGTCGGGGCGAAACCGTGGCCTTCGACCCTCCGAGGCCGACACGCCGCAGGCCGAGCGCGGCCCGCGCAGTCCACCGCTCGCTGCGCGGACGCCGAAACGCAAGCGGGCAGCCTCCTTTCGAAGGCTGCCCGCGTTTTCCCCTGCTGATCCTTCTACTTCACTGCCAGCCTCAGGTGCCCATCGCGGGGTCGGACACGCTGTCCTTGCCCGTTTCCATGCGACCGGCAAAGCGCCGCGTGAAGCCGCCTTGCGGCACCGTCACCGTGAAGTCGTACCAGTTGCCCTGGCGCGCGATCGGCCAGTGCTGGTCGAGCTGCTTGCCGGCCGGGATGTCGTACGTCCACGGGCCGTCGTTGCGGTACGCATTCGGCTTGACTGTGAAGGTGCAGCCGGCGGTGCCGGTGTTCATCATCGTCACGTAGACCTCGGCGTTGGCCAGGTCGTAGCACACGCGGATTTCCGGTGCGCTCGAACCCGCTGCCGACACGGCGCTCACATCGCCCGAGAACGCGCGGTGGAAGCCGTTGGGGCCCAGCACCCACAGGTCGTACTTGCCCTTGTCTGCGGTGAACACGTCCCACGTGTCGTCGAGCATCTTGCCGGGCTCCACCGCATAGCGGCGCGGCACGCGGTCCAGATGCAGGCGGTCGTACACGTGGAAGACAGCCGCGGCCGTGCCGGTGTTGCTGAAGATCAGGCGCAGCGCGCGGTTGGTGGCGTCTTCGCGGGCGCTGACGTGCAGCTCGTACGGCAGGGCCCGCGAGGGACGGGTGCCGGTGGCTTGTGTAGGCATCTGCTGCGCCGTGACGGAGGGCAGCGGCACCTGCGGCTGCAGCCCTTGCGCGGTGCGGATGGCGTCGGCGGTTGCCTTGTCGCGGCTTGGCAGCGTCGGCAGTGTCTCGTTGTTCGGGTTGACGAAGTTGAAGGCGCTGGTCAGGTCGCCCAGCACGGCGCGGCGGTACGCGCTGATGTTCGTCTCCTTGACGTTGAAGCGCAGTTCCAGGAAGCGCAGCACCGAGGTGTGGTCGAACGTCTGCGAGTTGACCCAGCCGCCACGGCTCCACGGCGAGACGATGTACATCGGCACACGCGGGCCGGGGCCGTAGGGGTGTTGGTCCGTGTGGTATTCGCCGGCCGTGCTGATGGTCGATTTGCCGGCCAGCACGCCGTTTTCGTAGGCAGGGGCCGCGGGCGGGGGCACGTGGTCGAAGAAGCCGTCGTTCTCATCGAAGTTGATGAACAGCACGGTCTTGCTCCACACGGCCGGGTTGGCGGTGAGTGCGTTGAGCACTTCCTGCGTGTACCACGCGCCCTGCACGGGGCTCGACGGGCCGGGGTGTTCGGAATACGTGGCCGGCGCGACAATCCACGACACCTGCGGCAGAAGGCCTGCGGCAATGTCGTCCTTCAAGGCCTGCAGGAAGCCGCCGTCGGGCATGGTGTTGCCGATGCCCTTGATGAGCGGGCTGACGGTTTCGTCGGCCGGCGTGTACGGCGGGAACGGCGTGCCGTCGGCAAGGTTGCCGCGCGCGGCGTTGGCATCGCGGTAGGCCTTGAACCCCGCGAGCGGGTTG
The DNA here is from genome assembly GCF_056280165.1 of Ralstonia sp. 110700041-2. NCBI lineage: Bacteria > Pseudomonadati > Pseudomonadota > Betaproteobacteria > Burkholderiales > Burkholderiaceae > Ralstonia > Ralstonia sp. 110700041-2. Next base: position 107,019 of record NZ_JBSFAI010000012.1, on the reverse strand, counting down.
TCGGTGAAGTTGTCCGGCATGTTCTGGTAGACCTTCCACGACACGCCGGCCGTTTGCAGGCGCTCGGGGTAGGTCGTCCAGTTGTACGTGACGCTGGCATCGAGGTGGTCGCCGCTGTTGTCGATGACGGGGCCGCCCGCAGCGCCGGTCGGGTCGTTCGTGCCCGTCCAGTGGAACAGGCGGTTGGTGTTGGTGCCGCCGTGGAAGGCGCAGTGGTACGCATCGCACAGCGTGAAGGCATTGGCCAGCGCGAACTGGAAGTCCAGCTCGGCCTGCTTGTAGTAGCCCATCGACTGCGTCTGCTTGTAGGTCGGCCACTTGCTCATGCGGCCGAGGTCCCATGCGTTCTGCGCATCAGGGTAGCTGTGTGGCGTGCCGGAGACGCGCTGCGCGTTGCCGGCGCTGCTGTCCAGGTAGTACGGCAGCACGACGCGGCTCGGCCCGCTGCTTGGCACATAGGTCTGCTGCCAGACGTTCAGCCCGCCGGCCAGCGGGATGGGGAAGCGGTCGCCAAAGCCGCGCACACCTTTCAGCGTGCCGAAGTAGTTGTCGAACGAGCGGTTCTCCTGCATCAGGATCACCACGTGCTCAACGTCGCGCATCGTGCCGGTGGCGTTGTTGGCGGGAATCGCGAGCGCACGGCGGATCGACGGCGGGAAGGCGGCGAGCGCAGCGGCGGAAATCGCCCCCGTGCTGGCCATCTTGAGGAAGTTGCGGCGGCTGCCGTTGTTGGCGTGGTTCGTGTCGGAAGTCATGTCGGTCTCAAACGCAAGTCGATGGGAAGCCGCGCGTTACGGAGCGCAGTGCAGGGTCGGCTTGTTGGCCGGCGGCTGGCCGGGTTGATCGGGCTGGGCGGTGCCAGGGCCGGTACCTGTGCCGGGCGTGCCGTCGTTCGAATCGCCGCCGCAGGCCGACAGCGACAAGGTGGCGGCGCACAGCAGCACGGCGGCCAGCCGGTGCGGCCGCGCGAGAGGGTGGATGAAGGGCTTCATGAGCGGTCTCGTTCGGGTTGGGGGAGGGGGTCAGGGGTTCAGCGACGACAGCGGCTGGTGCGAACCGTTGATCGTCTTGAGTTCGTCCAGCGTCAGCCGGCGCGTCCACATGGCGAGGTCGTCGTAGGCCATCACGCCCTTGAGCGAGCCCGGGTTGTTGGGCACGTAGTTGTGCGTGGCGTCGTCGTTCATGCCCCAGACCTTGGTGGTCAGGCCATTGAGCTTGGTGACGTCGGTATTGGCGATGGCCTTGTCTTCCACCTTCTGCACGCCGAGCACCGGGTCGAGGATGTACGCGCTGAAGCGCTTGGCCTGCGCGTCGACCGACAGGGCGAGATAGGCCCACTGGTTGGCGCTGAACTTCATGCCCTGGATGTCGTCGCGCTTGCCGCCGCTGCCGAGGTTGAAGCGCACTTCGCAGCCGCCCCACAATCCGATGGCGATGCCGGCATTGGAGCCGGAGGTGTAGTCCTTGTTGGCGAGGATCGGCTCGCCGGTGCCGTTGCCCTGTGTGCAATCCGACTTGAACCAGAAGCCGATGGTGAATTGCGGGCTTTGCGCGATGTCGGCGCCGTTCTGCGTGAGCTTGTAGGCGTCGATGCGCGAATCGACCGAGAGGGCCGTGCCGCCAAACGGGTCGGCCGTGGCCGAGCCACCGTCGGTGCCAGCCACCCACGGGCCGATCGTCGAATTGGCTTTACGGTCGGTCGGCGGCAGAGTGTCGAAGCCGTAATACGTGGCCAGGCCGTTGGTGAGCGACGTCGCCAGCGGCGTCGGCGCAACGTAGGCGATCTGCGCAAGCATCGACACCGGCACGTTGTTGCGCACCAGCGTGTAGTTGATGCGGTAGATGCCGCTTGCGGTGGCGATGTTGCTGTCGGTGTACTGCGTGGCCGTGGCGGGCAGCGTGGCAACCGGCTTGCCGTCGCGCAGCACGGTGATGGGGCCGCTCGCCGCTGTCGGGTTCTGCCAGTTCAGTACCAGCGAGGCGTTGTACGCGCCCACCGTGCTCTGGACGTTGCGCACGCCGACGGCGCTGGCCGTGAGCGCTGCACCGTCCAGCTTGTGGGCGGTGGCCGGCACGGCGGCGTTCAATTGCGCCAGCACGGTCGGCACGATGTCAGCCTCGCTCGGCAGGGCCGCCAGCGTAGCTTCCGACGTGGGCGCCGCCATGCCGGTCTTGCCGAGCACGGCGTTGACCGGCTTGTTCAGGGCGATGAAGGCGGTGCGGTTTTCCAGCGTCGGCGCCGACGTGGTGGCCCCCGTGGCGTCCAGGCCGTGGCTGGTGGTGACGACGACGAGCCAGTCTTCGTTCGGGTTGGCAGCGCGGCGCTGGGCGATGGCCGCCTGCAGCGTGCCGAGCGCCTGGTCGACGTTGGCCAGCGCAGCGGTGTACGCATCGCTTTGCAGGCCCGAAGCCAGCGCGGCGGCGGCCGGCGCGGTGTATTGCGCGAAGACGATGTCGTAGCCGGACTGCACGAGCTTCACGCTGTTCTGCGTCACGCAGGTGTCCACCTGGGCGCAGTCGACGAGCGTGTCAAGGTTGCCGGCTTGCTGATCTGCCTTGAGCAGCGCGGGCAGCGCGGCCGAGCTGACAGCGGCGCCCAGCCGTTGCGTGGTGCCCGTGGCCTTGGCGGCGCTGCGCGCGTAGCTGAACACGCTTGGGGCGGCCAGGGTGGTGATCGTGTCGTCCGTCACGCCATGGCGGTTTTGCCAGGCGCCGGTCAGCACGGTGGCCCAGCTGGGCGTGTCCAGCGGCGGCTGGGCGGTGATGGTGCCAAGCGTCCCGCCGGTCGAAGCCGGCATCACCGCCAGCGCACCCAGGTTCGGCAGGCTGCGCTGCAAGAGCGCGCTCTGTACCTGCGCATAGGTGGCGCCGTCCACGCCGACCATCAGCACCTTCTTGCTGGCGGTGGCGGAGGGCGCGTCCGTGCTGCCCTGGTTGGCGATGGGGCCGCTGTCGCCACCGCCGCATGCGGTCAATGTAGTCGCCAGCGTCGCTGCCACGGTCGTGCTCAGCGCGGCCGTCAGCAGGCGCCGGGCGGGGTGATTCCAAGCCATGTCGATTTCCTCGGTCGTTGTGCGCGGCGCTCGGTGTCTCGCCGCTGTGATTGCGCTCCCTGCAATGCGACCGAAGCGTAGGGTGGGGGGCTGTCGCTCAAGTGACAGCCGCGGCAAGAATGCTGATGCGGCTATTCGGATTTCTTGAGCGGGGAATGTCGGGAAATGCCCCGGTGCGCGGCACGCGTGCACCGGTGCAGTGCGCCGCACACATACCCCTACCGTAGATGAGGTGACGTCTATTGAACTTGCGACGTCGATAGAAAGAATTATTCTGAAGAAACGGTCATTGCGACGCCGCACGCCAGTCCCGCCGACCCTTTGTGCAGACTGGCGTCGCGGGCTTGCGGCACTGCATTGGCGGGTGAAAAATAGCCCTCCGCCCCCACCTGTCAAGTCTAGGCAAATTCGATTGGGCCACTATACTTAGCGTCAATCCCGGAGTTGAACACTAGATGTAGTGGTCGCTTTCCGGGATTCTTATTTCAGCGCCACGCGGGGGCGGGCGTACGGCAGGTCGAGCCGGCGCTTGGGGGCTGAGGAAAGGCAGGGGTCTTTTCCGTCTCATTTCTCCGCGTAGCGCAAGGATTCGCCCAGGGTGTTTCACCATCGGCGAGCCAATAAAACGAACGGTTCAACAGGAGTCCACATGCAGACGGCCCAATCCGAAATCCACTCCGGCACCGCCAATCCTTCGCAATTTGCGCAAAGCGCTGGCGGCACGGCCGTGGCCCCCGGCACCGCTTCCGGCGTCAATCTTGCCGACTACAAGATCATTCGCCGCAACGGCGCCGTGGTGAGCTTCGAGCCTTCGAAGATCGCCGTGGCCATGACCAAGGCTTTCCTCGCCGTGAATGGCGGGCAGGGTGCTGCTTCCGCGCGTGTGCGCGAGCTGGTCGACCAACAAACGCAGAACGTCGTTCGCGCACTGCTGCGCAGCCGCCCGAACGGCGGCACGTTCCATATCGAAGACGTGCAGGACCAGGTGGAACTGGCCCTGATGCGCTCGGGCGAGCACGACGTGGCCCGCGCCTACGTGCTGTACCGCGAGCGCCGCGCCCAGGAGCGCGCGCAAGCCGGCGAAACCCAGCAGCAACCGGCCTTCATCGGCCTGAACGTGACCGACGGCGGCATCACCCGCCCGTTGGACATGGCGGCGCTGCGCAACGTGATCGTCTCGGCCTGCGAAGGTCTGGGCGAAGCGGTGGACCCGGAGCCGATCCTCAAGGAAACGGTCAAGAACCTGTATGAAGGCGTGCCGATGACGCAGGTGTACGACTCGGCCATCCTGGCCTCGCGTACCCTGATCGAAAAGGACCCGGCGTACAGCCAGGTCACGGCGCGCATCCTGCTGCACACGATCCGCCGCGAAATCCTCGGCGAAGAAGTCACGCAAGCGGAAATGAGCACGCGCTACGTCGACTACTTCCCGCAGTTCATCAAGCGCGGCATCAACGCCGAACTGCTCGACGACAAGCTGGCCCAGTTCGACCTGGCCCGCCTGGGCGCAGCGCTGGACGCCTCGCGCGACTTCCAGTTCAACTACCTGGGCCTGCAGACGCTGTACGACCGCTACTTCCTGCATATCAGCGAAACCCGCATCGAGATGCCGCAGGCGTTCTTCATGCGTGTGGCGATGGGCCTGGCGCTGAACGAAATCGACCGCGAAGCCCGTGCCATCGAGTTCTACCAGCTGCTGTCGTCGTTCGACTTCATGTCGAGCACGCCGACGCTGTTCAACTCGGGCACGCGCCGCTCGCAGCTGTCGTCGTGCTACCTGACCACCGTGTCGGACGATCTGGACGGCATTTACGAAGCGCTGAAGGAAAACGCGCTGCTGTCGAAGTTTGCCGGCGGCCTGGGCAACGACTGGACCAACGTGCGCGCACTCGGCTCGCACATCAAGGGCACCAACGGCAAGAGCCAAGGCGTGGTGCCGTTCCTGAAGGTGGTCAACGACACGGCCGTGGCCGTGAACCAGGGCGGCAAGCGCAAGGGCGCTGTCTGTGCGTACCTGGAAACGTGGCACCTGGACATCGAAGAATTCCTGGAACTGCGCAAGAACACCGGCGACGACCGCCGCCGCACCCACGACATGAACACGGCGAACTGGATTCCCGACCTGTTCATGAAGCGCGTGATGGAAGGTGGCGAGTGGACGCTGTTCTCGCCGTCCACCTGCCCGGACCTGCATGACAAGGTTGGCAAGGCATTCGAGCAGGCCTACCTGGCCTACGAAGACAAGGTCGCGCGCGGCGAGATCAAGCTCTTCAAGAAGATGCCGGCGCTGCAACTGTGGCGCAAGATGCTGGGCATGCTGTTCGAAACCGGCCACCCGTGGATCACGTTCAAGGATCCGTGCAACATCCGCAGCCCACAGCAGCACGTGGGCGTGGTGCACAGCTCCAACCTGTGCACGGAAATCACGCTGAACACCAACGACAGCGAAATCGCCGTGTGCAACCTGGGTTCGGTCAACCTGGTCGCCCACCTGGTCAAGCAGGCTGACGGCAGCGTCGTGCTCGATCACGAGAAGCTGAAGAAGACCGTGCGCACCGCCATGCGCATGCTCGACAACGTGATCGACATCAACTACTACGCGGTCAAGAAGGCGCGTGATTCGAACCTGCGCCACCGTCCGGTCGGCATGGGCATCATGGGCTTCCAGGACGCGCTGCACGTGCTGCGTGTGCCATACGCCAGCGACGCAGCGGTGCAGTTTGCCGACACCTCGATGGAAGCCGTGTGCTACTACGCCTACTGGGCGTCGACCGAGCTGGCTGAAGAGCGCGGCCGCTACAGCAGCTACAAGGGCTCGCTGTGGGATCGCGGCATCCTGCCGCAAGACTCGCTCAAGCTGCTGGCCGAAGAGCGCGGCGGCTACCTCGAAGCCGACATGTCGTCGACCATGGACTGGGACAGCCTGCGCGGCCGCATCAAGCAGTACGGCATGCGCAACTCGAACTGCGTGGCGATCGCTCCGACGGCAACGATCTCCAACATCATCGGCGTGTCGGCTTGCATTGAGCCGACGTACCAGAACCTGTACGTCAAGTCGAACCTGTCGGGTGAGTTCACGGTGGTCAACGACTACCTGGTGCGCGACCTGAAGGCACGCGGCCTGTGGGACGAGGTGATGGTCGCCGACCTGAAGTACTTCGACGGCTCGCTGGCCCGCATCGACCGCATCCCGCAAGACCTGCGCGACCTGTACGCAACGGCTTTCGAAGTGGAGCCGCTGTGGCTGGTGGAAGCAGCATCGCGCCGCCAGAAGTGGATCGACCAGGCGCAGTCGCTGAACATCTACATGGCCGGCGCGTCGGGCAAGAAGCTGGACGACACGTACAAGCTGGCGTGGCTGCGTGGCCTGAAGACCACGTACTACCTGCGCACGATCGGCGCCACGCACGTAGAGAAGTCGACCGTGTCGCGCGGCACGCTCAATGCGGTGTCGTCGGGTAGCGATATCGGTGGTGTGTCGGCGGCAGGTGCATCCGGAGTGACTTCGGCCGCGCCGGCCAGCGCGCTGGATGCCGCTGCTGCCACCGCCCAGGCGATGCCGGAAGCTGAAGGCGCCGTGTGCACGATGCGCCCAGGCGACCCCGGTTTCGAGGAATGCGAAGCCTGCCAATAAGTCAAAACAGTGTCTGAGGTTGCTCCCGCGCAAGCGGGGGCGCCGTGACCTGCACGACACTGGACTCGCGCTCCGAAAGAGCGGGAGCGACGAGCAAAGAATTAGGAGAAACACATATGCTGAGCTGGGACGACGACGTCAAACCTGCCGCACAACCGCAAGCTGCGCCGCAGCCCGCGTACCAACCGCAGCCGCAGCTGCAAACGGCCACCGCCGACCAGGGCGGCGTGCTGCCCCCGTCGGCCACGCAGGCCGCCGGCACGGGCATCCTTGGCAACAATCCGAACGCCGCTGCCGCACAGAGCAACCGCCGCGTGAACGCCGCCGACAAGCGCGTCATCAACGGCGCCACCGACGTCAACCAGCTGGTGCCGTTCAAGTACAAGTGGGCCTGGGAAAAGTACCTGGCCGGCTGCGCGAACCACTGGATGCCGCAGGAAATCAACATGTCGCGCGACATCGCGACGTGGAAAGACCCGAACGGTCTGACCGAAGACGAGCGCCGCATCATCAAGCGCAACCTGGGCTTCTTCGTGACGGCCGACTCGCTGGCCGCCAACAACATCGTGCTGGGCACGTACCGCCAGATCACCGCGCCGGAATGCCGCCAGTACCTGCTGCGCCAGGCGTTTGAAGAGGCGATCCATACGCACGCGTATCAGTACATCGTTGAATCGCTGGGCCTGAACGAGGCCGAGATCTTCAACGCGTACCACGAAGTGCAGTCGATCCGCGACAAGGACGAGTTCCTGATCCCGTTCATCGACACGCTGACCGATCCGTCCTTCAAGACCGGCACGCCCGAGAACGACCAGAAGCTGCTGAAGTCGCTCATCGTCTTCGCCTGCATCATGGAAGGCCTGTTCTTCTACGTCGGCTTCACGCAGATCCTGGCGATGGGCCGTCAGAACAAGATGACCGGCGCTGCGGAGCAGTACCAGTACATCCTGCGCGACGAGTCGCTGCACTGCAATTTCGGTATCGACCTGATCAACCAGATCAAGCTGGAGAACCCGCACCTGTGGACGGCCGAGTTCAAGGCCGAGATTACGGAGCTGTTCAAGAAGGCCGTCGACCTGGAATATCGCTACGCAGAAGACACCATGCCGCGTGGCGTGCTGGGCCTGAACGCACCGATGTTCAAGGGCTACCTGCGCTTCATCTGCAACCGTCGCTGCCAGCAGATCGGCCTGGACGCGCTGTTCCCGAACGAGGAAAACCCGTTCCCGTGGATGAGCGAGATGATCGACCTGAAGAAGGAGCGCAACTTCTTCGAGACGCGCGTGATCGAGTACCAGACCGGCGGCGCGCTGTCCTGGGAGTGATCTGAGCCACCGGCTCGACACTCGGCTCGACCCCCGGCATCAATGTAGACAGGCGACGCACCATGCGTCGCCTGTTTGCATTTTGGGGTGGTCGATTCACGTTTGTGCGGTTGCGCCGCGCCTGTCGGGCATGGCACGCTGCGGCTACCACTGCCCCCGGATCCCCGCCATGACGGTCGAAGCTTTCTTCTCGCAGACCTACGATGAAGCGCGCGGCAAGTTCCTCGCCGCCGCTCAGACCCGCAGGCTCCGCATCGAGCGCCATCTGCATCCGGATGTGGTCGGGCCGTCCGGCGAGCAGCTTTCCATCGACACCGCGCTGCTTGCGCCGGCGCAGGCCCAAGCGCTGCTGATCGTCACCTCCGGCGTCCATGGCGTGGAGGGGTTCTGCGGCTCCGGTTGCCAGACGGGCTTGCTGCAAGACGACGAACTCTTCGCACGGCTGGCGGCTGCAAAGGTCGCGCTGCTGCTGGTGCACGCGGTCAATCCGTACGGGTTTGCGCACCTGCGGCGCGTGAATGAAGACAACGTTGACCTGAACCGCAACAGCGTCGACTTTACGGAGACCGCTTCGGCGAATCCGGCCTATCTTGAAGTCGATCGGCTCCTGCTGCCGCACACATGGCCGCCCAGTCAGGCTGACCAGGCAGCGCTGCAGCACTACATGGTCACCCGCGGCGAGAAAGCCCTGCAAGACGCCGCGACGAGCGGCCAATACCGCGTGCCGGACGGCATGTTCTACGGCGGCAGCGCGCCATGCTGGAGCACGCTGCAGATGCGCGGAATCGTGTCCCGACATGCGGCCGGCATGTCGCACTTGGTATGGATCGACCTGCATACCGGACTCGGCCACTACGGTCACGGCGAGAAGATCTTCAACAGTCCAGATCCTGCCGAACTGGAGCGCGCCATGCGCACCTGGGGCGCCGATGTTCGGCCGATTGCGGCAGCGGGTTCGGTCTCGTCAGTCGTCAAGGGCGATCTGGTGGGCATCGCCTACGAACTGCTGCCCGGCGTCGAGAAGACCTGCGTCACGCTGGAGTTCGGCACGCTCGCGCCGCTGGCGGTGCTGCAGGCGCTGCGTGCCGACCATTGGCTGTATCGCCACCCGGAGCAGGGCGCCGCGCAGCGGGCCGGCATCCGCCAGGCGTTGCGTGATGCGTTTTATTGCGATGTGCCCGAATGGAAGGGAATGGTCTACGCGCAGACACGCATGGCGGTTCTGCAAGCGCTGGCGCGGTTTTCCGGCTAGGCGTCAGGCGACGCCGGCAGGATCCGGAGAAGGCTTGGGCGCCCGCACCGTCAGTGCACATCCTGCCGACGCAGCGATGATGGCCAGGATCGCCACCCACTGGCGCCCGGTCAGTTGCTCGTGCAGCACGATTGCCCCCGCCAGCGCGCCAATGGCGGGCTCCAGGCTCAGCAGCACGGAAAACGTCTTGCCCGGCAGATGCTTGAGCGCCACCATCTCCAACGAATACGGGATCGCGCTCGACAGCAGCCCGATGCCCAGTCCCGCCAGAATGAGCGATGGAGCGAGCAGCGCCGACCCTGCCTGCGCCACCCCAAACGGGATCGCAAACAGCGCACCGACCAGCATGCCGATCGACGTGGCCTGGCCCGCATGCAGACCGCCGAGGTTCTTGCCGGTCAGGATGTAGAGCGCCCAGCACACACCGGCGGCCAGCGCATACGCCGCGCCCAGGTGGTCGACCTGACCGACCGACCTGTCGGCCACCGTCAGCATGAGCAAGCCAACCACCGCCAGCCCGATCCACACGAAATCCAGCGCGCGGCGCGACAGCAGCACGGCCAGCACCAACGGCCCCGTGAACTCGATGGCGATCGCGATGCCGATCGGCAACCGCTGCAGCGACAGGTAGAACAGCAGGTTCATGCTCGCCAGCGTGACGCCGTACAGCGCGATGCGGCCGGCATCCGCGCGGCTCAGGTGCAGGCGCCACGGCCGCCAGAACGCCAGCAGGATCACCGCGCCAATGGTCACGCGATACGTGACCGTGCCCGCGGCACCCAGCACCGGAAACAGCGTCTTGGCAAACGAGTTACCGAGGCACACGGAGGCCATCGAGCCCATCAGCGCAAGGATGGGCATCCAGGGTGAGGTGATCGTGGTGGAAGCGGCGGAGGCGGGAGCAGCGGAAGACATGGGCAACAGCGCAGGCGCGGCAGGAGGCGCGGCAGGGGAACGCCACAGCATAGCCGCGCGCCATCGAGAAATCGTTGCGTTCTCGGCGGCGCGGGCGTCGCTTTTTATCGAATTGGCGGGCTTACAGGGCGGCTGCGCTGGGGCGGATCACGTCGATCAGCAACACGCGCAGGCCTTCGCGTTCGCCATCGGGGCGCGGGGTCACGCCGCGCTGCGGGCGCGGGGCGGCGAGCGGTGCCGGGTCTTCGGCGCTCATGCCGAAGACGGCCAGTCTGGACGCCGCGATGCGCTGCAGCGTGCCGCGCACGCCAGGCACGTCGAGGTCTTCGGGGTCGAAGCCGGTGGTGGCCGTCCAGTCGTCGCGGGCGATGTCCTGCAGGCCGTTGGCCATCTCGAACTGCAACGACGCGCCAAAGCCCTTCTGCAACGAGTGCGAGCCGAGCAGGTATTCCGCTGTCAGGAAGCCGCGCAGCCGCGTCCAGAACGCCAGCGAGCTGATATTGCCGCTCTTGAGCGCGTGGCTCGGGGCGACTTCCCAGCTGTGGTCGAGCAGTTTGTTGATGAGGCGGCCCCACGTCGGCACGTCGGTGCCGGCGGAGCAGTCCTCGCCGGGACCTTCCGGGCGGGCGAGCTGGCGCAGCAGGCCGGTGAACGATCCGGAGCTGGCCTGTGCGCCGCTGGCGTGCGGGCCGGAAGGCCAGCGCCATTGCAGCGGCGAGGCCGGTCGGGCGCCGGGCCATTGCGCGTACTGCTGCAGGCCCGTGCAGGGTGTCAGGTAGCGCCACTGTCGCTGGTCGCGGCCAACGCGGCGCAGCGGGTCCAGCTCAGCCGACAGGTCGAACTTGCCCAGGAAGGTTGCGTTGCGCGACTTGATCGGCGAACGCGCATAGACGTTGAAGTCGGGCCAGCCTTCGTACAGGTTGATCTGCGGCAGCGCATGGTGCTTGTCGAGCGCATCGTCGGGCTGGTCGATGCGGCGGCTGGTGAGAAACAGCGCGCGGCAATCGAGCGTGGGCACCGCGCCGCGCAGGCGCAGCAGCACGAGCAGATCGCCGAATTCCGCTGGGCGGGCTTCCGTGCGAGCCGGGTACGCGTGCGGCTGTTCTTCGGGCCAGAAGGTGGTCAGGCGCAGGGCCGAACCCGGGAACGCACTGCGCAATCCTTGCCTGAGCAGGCGCAGGCCATCAGCGTGGCGCAGGATGCGCAGGACGGACAGATCGTCGCGCAAGGTGGCGTCGGGGTGGGGCGCTCGGCCACCGTGCTCTGCGGCCAGCGCAAAGCGCCACAGCGCGATGTCGCTGGCCAGATCTTGTGCGGCGACATCGCGCACCGCACTGGGGCGGCCGCCGGACATCGGCTCATGGGCGTCGCCGGCAGTGTCTCCTGCTGCGGCATAGGCGCTGGTGGTCGACCCGGCAATCGCGCCAAAAAGGCCCCTCAATGGCGGCCGGTTGCGCTCGGGCATGGCTATTCCAACTTTGTTTTGTCAACTCTCTGGCGCGCAGCATAGCACCATGCGACACACCAGAGAACGGCGCGGCGCCCCTCCCATCGTTGGGGAATAGCGCATGAAATCTCGGCGATCAGGCGGTGCGGAACGACGCCACCGCGTCGCGCAGCACCTGCGCCTGTTCTTCCAGCGACAGCGCAGCGGCGGCCGCTTGCTCGACCAGTGCGGCGTTCTGCTGCGTCACCTCGTCCATCTGGGTCACGGCCTGGTTGACCTGCTCGATGCCGGCGCTTTGTTCTTCGGAGGCCGAGCTGATCTCGCCCATGATGTCCGTCACGCGTTTGACCGCGACCACCACCTCGTCAATCACGTTGCCCGCTTCGGCCACCAACGTGGTGCCGTTTTCCACGCGGCCGACCGAATCGCCGATGAGTTCCTTGATCTCCTTGGCCGCCCCGGCCGAGCGCTGCGCCAGGTTGCGCACCTCGCCGGCCACAACGGCAAAGCCGCGGCCCTGTTCGCCGGCGCGCGCGGCCTCGACCGCCGCGTTCAGCGCCAGGATGTTCGTCTGAAAGGCAATGCCTTCAATCACGCCGATGATGTCCGCGATCTTCTTGCTGCTTTCGTTGATGCCGGCCATGGTGTCGATCACGCGGCCGACCACCTCGCCGCCCTTGACTGCGATGTCCGACGCGTTGACGGCCAGCGTGCTGGCCTGGCGCGCGTTGTCGGCGTTCTGACGCACGATGCTCGTCAGCTCTTCCATGCTCGACGCGGTTTCTTCCAGCGACGAAGCCTGCTCTTCCGTGCGTTGCGACAGATCGGCGTTGCCGGCGGCGATCTGCTTGGTGGCACTCGCGATCGAGTCCGCCGATGTCTTGATATGGCCGATGGTGCCGGTCAGTTGCTGCTGCATCTGCGCCATGGCGACCAGCATGCTGTCGCGGTCGCCGGAGCGGGTTTGGACCTGCACGGCCAGATCACCGCCGGCAATGCGCCGTGCGACCTCCGTGGCGTAGCCCGGCTCGCCGCCCAGTCCGCGCTGCACGTTGCGGATGATGAGCGACATGGCCAGCGACACCGCGCCGCCCACCAGCAGAATGACGATCAGGTTCGCGACGAGTGAATGGCGATACGCCGCATCCACTTCCTGCAGAAAGACCGCGCTGGAGAGATTCCAGTCCCATGGCGCAAAGTGCTTCACGTAGCCGATCTTCGGCAATGCGGTCTCGCTGCCGGGCAGGCGACCCTGGTATTCGGCAAAGCCGAAGCCCTTGTCTTTGGCGGCGTTGACGATGGTCGGATAGACCGGTTTGCCGGTCGGGTCCTTGAAGCCCGCGGTGCTCTTGCCGACCATGTCCGCCAGCGTCGGGTGCATCAGCAGGATGAACTGTGAATCGACCACGAACAGATAGCCCGTGGTGCCGAAGCGCATCGAGGCGAGCGTCGACAGCGCGGCTTTCTTGGCATCAGCTTCGGTCATGGCGCCCGATTGCGCGCGGCCGTGATACAGCTTGGCGATGCCCTCGGCGGCATCTACGAGGTTCTGCAGGCCGGCCTTGCGTTCGTCGAGCATGGTCGCGCGGGTCTCCATCGCGCTCCAGATCCCGACGCCGATCAGCCCCAGCCACATCAGGGCCAGCGCGAGGCGCAGCTTTGCTTTGAGTGTCCACTGTCGCATGTCGTGTTTTCTCCACTTATTGTTTGACGACTCCGCATCGGTGTAACGGCGATGGAGTGGCCTTCTTTAGTGGAGATGGCGTGCGCGCAGTGTGCGGATTTCCGCAAAAAGAAGGCGCCGGCTTGCACCGGCGCCTGAAGAGACGGCGCCCCACCCGCAAGGAGGGGGCACCGCCGCGCGTTGGGAGGTGTCGTTATCGGCGGGCGATCATTGCTCGCGAATCCAGGTCTGCGTACGGCCCAGCAGGCTGATGCCCAGGAAGCCGCGCACATTCAGTTTCTGACCGTCTTCCGACAGCGACATCTTGGCGCTGTAGACCTTGCCGTTTTCCGGGTCCAGGATCTGGCCGCCATCCCAGTTGTTGTTGCCGTTCGGCTTCAGACCCGTCAGGATCGTCAGGCCCTTGATCGGCTGGTCCTTGCGGTCGTCCGTGCACTTGGTGCAGGTCTTGTTCTCGTCGCCGGGCACCAGGATCTTGCTGACCTTGCCCGTGAACGTGCCGCCGTTATCGACGATCGTCACTTCGCCTTTCTGTTTGCCCGTGTTGTCGTCGATGGTCTTCCAGGTGCCGGCGGGGCTGGCTTGCGCGAAGGCGCTGCCGGCTGCCAGAGCGAGGGCCAGTGCGCCAGCCAGGCGCGCGAGAGCGTAGGGGGTATGTTGCATCGTGGAGTCTCCTTGTTGTCAGTCAAAAAAATCGGTGAGGGCTGATCGATGATGTCGGCGCAGGGATCAATGCGCGCTCAACGCACCGGTCAGGGGTGACAGCGGATTGCTGCCGGAGCCGCCGGCGGCGTTCGTGACGCCACCCAGCGCATTCGTGATTGGGGCGAGCGGGTTGCCGCTGCCGGCAGCGCCGGTCAGTGCGCTCGTTACCGGAGCCAGCGGATTGCTGCCGCCGCCGAGGCCGCCACCGAGCGCGCCCGTGATCGGTGCCAACGGATTCGCCGAGCCGCCGCTGCCGCCGTTGATCAATCCGCCGGCGCTGGCCACCGTGCCGCCAGCGGCGCCGACCACACCGCCCACGTCACGCGTGAGCGGGTTGCCGCCGGCCGCGCCGACTTGCGCGCCAGCGCTCTGAAGGCCACCGCCAACCGTGTTTAGCGCACCGGCCAGCGGCCCGCCGAGCATCGTCGTGCTGCCGACCGCCTGCGTGCCCTGCGCGACCTGCGACGACAACGGCACGATCGCGTTGCTGGTCTGCTGCGTGATCTGCTGCACCGGGCCGCTCGACGTGCCAATCGTGACGAGCCCGCCGGCACCCTGCATCACCTGACCCAGCGCAGACACACCGCTGCCCACCGGCGACGTCACCGGATTCAGCGGCGCCAGCGGGCTGCCGGCGGCACCCAGATCCGAGACGGTCTGCCCCGCGTTGCCGACCGTCACGCCGGCGGAGCGGATCACATCACCCGAACTCTGCACCGTGGTACCGACCGGGTCGGGCGTCGAGCCGATCTTGCCCAGCCCGTTGCTGATACCGGCGCCCAACGTCTGGACCGTGTTGCCGGCGGAGGTGACCGTCGCTCCCAGATCCTTCTGCGCCGCCGTGCCGCCGATAACGGGTACCGACGCCGTGCCGATCGTCGTGCCAAGGTCGCTGACGGTCTTGCCCGTCTGCGTGACGACGTTGCCGCCGCCGCTGGCAACGTTGCCGACCGGCACCGCGCCCGGATTGTTGTTGGCCGACGATGACGGCGTCGTATCGCCGTTCGGGTTGCCGCCCGAAGCACAACCGGCCAGCGTCAGCACGGCCACTGCAGCCGCTGCCAGCAGCGTGCGCGACGCCGAAGCGGCGGACAACGAAGTGGAAGAAGAAGTGTGGAGCGGGTTCTGAATTTTCATGGTGAGTCTCCTTGTAAGCGCGGCCCGTACCGCGTGTCACCGCCGGGTCAGAAGAACGCGCATCTGGCGTCCAGCGGGTAGCATCCGCCTGCGTTTGCCGTCGAATGCAAAGAAAGTTTTACAGAGCAGTGATCAGTGATGCGCGCCGGATGTCACACCCGACAGCACACCGCCAACCAATCCGCCCACCGTTGTGCCGACGCTGCCCAATCCGCCCAGCGGACCCGTCGCGGCCGTGCCGCCACCGCCGGCTGTGCCAACCGAGCCAAGCGCACTGATGCCTGGCAACCCCGCTGTCAGCGAACCGACTGCCGTCGTAACGGGCGCCAGCGCACCGCCGAGCGCACCGGGCAACGCACCACCCAACGCACCGCCCGATGCACCGCCCGATGCAGACGGCGCCGCCGGTGCGACCATCGTCGACAACCCGCTGGTGAGCGAGCCAAGCGCGCTGACCGTATTGCCCAGCGTCGACACCAGCGCATCGCCCTTGCCGGCCGTCTTGATCGTGCTGCCCTCGCTGCCGAGCGCACTGCCCAACGTCGACAACACGTTGCTCACCGGCGCACCAAGGCCGGTGGCCGCACCCAGCGTTTGCGTGGTGGAAGTCAGCGTGCTCGTGAGCGGCACGATGGCGGTGATGGTGGTGGTCGTCACCTGCTCGACCGGGCCGGTCAGCGTCGCGATGGGCGTGCTGCCGGTCGATCCGGTGCTACCCGTTGCATTGCTGCTGTTGCCGTTCGACCACGTCGGCGACGTCGATGCCGCGATCGCCGGCTTGGACTGCGAATCGCTGCCGCCGCCAAGCGACGTACCCATGTCGCCGCTGCCCGAATTCGCGCAACCGGCCAACATGGCGAGCGATGCCGTCGCCAGCACGCACTGCAGGACCACTCCGCGCTTCGGCGGATTCGATTTTGACAAGAACGCTCGATCGCGCATCTTGTGCCTCCACGACTCAAAACAGAACGCTTGTGTTGGACCCCTTCTGTCTTGCGCTCTTTGCTCATCGGGTTTGTCGTCGCCAGGCGTGTGGGGTTGGCGACGACCTCCCTGTCTTCTCACGTGCCACGCGCAGGCCCGTGCCATATCGCGCGATCGATGCCGTGCTGATGTGGTGAGCGGATCGTGAAGTGAAACCGAATGGCGTGACAATCAGCGGCAACCTGACACCCAAATATGCAGTTGCAGCAATTTAGGAACTCAATTCAGAATGAAACTTGACTGCAAGCCATTCTTCGGGCGATAAGATCGCAGCAAAAATGGCCTGCGGATTGCCGTAGAACAATCCTTCTATCGTCGTAAAACAGCGTCGTTTCAAACGCTGTTGCGTGAACTTTTCAGCGGTTGCTGAGCAGGGTTTTCCCGCGATCGGCGATCGGTTTTCACACAGCGCATGTCGCGGTTGCGCGGTCGTGCTCGCCCGCAGTTCGCCATCATCACGCCTGGGCGCCGGTGTCGCACGCATCGATATCTGTATCGGACGCGTCGATGCGATTCGCGCTCACGCATGCATCGATGCGTTGGCCATATCGTCGCCACCTCGCCCATCGGATGCGCGGCACGCGATTTGCGGCACCTGCATGCACGCTGGTGACCATCGCAATCGCATCGACTTCGCGCAGCGCGCATCGACGGTGGTCGAGATGCGTGTCAGCGGCGTTGTCGACACGCTCAACACGTCGATAAGCGCGCGTCGATCGCTTCGATTGCATGCGTATCGACGTGTCGAGCGCGAAAAATTCGCGTGCGTTGTCGCATCTACGCATCGGTTTTTTCGACACGCATCGCGCAGCGCGCACGTCGACGCACGCGACGATACCGAACGCGCGCGAGGTGCATGCACGTGTTCACGATGTACATCCACACGACATCGCGTGTTGCTGTAAACCGGCATGATCACTGGGTTTGCGGGATGCATGTGTCAACGTGGAGCAACGCCGTAACGTGGTGTCACGACGCAAGAAAATGCGCGTTCGCGAGAGCGATCTGCACGCATGCGCGATGCGAATCGCAGCGACGCACAGACGCAGCGCAATCCTTCACCAAAACTCACCGCGCTTTTTGCATAAATCTCTTAACATCACCGCACAAACGAATTATGATTCGCCTTGACAAGACGTTGACTTCGATGCAAGGAACCTTCGCGCGATCAACGACGATGAAGTTCCAAGCGGCAAGTGAAAGGTAGTCGAGGAGCGTAACCACTTTGATGCACGCCACGCCGACAGGGCTGTTTGAACTCGGTGCCGTCTCTGCGATCCCCCCGTCGGGATGGGCGTACTACCCCCAAAAGAAAACGCGCGCTCTCCAGTTTTTCGCTGTCCGCAAAGTCACGCTGCAAGCGGCTTTGTGGTCCACGCAGCGATTCGCGCAAGATCAAATTTCGACCGGTGTGGCCACGATGCCCCGGTCCTCTCAATTGATGAAGACTCGCCGGATGTGTCCTGTCTGGCCGACTACGGTTGCGCTCGTGCGCGCGACCGGGGCGTGCAACTTGCTGCGTGTGTCCGCCGCGCAAGTCGCAGATCTTCCTACCGAATTCATTAGCGTGCGACTGCTGTCTGGTGGCGCGCCGATGAATCGCTCGCTCGGTTGGTCTGGCGGTGCCAATGCATCGTGGGATCGGGCCGGTCGGGTTGCTCAATCTCGATAGTTCGATACCCAATCTTGAAGGAGTTTCCCATGGCAACTGCTGCTAAGAAGAAACCGGCCGCCAAGGCCCCGGCCAAGAAGGCCGCTGCAAAGAAGGCTCCGGCCGCCAAGAAGGCTGCTGCAAAGAAGGCTGCTCCGGCCGCTAAGAAGGCTCCGGCCAAGAAGGTCGCAGCTAAGAAGGTCGCTGCCAAGAAGGCTCCGGCCAAGAAAGCTGCAGTGAAGAAGGTTGCAGCCAAGAAGGCCCCGGCCAAGAAAGCTGCAGTGAAGAAGGTTGCAGCCAAGAAGGCCCCGGCTGCGAAGAAGGCTGCAGTGAAGAAGGTTGCAGCCAAGAAGGCCCCGGCCAAGAAAGCTGCAGTGAAGAAGGTTGCAGCCAAGAAGGCTCCGGCTGCGAAGAAGGCTGCTGCCAAGCCGGCCGCCAAGAAGGCTGCCGCGAAGAAGGCCCCGGCCGCCAAGAAGGCTGCTGCCAAGCCTGCTGCGAAGAAGGCTCCGGCCAAGAAGGCTGTCGCCAAGCCCGCTGCTGCTCCGGCCGCTGCACCTGCTGCACCCGCTGCCAAGACCGCGCTGAACCCGGCTGCGGCATGGCCGTTCCCGACCGGCAACCGTCCGTAAGTCATTCTTACGACGGTGATCCTCCGGGGCCACAGCGGCGCGCACGTCGCGCCCACCTGATCGGATACTGCGTATCCGGTCCGCAAGACCTTGGTGTCTTGCACCGCCCGCCGATCGGCTCACGCCCGGCGGGCTTTTTCTTGGCGCAAGCGTCGCACATACGTTTCTCTCGGGCATAAAAAAACCGCACCGGCACGAAGCCGATGCGGTGTTTCCGATGAACCCCTCGGTCTATCGGCCGAGCGTTCTCGATCAATGCGTGACGCGCGTCACGCCGCCCGATGACAGCAGGCGCACGCGCTCGCCAGGGCGGAACGCCTCGTCCGCGTCTTGCGTGATGGCGCGGTACTCACCGTTGTCGAGCTTGACGGTGATTTCCAGGCCCGGCCGCTTGTTCATCTGACCTTCGAGCGCGCTGCCTGCGACGCCGCCGAGAATCGCACCGAGCACACCCGCCGCAACCGAGCCGTTGCCGCGCCCGATGGCCGCAGCCGAACCGATGCCGCCAATCGCGCCGCCGGCAATCGTGCCAACGCCGGTCTGCTCACGGTCGATCACGACATTGCGCACGGAATCTACCGTACCGAAGCGCACGGTCTGCTCGCGCTGCGCCTGACCAGAGGAGTAGGCGCTGTTGGAATTGGTGCCCATGGCGCAGCCTTGCAGGCCAAGGACGGCGACCAGCAGAGTCGCGGCGCCGATGCGATAGATGGGTTTCATGTCTATTCCTTATTGATACCGGTACCCGAAAGCGGATTCGAAGCGCCGGGCAATCTCGTCGACGGGCAGGCCATGATTCTGCGGGCCCTGGCAAGCGATCTTGAGCGAGCCCATCAGGCTGGCGAGTCGACCGGTGGTGTCCCAGTCCAGGCCGTTCTCGATGCCGTAGAGCAGGCCGCCGCGGAACGCGTCGCCGCAACCGGTCGGGTCGACCACACGTTCGGCCGGCACGGCCGGAATAGTGTACTGCTTGCCGTCGGCGTAAATCTCCGCCCCTTCTTCCCCGCGCGTGACGATGTACGCCTCGACGCGCTGCGCAAGTTCTGCCGCACTGTAGCCCGTGCGTGACAGCATGACCTGCGCTTCGTAGTCATTGACCACCACGTAGCTGGCGAGTTCAACGAAGTGGCGGAGGTCGGCGCCGTCAAACAGCGGCATTGCCTGGCCCAAATCGAAGATAAAAGGCACGCCGGATTCAGCAAATTGGGTGGCGTGGTGCAGCATGCCTTCGCGGCTGTCGGGGCCCACCAGGCCGAGCCTTGCCGGCAGTGCATTCTTGACCGAATTGATGCTGGAATGGCTCATCGCGCCGGGGTGGAACGCGGTGATCTGGTTGTTGTCGCGGTCAGTCGTGATCATCGCCTGCGCGGTGAACGTGTCCGGAACCTCCGTGACATGCGCTGTCGAGATACCGAGCTTCTTCAGGTAGTCCAGATACGGGCCGGCATCCTGGCCGACCGTGCCCATGATGATGGGCTCGCCGCCGAGCATCTTCAGCGTGAAGGCGATGTTGCCTGCGCAGCCACCGAACTCCCGGCGCATGGTCGGCACCAGGAAGGAAACGTTCAGGATGTGGATCTTGTCGGGCAGGATGTGTTCGCGGAAGTGTCCGTCGAACGTCATGATGGTGTCGTAGGCAATCGAGCCGCAGATCACGCTGGCCATATTGAAGCACTCCAGATATGACACGGCCGCCCAGTGGACGGCCGTGTGATGAACGAGAGACCGGAAGCTGGTCTCGATGCAATCAGTTCAGCTTACTTCAGCGCAGCCAGGGCCGCGTCGTAGTTCGGCTCGTCCTTGATCTCGGGCACGAGTTGCGAGTACAGGACGGTGTCGTCGGCGTCGAGCACGACCACGGCGCGGGCGGTCACGCCAGCCAGCGGGCCCGACGTGATGTCGACGCCGTAGGCTTGCTTGAAACCCTTGTCGCGGAAGGTCGACAGCGGCTTCACATTCGCGATGCCCTCGGTGGTGCAGAAGCGGCCGGCTGCGAACGGCAGGTCGGCAGAGATGGACAGCACGACCGTGTTGTCCAGCTTGGCAGCGGCTTCGTTGAACTTGCGCGTGGAGGTGGCGCACACCGGGGTGTCCAGGCTCGGCACGATGTTCAGGACCTTGCGCTTGCCGGCAAAGTCAGCGAGCGACACGTCTTTCAGGTCTGCGCCGACCAGCGTGAATGCCGGGGCCTTCGAGCCTGCGGTCGGGAATTGGCCGCCGACTTCGATCGGGTTGCCGCCAAGGGTCACGTTTGCCATGGTGTTACTCCTTCCTTTGATACGTGTTGGGGGAAGAGCCGCTAACAGAACCCGCCTGGCGTCGCCTCCTTGCCGTACCGCTTGCACTGTCTGCGTCGGCATGCCCGGCCAGGAGGGTCTTGTTAGCGGCTCTACGCCAGGGGTGAAAATTCAGGGGTAAAAAATCAGGACCCGGTAATTGGCCGTCGGGCGCTGTGACTGGAATCGTACCCGAATCGGTAGTTCGGCGCGGGCGGGCAGCCCTGACTTGCCGTATGCACTGTCGGTCGGGTTCAGGTAGTCGGTAGGCAACAGTGCGCGGCGCGACAGCAGCTGGTCTTGCAAGTCGGTCGTGACCAACTCGATGGCCGGCAGGGCGATGGGGCCGCCGGCGCGGTTGCGCAATGTCGCCGTCAGCACGTACTGGTCGGACGCTTCGCCTTCTTGCCGCTGCAGTTGTGACGATTCGATCTGCAATGCATCGAGATCACGCGGTGGCGCAATCGTGCAATGCAACGGCTGGCACATCGCCTCCAACATCGGCCGTGTGGAGGGCACGCGGCGCGCGATCTCGGCGCGGGCCAGGAAGAGCAGTTGCAGCACGGCCGTCACCGCCAGCACGCCGATCGCAACGCGCGCCAGTGCGCGGCGTCCCGTCGTTTTGCGTGTTTGGTCGCGGGCTTGCGCGGCGCGCAAGAAATCCAGCGTCGCGGCAGAGACACCGTGGTTCGGCCCCCGCACCTTGCGCGGACGCGGGGCGCCGGTCAGCGTGCGCTGTGGCGTCGGGCTGGCGGCCTCGGCTTGCGTGCGACGTGCGTGACCATGGCGGCGCGGCACCGGCGCAAAAAGCGTGTGCGGATCGGTTTCGTGGCGCATCCAGACCGAATCGTGCTTTTCCGCCTCGGGCTTTGGTGATGCGATGGCTCCCGACGCGGACGCTGTCGCTACCGGAACCGCTGTGGGCGAGACGGCAAGCTCAACCGGCAAGTCGGCCGACGGCTGCTTGGGTATGGCGGCCGCGAACGCGTCTTCCTCGTCGTCAAGGTCGCGGATGGGAGGCAGGCCGTGGAACGGATCGGCGGGCGTGGCGGCCGCCGCGGGCGGTTCCGGTTGAGGTGCCTGCTGCGCGGGTTCGGCGGCAGGCTCGGCAGCGCGCTCGATTGGCGCTTCGTCCGGCAGCGGACGCGTGTCGGGTGCGGTCGATTGCACGTCGGGCGCGGGTGTTGCGCCTTCAACTTCCCCCAGATGCACTTCTGCGACGCCTTCTTCGGGAACGTCTTCTTCCCAGATCAGCGTCATGCCGAAGCCGTGGTCGTCGTCTGCGGCAGGCGGTGCCGCGGGCGTTTCCGGTTCAGGGGCGGCGGGCGTTGCGAGCGGCGCAATGCGAGTAGCGTGTTCCGGTGATTGCTGTGGCTGCGGTGCTTCGGCGGTCCGCGCTGCAGGCGCGGGCGGGGCGCCAAGCTCGATCAGGTGATCGCGGCCATCGAAGACGTGATTGCAGCGGCCGCAACGGACCAGCCCGCCGCGCAGCCGAAGCTGATCGGCAACAACGCGGAATGCGGTTTGACAGTTGGGGCAGCGGGCGGCCAAACGTGGCGCAGCTTGTGGCGCAGTTGCCATGCGGGACGAGGAGAAAAAAGCCGACCGCGCGAGTATTGCAGACAGAGGCGCCAGCGTCGACCTTTGCAGGGGGCACTGGCGCGCAATGCGATGAAATTATGTCGGCTTCACACCATGCAGGCAGACCCAGCCGTCACGTGCACGCCACACGGTAAGCGGAATGGTGGAGGCGTACGCAGCGGCGACTTCTTCGGCCTGGCGCTCAAGCACGCCCGACAGAATCAGCCGGCCGCCCGGGCGCACGCGCGCGCAGAGCATGGCTGCCATCAGCTTGAGCGGGTTCGACAGGATGTTGGCGACGACCAGATCGAACGTGCCTTCCGGCGCATCGTCGGGCAGGGCGAAGGTGGCTTCGACGTGGTTGCGTTCGGCGTTGTAGCGCGAAGCCTCCACCGCGTTGGGATCGATGTCGACACCAATGGTTTCGCCGGCGCCCAGCTTCTTGGCGACGATGGCCAGGATGCCCGAGCCGCAGCCGTAGTCCAGCGTGCGTTCACCGGGTTGCACGTGCTGCTCCAGCCATTCCATGCACAGGCGCGTGGTCGGGTGGCTGCCGGTGCCGAACGCCAGGCCTGGGTCCAGTTCCAGCACCACGGCGTCGGGTTCTGGCGCGTCGTGCCAGGACGGCACGACCCAGATGTGCTCACCAATATGGATGGGCTCGAACTGCGATTGCGTGACGCGCACCCAGTCCTGCTCTTCGACTTCGCGCACGGTGTACGCAGGCAGCGGCGACAGGTTGATCTCGTTGGCTGCGGCTGCCACCAACAATGCCGGATCGGCATCCTCGGCGAGCAGGGCAACCACGCGCGAGCGGTTCCACGCCAGGCGTGTTGGTTCGTGGCCGGGCTCGCCAAAGAGCGGTTGCTCTTCGGGCGTGTCGGCATCGGCATCTTCCACCGAGACCGACAGCGCGCCAAGATCAAACAGAGCTTCGGACAACGCTTCGGCGTCGTCACGCGCCACTTCGAGCACGCATTCGCGGTACGTCACTTGCCGCCACCCTTGGCCACTTCCTGTTGCGCCAGACGGTGCTCCAGGTAGTGGATGTCGGTGCCGCCTTCAACGAAGTTGGCGTCGAGCATCAGGTCGCGGTGCAGCGGCACGTTGGTCTGGATCCCTTCCACCACCATTTCCGACAGGGCGATGCGCATGCGGGCGATGGCCTGCTCGCGCGTGGCGCCGTACGTAATGACCTTGCCGATCATCGAGTCGTAGTTGGGCGGCACGAAGTAGCCGTTGTAGGCGTGCGAGTCCACGCGGACGCCCGGACCACCCGGCACGTGCCACGACGTGATGCGGCCAGGCGAGGGCGTGAACTTGAACGGATCTTCCGCGTTGATGCGGCACTCGATCGCGTGGCCCTTGAGCACGATGTCCTTCTGGCGGAAGCGCAGCTTTTCGCCGGCCGCCACGCGGATCTGCTCCTGCACGATGTCGACGCCCGTGATCATTTCCGTGACCGGATGTTCGACCTGTACGCGCGTGTTCATTTCGATGAAGTAGAACTCGCCGTTCTCGTACAGGAACTCGAACGTGCCGGCGCCACGGTAGCCGATCTTCTTGCAGGCCTCGGCGCAGCGGTCACCAATGCGTTCGATCAGGCGGCGCGGAATGTGCGGTGCCGGCGCTTCCTCAATCACCTTCTGGTGGCGGCGCTGCATGGAGCAATCGCGCTCGCCCAGCCAGACGGCATTGCGGTGCTGGTCGGCCAGGATCTGGATCTCCACGTGACGCGGATGCTCCAGGAACTTCTCCATATAGACTTCCGGATTGCCGAAGGCGCGGCCGGCTTCTTCGCGCGTCATGTTGACGGCGTTGATCAGCGCAGCCTCGGTGTGCACCACGCGCATGCCACGGCCACCGCCGCCGCCAGCTGCCTTGATGATCACCGGATAGCCGACCTTCTTGGCCGTTGCCAGAATTTCCTTCGGGTCTTCCGGCAGGGCGCCTTCCGAGCCCGGCACGCACGGCACGCCTGACTTGATCATCGCCTGCTTGGCTGAAACCTTGTCGCCCATCAGGCGAATCGATTCGGGCGTCGGGCCGATGAAGGTGAAGCCGGATTGCTCTACACGCTCGGCAAAGTCGGCGTTTTCCGACAGGAAGCCGTAACCGGGGTGGATGGCCTGGGCGTCGGTCACCTCGGCGGCCGAGATGATGGCCGGCATATTCAGGTACGACAGGGGCGACGGTGCCGGGCCGATACACACGGCTTCGTCGGCCAGCTTGACGTATTTGGCTTCCTTGTCCGCCTCGGAATAGACCACCACGGTCTTGATGCCGAGTTCGCGGCAGGCGCGCTGGATGCGAAGAGCGATCTCGCCGCGATTCGCGATCAGGATCTTGTCGAACATCGTGTTCTCGCTACAAAAAGGAGAGGCGAGGGCGCTGTGGCCGGGCCGCGCTCAGTGGCAGCCCTTGTACGCCGGCTCGCGCTCGGATGCGGCGCGCTGCGCGCCGCACGAAGAGGGTCAGATGCCGGAAGATCAGCCGATCACGAACAGCGGTTGGCCGTATTCCACCGCCTGGCCGTTCTCGATCAGGATCTCCTTGATGACGCCGGCCTTGTCGGCTTCGATCTCGTTGAGCAGCTTCATCGCTTCGATGATGCAGATGGTCTGCCCTTCCTTGACGGTGTCGCCCACCTTGACGAACTCGGCTGCGCCCGGCGACGGCGAGCGGTAGAACGTGCCGACCATCGGTGACGTCACGATGTGGCCGGCGGGCAGGGCCGGGGCAGCAGCCTCAGCGCCGACGGCAGCCTGAGCTGCTGCGGCGGGTGCGCCCATAGCCGGTGCAGCCTGCATCGGCATCGGCGCATATTGCATCGGGGCCATCACTTGCGGCGCCGACTTGACGATGCGGACCTTGCCTTCGCCTTCGGTCACTTCGAGCTCCGAAATGCCCGATTCGGCCACCAGGTCGATCAGCGTTTTCAGCTTGCGCAAATCCATGAACGTTCTCCTGCAGCGTCGGCGATCTGGGGCGGTGGATGCGCGCGAATGGCTCTTCAGTCGCGCATCGGTGAAAGGCGCTCCAGGCGCTGGCGTCGTTGCGTTGGTTAAGTGATTGAAATAAAAGGAAGAAGACGGCTGATCAGCCGCCGTGTTGGTCGATTGCGAAGTCCAGCGCCGCCAGATAGCCGCGCCAGCCCAGCCCGCAAATCACGCCCACCGCCTGGTCCGCCAGATACGAATGGTGGCGGAACGGCTCACGACGATGCACGTTGGACAGATGCACTTCGATGTACGGAATCACCACGCCGGCCAGCGCATCGCGCAGGGCCACACTCGTGTGCGTGTAGGCGGCCGGATTGATGATGATGAATTCGATGCCTTCGCTCTTGGCGGCATGGATGCGGTCGACCAGTGCGCCTTCGTGGTTCGACTGGAAGTGCGCCAGCGTCACGCCGCGCGCCGTAGCGCGTTCGACCAAGGCGGTATTGATGTCGGCGAGGGTGGTTGCACCATAGACTTCCGGTTCGCGCGTCCCAAGCAAATTGAGGTTCGGGCCGTGCAGTACGAGCACGTTGCGAAGCGCTTTGGCGATGGGTTTGTCAGCCACGGTTTTGACCGGTTGAGCGAAGTTGGGCGCAATTTACAGCAACTTAGAATGCTTTGTCTAGTTTTTGCTGAAAAACTCTCAACAAATCGGTGTTTTCACCGATCTTGGGCGTCCCGCCTATGCTTTTGCCGGAGAAGAAGGGGAGTTGCGTGCACATGAGCGTCATATGACGTTTTTGTACATTCACGTGCGCTGCAGGGCCTCGCGCAGTTCGTCCGCATGCACACGACCCATCTTCCGGAAAGTGATCTCACCTTGTGCATTGAGAATCACAGTAAACGGTAGGCCGCCGACTTCGTTGCCGAACTGGCGGCCCAGTTCCGTCCCACCAAAGCCCGCCACCGCAATCGGGTATGTGACGTGTACCTTACCCAGGAAGGTCTGGATATTGGACGCCGAGTCAATGCCAATGCCAACGAACTTTACCTGGGCCTTCTGCTCCTGCGCCAGCGCAGACAGTTCTGGCATTTCTTCCACGCAAGGACCGCACCACGGTGCCCAGAAATTGATCACCACCGGCTGACCACGAAAAGCGGCCAGATCCAACGGGGCGCCATTGGCGTCCGGGAGCTTGCTGCTGTAAAACGCGGCGACAGCAGTGTCAGCCGGCGTTTTGGGTTCGGTGGCACGATGCCCGAAATAGACGCCCGTCGTCGCGGCAATCAGGCCGGCCATCAGCAGGGCAGTCAGAGTGGTGCGGCGGGACATGGTTTTGCAGAGGTCTCTATATATAGACAGAGGCGGAGCGTGCGGGATTGTACTCCTGTCGGGCGATCACCCCTGCGACAGCAGGGCGCGTACCGCCGCCGCGTCGCCGCGTTGGGTCTTGCCGGTAGCGTCTGCGCGCCGCGCGCCGCGCACGTCGTTCATGTCGTATAGGGCGATATGAACGCCGACGGGTGTGCCCGTTTCAGCGCGCAACTCCCGCGCAAGCTCACGAGATTCGGGCCCGGCGGGCCACTGGCCACGCCACAGGAAGCTGAGCGTTTCTACTTCGTCGCGGCCGGCGAAGTGAGCACTTTCTGTCGTGTCGAAATCCACGCCGGCGTTGAGCAGGAAGATCGCCACGTCCTTCGGGCTGTCGCAGAAGACCTGCAGGTGGATGTCGGAGTGCTCGCTGGCGGTGCCGTTGAAGACCGCGCCCGCGAGGTACGGGTTATGGATTGCCAGCCCTTCCATCAGCACCAGTGCAATGCGACGCAGCAACGCCAGCACGCGCGGCTGGGATTCAGCCTGGAACAGCGCCTGGTATTCGCGGACTTCCGTTTCGACCTGTTCGTTGTCCGGCAGCCATTCGCCGGGCGCGCGGGATTCCGTACCGAGCACCTGGCGCGCGGCCTTGCGTTTAGCGGTGGCGTAGTCAACGCCGTCTTCCGCGATCATGCGGGCGGCGCTGACGGCGATTTCCTCCCGCACGCGGGCGGGGTCGAGGGTGGGTCGTTTGGACATGGCTCTATTTTACTGAAGCGCGCGGGCCGCCCTGAAGCCGCAGGTACAATGCGGCGCAACGAAGTTGAGATGGCTCCCATGCATATCCACATCCTTGGAATCTGCGGCACCTTCATGGGCGGCATTGCCCTGATCGCCCGTCAGGCCGGCCACCGCGTCACCGGCTGCGACGCCAACGTCTACCCTCCGATGAGCACCCAGCTCGAAGCGCAAGGCATCGAGCTGATCGAAGGCTTTGACCCCGAACAGCTCTCCATCGGCGCCGATCTTTACGTGATCGGCAACGTGATCTCCCGTGGCAACGCTCTCATGGAAGCCATCCTGGATCGCAATTTGCCCTACATCTCCGGTCCTCAATGGCTCGGCGACAACGTACTACGCCAGAAGTGGGTGCTTGCCGTGGCAGGCACACACGGCAAGACGACCACGACATCGATGCTCGCGTGGATCCTGCAGGATGCCGGCTACAACCCGGGCTTCCTGGTGGGCGGCGTGCCACGCAACTTCGGGCTGTCGGCGCGCCTGACGGAATCCGACTTCTTCGTGATTGAAGCGGACGAGTACGACACGGCCTTCTTCGACAAGCGCAGCAAGTTCGTTCATTACCGCCCCCGTACAGCCATATTGAACAACCTCGAATTCGATCACGCCGACATCTTTCCCGATCTTGCCGCGATCGAAACCCAATTTCATCATCTGGTGCGCACCGTGCCCGGTCAGGGCCGCCTCCTGGTCAATGGTCGGGAAGATAGCCTGAAGCGTGTACTTGAGCGCGGATGTTGGTCGGAAGTCGAGCAGTTCGGGGCGGAGGGCAACCTCGGCTGGGAAGTCGAAAACCTCGCCGATGACGATAGCTTCGATGTCGTTTTCCAGGGCCAAACGCAGGGCAGGGTCCGGTGGGCACTTCAGGGCGACCACAACCGCATGAACGCGCTGGCCGCCATTGCCGCCGCCCGCCACGTGGGCGTGCCGCCTGCCCAAGCCATTGAAAGCCTGGCCCGTTTCGAAAATGTGAAACGGCGCATGGAAGTGCGTGGCACCGTGAATGACGTGACTGTGTACGATGATTTTGCCCATCACCCGACGGCGATTCGCACCACCATCGAGGGCCTGCGCCGTCGTGTCGGCAAGGGGCGCATCCTGGCAGTGCTGGAGCCACGGTCAAACACCATGAAGTTGGGCGTGATGAAACTGGCCCTTCCCGACAGCCTGTCCGGCGCTGAACAGATCTTCGCTTATGGCGCAGCCAATGGCCGCGACGCCCTCGGCTGGGATTTGGCTGGGGCGCTGGCCCCGCTGGGGGAGCGCGCGAAGACGTTTTCTGATCTGAGCGCATTAATCGAAGCCGTCACAGCTGCCGCCCGCCCGGGCGACCATGTGCTTGTCATGAGCAACGGCGGCTTCGGAGGCGTACATCAGAAGCTGCTGGACGCCTTGGCCGAACGCGCCGAGACAGCGAATTGAATCTCATATGCTGGCATCCATCGTCTATCTGCACGGATTTCGTTCGTCGCCGCGCTCGTTCAAAGCGCAGCTGCTAGGCAGGCGGATGGCGTCCGTAGGGCTGGCGAATCAGTACGTATGCCCGATGCTGCCCGTCTCGCCGCGCGAGGCGATGGCCGAGACAGATGCGCTGATCGCGGAGCTGAGTGCGCGTGACGGCACCAAGCCGGCACTCATCGGCTCGTCTCTGGGCGGCTTTTACGCCACTTGGCTGGCAGAGCGCCATGGGCTTCGCGCGGCAATGCTCAATCCGGCTACGCGTCCTGAGCGGGATCTCGCCAAATACGTCGGCGAACAGCCGTTGTGGCATGGCGGTGGCACGATCCGCGTCGAGCCGCATCATCTGGATGAGCTGCGCGCGCTGGCCGTGCCCGCCATCACGCAGCCCGAGCGCTACTACCTGCTCGCCGCCACCGGCGACGAGGTGCTCGACTACCGCGAAATGCTCGATCACTTTCCTGGCGCGGCCACTCGCCTCATTGACGGCAGCGACCACGGCATCAGCGACTTCGCGCAGTATATGGACGAAGTGCTCGTGTTCTGCGGCGTTCCAGCCGATCTGTTGGCGGCCCACCCTTTCTGTGCCGCATGACCGATTTCCCGTCGTACCCGCGGGGCCTCTGGCGCAGCGCGTTGCCTCCGGCAGTGGTCTATGACCGGCACTGGGCGCGCTGGGCCGTAGGCGCCGATTCGCTGACGGCCAGGCTTCGTGCGGCATCGTCGCGCTTTCGCGTGCAATTGCTCGGCCAGCGGCGCGCGATGCCGTTGCGTGACGAGTGGCGTTGTCTTGGCATGTCGGGCCCTGCTGAGACGCTGGTCCGCGAAGTCCTGCTGATCTGCGACGAGATCCCGGTGGTCTATGCACACACGATCGTGCATCCGCGCAGTGTGGCGCTCGACTGGCCGTTCCTGAAAGCGCTGGGGACGCAGCCGCTGGGCCACTCGCTGTTTGCCGATCCGCGTGTCGAGCGCGGTGGTTTCGAATTCGCCTTGCTGGACGCGCGCCACCCGCTGGTGCGCCGCGCGCATGACGCGCTAGGCGATGCGCCTGTTGTCGGCACCGCCCGGCTGCCAGCCCGCCGGTCGGTCTTCCGGCGCGGAGCGAGCGCGATGCTGGTAACGGAGGTTTTCCTACCTGCGCTGGCTCGCTTCCAACCTCCGCGGTAAGCGTATTTCGCGGGCCGGGCGTCGAGCCAGTGCGGTATCATCGCCCCCAACTTTTTATCGCCGCGCGTAACGTTGTCACGTAAGGGCGCGCGGTCATTCCACTCATTCAAAGCGGTGCCTGCTCGTGCGAGTGCCGCGATCCATACAAATCCATGCAGTTGCTGTTTGAAGAAGGCGGCGAAATCCGCGCGGGCACTGTCTTGTCCCAACAGGGCGAGGCCTATCAGGTCGAGTTGCCGAGCGCCAAGCGCACCAAGGTCAAATCGCGCGACGTGTTGCTGCAATTCGCGCAGCCGTCCGCCGGTGAGCTGTCGCAGGCGGCCCAGGCGCTGTCGGCAGAGATCGACTTGGATTTCCTCTGGGAATGCGCTTCAGCGGACGAGTTCGGCTTCACCGATTTGGCCGGCGAGTATTTTGGCGCCGGCGCCAATGCCACACAGCAGGCGGCGCTGGCCATCGCGCTGCATGGCTCGCCGATCTACTTCCGCCGCAAGGGCCGAGGCCGCTATCAGCGCGCACCTGAAGACCAACTGAAGGCCGCGCTCGCAGGCTTGGAGCGCAAGAAGCAGCAAGCTGCTCTGCAAGCCGAATACGAAGCCGAGCTGAAGGCGATGCGACTGCCCGAGGCCTTCCGCGGCAAGACGCTGCAACTGCTGTTCAAGCCGGACAAGAACAGTCTCGAATACAAGGCGCTCGATGCGGCGTGCACGGTGCTGGGCCTGTCGCCGATGCGCCTGATGGTGGCAGTGGGCGGCATTGCCAATGCCCGCGCGCTGCATGAGGCGCGTTTCCTTTCGGAATGCTTCCCGAAGGGCACCGGTTTCCCGGATGTGACCGTGCCGGAACCGGCGATGGAGCTGCCGGCCGCCGACGTGCGCGCCTTTTCGATCGATGACGTGACCACCACGGAAATCGACGATGCCATCTCCGTTACGCCCATTGATGACGCCACGGTGCGGATCGGTATTCACATTGCCGCGCCGGGCTTCGGCATCCAGCGTGGCGAGCCGTTGGACGTGATTGCACGCCAGCGTTTGTCGACCGTGTATTTCCCCGGCGACAAGATCACGATGTTGCCGGAGTCGGTGGTGGATCGCTACACGCTGCAAGAAGGGCGCGCGTGCCCAGCGCTGTCGCTGTATGTGACGGTCGACCGTGCAACGTGGGCGGTCACCGCGAGCGAGACGCGCTGCGAATCCGTGACCGTGGCGGCCAACCTGCGCCACAACCTGCTCGACGACGTGATCACCGCCGACGCGCTGGCCGATGGCTCGGGCGACTACCCGTTCAAGGCCGAACTGGCCGTGTTGTGGCCGTTTGTGTGCGCGTTGTACGACGGCCGCCAGCAGGCACGCATTGCCAGCGGCCTGAAGCCCGAGGGCGCGCAGAAGGGCGATTATTCGTTCTACATCGATGCGATTCCCGAGGCCGATGGTGGCGGCGAGCGCGTGCGGATCGAACAGCGCAAACGCGGCTCGCCGCTGGACAAGATCGTCGCCGAATTGATGATCCTGGCCAACAGCACGTGGGGCCGCATGCTGGCCGACGCTGGGGTGCCGGGCATCTATCGCACGCAGAAGGCCTGGGGTATGCACCGCACGCGCATGCAGACGTATCCGGCGCCGCATGAAGGTCTGGGCGTGGCGCAGTATGCGTGGAGCACCTCGCCGCTGCGCCGCTATGTCGATCTGGTCAATCAATGGCAGATCGCTGCGGTGGCGCAGCATGGCGTGACGGCCAAGCTGATCGCGCCGTTCAAGCCCAAAGATGCCGACCTGCTGGCCGCCGTGGCCGACTTTGAAGCCACCTACGCTGCCTATGCCGACCACCAGTCGACCATGGAGCGCTACTGGTGCCTGCGCTGGCTCAAGCAGGAAAACCGAACGCGCATGCAGGCCGTGGTGCTCAAGGAAGGCGCCGTGCGCTTCGCCGACATTCCGCTGGTGACGAAGGTGCCGGAACTGGCACAGACGCCACGCGGCACGCATGTCGTGCTCGATGTCCTGGACACCGACGAGATCAGCCTGGAAGTGTCGTGCCGCGTGGTTGAAATCCTCGCGCCCGAAGCGGGCGCACAAGCTGAAGCCGAAGCCATTGAAGAAGAACTGGCCGCGGCAGAGGCTGAGGCTGATGTGCCGGCTGAACCACAACCGGCTGCTGATGGGGAAGAGGCTCGCGCAGAAGCCGACGCGGCTGTGGCGCCGCCGCCGCAAGACGGCGAGAGCGGTGGAACGCCTGCCGCTGCCTAACTACAATCGCAGCCTGACCTTCATTCTTCGCGCATCGACCAGGAATCGCCCCATGGCCGCCCTCGCAAACCGTCCGGACTGGTCCGGCAGCAGCACGCTCACCAAGGCGCTGGTGGTGTCGCTGGCCGTGCATGTTGTACTGCTGTTCGTGCGCGTGGTGGCCCCCGAGGCGTTCGATATCAAGCGCGACGATCCGGGCCTGGATGTGGTGCTGGTCAACGCCAAGTCGTCGACGGCACCGTCCAAGGCGACGGCCGTGGCCCAGGTCAACCTGAACGGCGGTGGCGAATATGACCAGCAGCGCGCCACCACGCCGCTGCCCGCTGACACCAATGAGCAGACCGGCGACGCCATCAAGCTCACACAGCGCCGCGTTGAGTATCTCGAGCAAGAGCAGCGCCGCCTGCTGACGCAATCGACCGAGCGCGCGCCGCTGGTCAACGATCGTCAGGTCAAGCCCGGCGAGCGTCCGCAGCCGTCGCCCACCAACGGCACCGACGACCGCACCACGCAAGACGAAATCGCCCGGCTGCAGGCCGAGATCGACCGGAATCTCGAGAACTACGCCAAGCGCCCGCGCCGCAATGTGCTGACAGCCGCCAGCGCCCGCCAGGTGGATTACGCCCGCTACTACGATGCCGTGCGGCGCAAGATCGAAGCCCGCGGCACCGCAAACTTTCCCAGCCAGAACGGCCGCCCGCTGTATGGCGAGCTGATCGTCGTGATCAGCATCAACCGCGAAGGCCAGCTCGGCTATAACCAGGACGGCTACAAGATCGAAGGCATCGAGATCGCAAAGAGCTCGGGCAACCCCGCGCTGGATCGCCAGGCCGTGGCCATCGTGCGTTCGTCTTCACCGTTTGGCGCCTTCCCGGCCGAGATGCGCAAGCGCGTCGACATCCAGGATGTGGTCGCCACGTTCAAGTTCACCCGCGCAGGCTTGGAAACCCACCTGCAGACCCGTTGATTTCGTCGTCCATGCCGTCGTCGTTTCAAGAGGCCATCCTCGCCGCCGCGAGCGCGCCGCCCACAGATCGCTATGGCGTGATCGGCAACCCGATCGCGCACAGCAAGTCGCCCATCATCCATGCCGCGTTTGCGCAGCAGACCGGGCAGCGCATCCGCTACGACCGTATCTACGCCGAGTTGATCGCGTTTGACGAAACCGTGATGACCTTCGTGCGTGAAGGCGGACGCGGGCTCAACGTGACGGTGCCGTTCAAGCTCGATGCGTATGCCATGTCGACGTCGTTGTCGCTGCGGGCGGAATCGGCCGGCGCGGTCAACACGCTCAAGTTCGATGGTGAAGAGATTTTTGGCGACAACACCGACGGCGTCGGCCTGATGCGCGACATCACCCACAACATCGGCAACGCGCTCGAAGGCGAGCGCGTGCTGCTACTGGGCGCGGGTGGTGCGGCGCGCGGCGTGCTGCTGCCGCTGCTGGAGCACAAGCCCGCGCGCGTGTTCCTGGCCAACCGCACGGCCGATCGCGCCAACAGGCTGGTCGAGCGCTTCGAGGTCTCGGCCAAGCTGCACGAGGTTGAACTCGTGGGCGGGGGCTATGACGAGCTTGCTGCGGACGACGTTTTCGACGTCATCATCAACGCCACGGCGAGCAGCCTGCAGGCCGAAGTGCCGCCGATCCCGACCACCGTGTTCGGCCCCAACGCGCTGGCCTACGACATGATGTACGGCCCGCGTCCGACGGTGTTCATGGAGTTCGCCCGGCGCAACGGCGCCCGCGCATGGGACGGCCTGGGCATGCTGGTGGAGCAGGCCGCGGAATCGTTCTTCGTCTGGCGCGGCGTGCGCCCGGACACCGCGCCGGTGCTGCTCGCCATGCGCGAAGGGCTGCAGGGCGAAGCCGCGGTCGCGGCGCGCGCGCCTCGCTGAACCTGGAGCGCAGCCCTGCGATGATGCGTTGGTTCAGCTACGTGATCGGCTGCTTCGTTGCGGGCGTGGTCGCACTCAACCTGTACTTCTTCGCTGCCATCGCGAGTTGGCAGGTATTTGATCCGTCGTCTACGAGTTTCATGCGCGCTGAGCGTATGCGCTTGTGCGGCGCCAATGTTTTCACCTGCAAGGTCGACCACCGCTGGGTCAATTACGACCAGATCTCGCGCAACCTCAAACGCGCGGTCATCGCCAGTGAAGACGCGGATTTCGTCTCGCACAGCGGCTGGGAAGTCGACGCCATGCTCGACGCGTGGGAGAAAAACAAGCGGCGCGGCCACGTGGTCGCGGGCGGTTCGACCATCACGCAGCAATTGGCCAAGAACCTGTTCCTCTCGGGCGAACGCCACTACCTGCGCAAGGGCGAAGAACTTGTCATCACGTGGATGCTCGAGTTCTGGCTCGATAAGGAACGCATTCTCGAGATCTATCTGAACTCGGTGGAATGGGGCGAGGGCGTGTTCGGCGCGGAAGCGGCGGCGCAGCATTACTTCAAACGCCCGGCCTCGCAACTCACGGTCGGTCAGGCAGCGCGACTGGCGGCGGCGCTGCCTGCACCGAAGTGCTTCGACAAGAAGAGCTACTGCGCCAACGTGCACGTGAACTTCACGCGCAAGGCCACGGTGATCGCCAACCGCATGGGCTCGGCCACGCTGCCGGATTGACCTCGCAGCGAGCTACTTCAGCCAGCCTTTGCGGCGGAAGTACACCAGCGGAATCGCCGCCGACACCACCATCATCACGATCGCGTACGGGTAGCCTTCAGCCCAGTCCAGCTCCGGCATCACCTTGAAGTTCATGCCGTAGATCGAGGCGATCAGCGTGGGCGGCATCAACGCCACCGACACCACCGAGAACAGCTTGATGATCTTGTTCTGGTTGATGTTGATGAAGCCGACGGTGGCATCCATCAGGAAGTTGACCTTGTCCGACAGGAACGCCGTGTGATTCTCGATGGAATCGATGTCGCGCAGCACCTGGCGCGCTTCGTCCTGCTGATCGGCCGAGAGCAACTGGCTGCGCAGCAGAAATGACACGGCTCGGCGCGTATCCATGACATTGCGGCGGATTCGGCCGTTCAAGTCTTCCACGCGGGCGATGATCTCCAGCACATCGGCGGCGGCAGCATCGGTCACCTCATCGGCCAGCACGCGTCTGCTGGCATCTTCGAGGCGTTCATAGACTTCTTCGATAGAGTCGGCCGAGTATTCCGCATCGGTGGCGTATAGATCCATCAGCACATCCTTGGCGTTGCGCACCGAGCCCGGGCGCAGCCGCGCACGCATGCGCACCAGCCGGAACGCGGGCAGATCTTCGTCGTGGATCGAGAAGAGCACATCCTTGGTCAGCACGAAGGCCACGCGCACGTTGCGCGAGGTTGTTTCTTCGTCGAGCAGGAAATCGGTGCGGATGTGGATGTGGCCGTCTTCGCCTTCGAAGTAGCGGGCGGAGGCTTCCAGGTCGCCCAATTGCTCCAGCTCGGGCAGGACCACGCCGTAGGCTTCCTTGATCCACGCCAGCTCTTCGTCGTCTGGGTCGATCACGTCGATCCAGATCGGCTTGTGCTGCAGCAGTTCACTGCGTTCTTCAACCTGTTCCTGCGCGAGACGACCTTTTTGCACGACGAACAGATTGATCATGGGGTGTTTCCTTGAAGCAGGCGTTGAACGGGCGGCGAAAAATCGCGCCGAGTGTAGCCTAAAGAGCCTGCGGATTCAGCCACAAACGGTGCCTTGGCGCGCACGCGTGGGGCCGATGCCACGTCCGGAAGATGCCGCCACCGGGCCGCCCGACGGGTAAAATGAACGCAAGTCATGCGGCCGTCCGGCCGCTCTCACATTCCCGACACCATGCGATTTACCGAACAACTGGCTGCCGCCTGGCAACGCAACAACTCCCTGCTGTGCGTCGGGCTCGATCCTGACCCGGCACGCCTGCCGGCGTCGCTGACCGGCACGGGCGGAGCGATCTTCTCATTCTGCCGCGCCATCGTGGACGCGACCGCCGACCTTGTCTGCGCGTTCAAGCCGCAGATCGCCTACTTTGCCTCGCAGCGCGCTGAAGACCAGCTCGAGCAGCTCATCAGCTACATCCACGAAGCCTATCCGGGCGTTCCCGTCATTCTTGATGCCAAGCGCGGCGATATCGGCTCAACCGCCGAGCACTACGCCAAGGAAGCCTTCGAGCGCTACCAGGCCGACGCCGTCACCGTCAGCCCGTACATGGGTTTTGACTCGATGCAGCCGTATCTCGCGCACGCCGACAAGGGCGTGATCGTGCTGTGCCGCACGTCCAACGCCGGCGGCAGCGATGTGCAGTTCCTCGAAACCGACGGCCGCCCTGTCTATCAGGTCGTGGCCGAACGTGCGCGCGACGTGTGGAACACCAGCGGCCAGATGGGCCTGGTGGTGGGTGCGACCTTTCCCGAAGAGATTGCCAAGGTGCGGGAGATTGTCGGCGACATGCCGCTGCTGATTCCGGGCGTTGGCGCCCAGGGAGGCGACATCGAAGCCACGGTGCGCGCCGGCCGCACGGCCGACGGTACCGGCATGATGATCAACTCGTCGCGGGCCATTCTCTACGCGAGCACCGACAGCGATTTCGCCGATGCCGCTCGCCGCGTGGCGCTTGCCACCCGAGACCAGATCAACCAGTTCCGCAACTGATCCGCTCTGTCGGTCCGGTTGCGGTAAGAGCGAGGACGCCATGACCACGCATCCGCACGGCCCCGTTGCCGGTACGCACCGGGAAGAGACCGGCAAGGACCCGGACCGCAAGCTCGAGAAAGAGCGCGACGACACCCACCAGCACGAGACGACGCGCCGCGACCATGATCGCGACCGTCGCCACGAGCACGACCACGAACACCAGTCGGAACACGATCACGGAGATCGTCGCCGGCCGGATCATCCCAGCGAGATCTAGATCAGCATTCCGCCGAGTCGAGGAAGTCGAGTACGCCGCGCAGCGCGTGCTCGGCAGCCTGCAGGCGAACCTGCTTGCGATCGCCCTTGAAGTGGCGCGTTTCCACGCGCGTTTGCAGCCGGTTGCTCCAACCAAAGCACACCATGCCGACGGGCTTGTCGGGCGTACCGCCGGTCGGGCCCGCCACACCGGTAATCGCGACGGCCACCTGCGCGCGGCTGTTGAGCACTGCGCCCTCAGCCATGGCATGCGCCACCGGTTCGCTCACGGCGCCATGTTCGCGGATCAGCGCCGCCGGAACGCCCAACATCTGCGATTTCGCTTCGTTGGAATAGACGACGAAGCCGCGCTCAAACCACGTGGAAGAACCCGATACGTCGGTGATGGCGGCGGACACCAGCCCGCCAGTGCACGACTCGGCGGATGCCATCATCAGGCTGCGCTTGTGGAGCGTGTCAGCGACGAGTTCGGCCAATTGGGCCAGGGCGCGGGATTCAGCCATTGCGATACCTTCGAAGCTTCGGTCGTCAAACGTCAAAACGAGCGCCACAGCGCGAACACAAGCAGCGTGTAGAACGCCGCCAAAATGTCATCGACCATCACGCCGTAGCCACCGCGCACGCCGAAGCCCTTGAGCGTGCGGTCGTAATAGCGGATGGGCGCCGGCTTGACCATGTCGAAGAAGCGGAACCACAGGAATGCGGCGAACTGCCCGCCCAGCGTGGTGGGCGTGACAAACGCCAGCACGATCCAAAACGCCACCATCTCGTCCCACACCATGGCGCCGTGGTCTGCCACACCCAGATCGCGTGCGGTGCGGGTGCATGCCCAGATGCCGATCACGAAACCAACGGCCGCGATCAGCAGCCACGTGGGTCCTGAAATCCAGCGCGCCAACACCACATAAATCAGCCAGGCGTACAGTGTGCCGACCGTGCCCGGCAGGATCGGCGATAGGCCCGTGCCGAAGCCGAGCGCGAGAATGCGTGCGGGATGGCCGAACATGAAGCGCGCCGTCGGGCGGCGTACCTGTGCGGCCTGGCCCGCCTCAAGGACGACGGTTTCAGGCTGGCCCGGCGGATTGGAGGGCGGGAAGGGAGCGGAAGACATCATGATGCGGAAGAGAAATGGTCGAAGCTGCCATGCGTGAAGATGACCGGGGCACCTTGGGCATCGACGAGGCGCAAGCCGGTTTCGGCGTCAATGCGGCCGACGCGTGTGACAGCCACCCCCGCACGCTGGCCCGCTGCGATCACAGCGTCGCGAGCATCGGCAGGAGCAGTAAAGCACAGTTCGTAGTCGTCGCCGCCGGCCAGCGTGCATTGCAGCTGAAGCGCCCGGGACTGCGCGGCCAGCGTCGGCGAACGCGGGACATCGTCGACCATGACCGTCGCCCCAACGCGGGATTGCGTGAGGATGTGGCCAAGATCGCCCAACAAGCCGTCCGATACGTCGAGCGCCGCCCGGGCGACACCGCGCAATGCCAGACCGAGTGCCACGCGCGGCGTCGGCATGTCCATGCGTGGCTGCACTTGTGCGAGCGCTTCGGGCGTAAGCGCCCATTCGTTGCGCAGGGCACCCAGCGCGAGTCGCGCATCGCCGACAGTGCCCGAGACCCAGAGGTCATCGCCGGGACGGGCGGCGTCGCGGCGTAATGCCGCAGCGAGGGGGACGTCGCCGAAGACGGTCAGGCTCAGCGTGAGCGGCCCCCGCGTGGTGTCACCGCCAATGAGTTCACAGTGAAAGGCATCCGCCAGGGCGAGCAGGCCTTCGGAAAACGGTTTGAGCCAGGCGGGGTCGGCTTTGGGAAGCGCCACGGCCAGCGTAAAAGCACGTGGCTCCGCACCCATGGCAGCCAGATCCGATAGGTTGACAGCCAGCGCTTTGTGCCCAAGTGCGCGGGGCTCCGCATGGGGAAAAAAGTGACGACCGGCGACCAGCATGTCGGTGGAGATCGCCAATTCGTACCCAGGACGTGGCCCGAGCAAGGCGCAATCGTCGCCCACGCCCAATGTCGCTCTTGGCGTCGGCCGCGTGAAATAACGGCGAATCAGGCCGAATTCGGAGAGGTCTGACGCATCATCAGCGGAGTTGCGGGGTTGGACGGGCTTGGACACGGCAGCGGCGATGGAGGAATATGGGGCAAGCCCGATGGTGCCGTGACGGGACGGTGAAATATTGTAGCGAATGCGCATGGCACTCCCACCCAAAATCCCGTTGTGAGATCGCTTTTCACTATATAAAATGACGGGCCCAAGGAGGCGGACCGTATTCCCGTGGCGCTCGTGAGGGTATCCCGGTGGCCCGCTAGATGCGACGGCCGGCGCGCGCGCTGGCCACCCGATACGAGAGACCCATGACCACGGTGGATACCCAGCCTCAGCAGCCCGCCCGCACGGATGAAGAACTCAAGGCGCAGCAGCGCGCCGCCTTGCGCAAGGCCGCGCTGGAGTACCACGAGTTTCCGACCCCGGGCAAGATTTCCGTCACGCCGACCAAGCCGCTGTCGAACCAGCGCGACCTCGCCCTGGCGTATTCACCGGGTGTTGCCGCCGCCTGTGAAGAGATCGTCGAAGACGTTACCAACTCGTTCCGCTACACCGCCCGCGGCAACCTCGTCGGCGTGGTGACCAACGGTACGGCCGTGCTCGGCCTGTGCGATATCGGCCCGGAAGCCTCGAAGCCGGTCATGGAAGGCAAGGCGGGCCTGTTCAAGAAATTCGCTGGTATCGATGTGTTTGATATCGAGATCAACGAAAAAGACCCCCAAAAGCTTGTCGATATCATCGCCTCGCTGGAGCCGACCTTCGGCGGCATCAACCTCGAAGATATCAAGGCACCGGAGTGCTTCTTCGTCGAGCGCGAACTGCGCAAGCGCATGAAGATCCCCGTCTTCCATGATGACCAGCACGGCACCGCCATCGTCGTGGGCGCAGGCATCACCAATGCGCTCAAGGTGGTCGGCAAGGACATCAAGAAGGTCAAGCTGGTGGCGTCGGGCGCGGGCGCTGCGGCGCTGGCCTGCCTGGACTTGCTGG
Organism: Ralstonia sp. 110700041-2; assembly: GCF_056280165.1. NCBI lineage: Bacteria > Pseudomonadati > Pseudomonadota > Betaproteobacteria > Burkholderiales > Burkholderiaceae > Ralstonia > Ralstonia sp. 110700041-2. Next base: position 66,892 of record NZ_JBSFAI010000012.1, on the reverse strand, counting down.
TCGACCTCGGCCTGCCGCGCGAAAACATCTGGGTGACGGACTTGGCCGGTGTGGTCTACGAAGGCCGTACCGAACTGATGGATCCGGACAAGGCGCACTTCGCACAGAAGACCGATCTGCGTACGTTGGCCGAAGTCATCGATGGCGCTGACATTTTCCTGGGCCTGTCCGCCGCCGGCGTGCTTAAGCAGGACATGGTCAAGAAGATGGCCGACAAGCCGATCATCTTCGCGCTGGCCAATCCGAACCCGGAAATCCTGCCGGAACTGGCCAAGGAAGTGCGCCCGGACGTCATCATGGGCACCGGCCGCACGGATTACCCGAACCAGGTCAACAACGTCCTGTGCTTCCCGTTCATCTTCCGCGGCGCGCTGGATGTGGGCGCGACCACCATCACGCGTGAGATGGAAGTTGCCGCCGTGCACGCCGTGGCTGAACTGGCTCGCCAGGAGCAAAGCGACATCGTCGCTTCCGCCTACGGCATCCAGGACTTGTCGTTCGGCCCCGAATACCTGATCCCGAAGCCCTTCGACCCGCGCCTGATTGTCAAGATCGCGCCGGCCGTGGCGCAGGCGGCCATGCTCTCGGGCGTGGCGCAGCGTCCGATCGAAGACATGGACGCCTACCGCCAGCACCTGCAGCAATTCGTCTACCACTCGGGCACGCTGATGAAGCCGATCTTCTCGGCCGCCCGCAAGGTGCCGATGGAGAACAAGCGCATCATCTTTGCCGAAGGCGAAGAAGAGCGCGTGCTGCGTGCCGTGCAGATCGTTGTGGATGAAAAGCTCGCCAGCCCGATCCTGATCGGCCGCCCGAGCGTGATTGCCCACCGCATCGAACGCTTCGGCCTGCGTCTGCGTGAAGGCGTGGATTTCACCGTGGTGAACCCCGAGCACGACGAGCGCTTCCGCGACTACTGGGAAACGTACTACAAGCTGATGGCGCGCAAGGGCGTGACGCCGCAGTACGCGAAGCTGGAAGTGCGCCGCCGTTCGACGCTGATCGGCGCCGTCATGATCCACAAGGGCGAAGCCGACGGCATGATTTGCGGCACGGTCAGCACCACCGCTGCGCACCTGCGCTACATCGACCAGGTCATCGGTGGCACGAACTGCGTGTACGCCGCCATGAACGGTCTGGTCCTGCCTGGCCGTCAGATCTTCTTGACAGATACGCACGTCAATATCGACCCCACTGCCGAGCAACTGGCCGAGATCACCATCATGGCCGCCGAGGAACTGTGCCGCTTCGGCATCAAGCCAAAGGTTGCGCTGATGTCGCACTCGAACTTCGGTTCGTCGGAGGCGCCTTCTGCCGTCAAGATGCGCGAAACGCTGGCTATCCTGCGCGAACGCGCCCCGAACCTGGAAGTGGACGGTGAGATGCATGGCGACGCCGCACTCGACGAGAAGCTGCGGGACTCGCTGGTGCCGGATTCGACGCTCAAGGGCGAAGCCAACCTGTTGGTCATGCCGAATATCGATGCCGCCAACATCGCCTATAACCTGCTGAAGGCGGCCGCCGGCAACAACATCGCCATCGGCCCGATCCTGCTGGGCGCAAAAAAGCCGGTGCACATCCTCACGCCGTCGGCAACGGTGCGACGTATCCTCAACATGACGGCCCTGACCGTTGTGGATGCCGCTGCACAAGCGCAACGCTGATCGCCACTGCACTGGAAAAGGGAGCGCACGATGCTGCGCTCCCTTTTTTAATTCACTAAGTTTGCGTGTGCTTACATTTCTTAAGACGTAATAGCCATATCAAAAAACCCTTCAGGCTTTCACCGTCGGTTGATTGTTGTCATCGATGAGCGTACCCTTATGGGCTGAAGGGGTGCTTCTGAGCACATGAGGTCTGATCCGGGCCAGACGGGTTCAAAAAGGCGGTTTTCCGTACACACGTCTGACAGGGTCGCCTTATTCGGTGCGCGCAATGGGTAGGTTTTTGCAGGCGGAAGGATTCCCCAAGTCTTCGGCAGTCGCCCGACTTGTCATTTCCTGCCAGGCCTCTCGCGCATTGAGCCGCTTCGCTTTCAGCTGCAAACCGGCTGTCCGGATCGTTATTGGACGGCCACCTGCGCTTGTGACCTGCGCCGGGCTCCGGTCGGCGCGATTCTCCCGTTAGGGCCTGCTGATGACAAAGCGACTTGGAGCGTGGATCGGCCGCTCCGTATCTCAGGCGATGGCGCGTGGCGCGCTTGCGGCAACGCTTGCGTTGTCGGTGGCCGGCTTGCCGACCAATGCGGTCGCCCGGGACACCTCCGGCATGGCTGCCGCCGTGGGAACCATTCGCCCGGCAGACCTGCCCAACGAGGCGCAGCGCACGCTGGCACTGATCGAGCAGGGCGGTCCGTTCCCCTATGCCAAAGACGGCATCACGTTCGGCAACTATGAACGGCGTTTGCCTGCCCAGCGGCGTGGCTATTACCACGAGTACACCGTGAAGACGCGGGGGGCTCGCAACCGCGGCGCCCGACGCATCATCTGCGGCGGCGACCAGCAAGCGGCCAACGACTGCTACTACACGGAAGATCACTACAACAGTTTTCAACGGATACAGCGATGACGACCAACATGTTTGGGCTGGACGACTCGCTCACCGCACGCGATGAGCGCGTGGCCCGCGATGCGTGGCACAAGGCGCAAAATCTGTACGACGGTGTGGTCGGGATGCAAGCCCTGGGCGCACGCGTCGGGGGGGCGACCAAGTTGCCTCAAAGTGCACCGCAGAACATCATGACGCAGGACAACACTCAGACGGACGACGACGGAGGTCGCGAAGACGCCATGAACCTCTTCAAGACGGTGCGTCCGAATATCGTGCAGTCGATCCGCGCGTTCCGCGTGGCGGATCTGGCCGAGTCGGCGGCCAGCCTTGGCCAGCATTTCCTGTACGCCAACTGCGCGGCTGCGACCACCAAGAGCGAAGTGCTCGACGTGATTGCGCGTGAGTTCCTGTTCCCGAAGCATTTTGGCAAGAACTTCGATGCCCTGGCCGACTGCCTGACCGACATGATCTACAAGGCCGGCCCGCAACCGGGTTTTGTGATCGTGCTTGAGGGCCTGCCGTGCCAGCCGAAGTTCGACAAGGAAGCGCGTGAAGTGCTGCTCGACGTGTTCCGCGACGCGGCCGAATTCTGGGCCGAGCGCAAGGTTCAGTTCCGCGTGTTCTATTCGTTCGCTTGAACTTGCTCGTCTGCCGGACAATCGGCGTTAAATGAAAAGCCCGCACTTGCGGGCTTTTTTGTTGCCGTATGAAGACCGACCGGCCTGTCAACTCGCCGGCCTGTCAACTCGCCCGCTTATTGCGGCGAATGCGGTCGAACCACACCGCCAGCAGCAGAATGCCGCCGCGGATCAGGTACTGATAGAACGTCGGCACGTTCATCAGGCTCATTGCGTTCTGCACCGACCCCATGATGAGAACGCCGACCAGCACACCGGACACGGTTGCCACTCCGCCCGTGAGTGAAACCCCACCCAGCACGCAGGCCGAGATCACGCCCAGCTCAAGCCCGACCGATGTTTTCGGATCGCCCAGGCTCATGCGCGAGGCCAGCATCACGCCGGCAAAGCCTGTCACTAGACCTTGCAAGACGAACACGGCGATCTTGATGCGCGTCACCGGTAGGCCAGCAAGCAGTGCGGCCTCTTCATTGCCCCCGACGGCGAGCACGTTCTTGCCGAATACCGTCTTCTTGAGCAGGAAACCGAACGCCGCGAAGCCGACGATGTTGCTCCAGATCGGGTACGAGATGCCGAGGAATGACCCGCCGCCCAGGTCGAAGAAGCGCTCTTCGGAAATCATTACCGCGTCGCCGTTGGAGGTGATGAAGGCGAGCCCGCGCACGACTTCCATCATGGCGAGCGTGACGATCAACGAGTTGATCTGGTAGCGCGCCACCAGCACGCCGTTGACGAGCCCGACCACGCCGCCGGCCAGCACGCCGGCCCCGACGCCAAGCACCACGCTGTGCGTTGCGGTGATGAGCGTGGAGGCCACCACGCCCGCGAACGCGACGATGGAGGCAACGGACAAGTCCACTTCGCCGAGTGCGAGGACGAACATCATCGTGACCGAGATCGAGCCGATCAAGGTGACGGACAGCAGCAAGCCCTGGATGTTGCGGCTGCTGACGAAGCCCGGCACCGTGAACGCTAGCGCGGTGAACAGCAAGAGGAACACTACGACGATGCCCGATCGGTTGACCAGCTCCCAGGTGAGGGTGGCGCGGCTGGGAATGCCCGGGGCGGCCAGTGGCGGGCCGCCCGGCACGGATTCGGTGGATGGCGTTTGCATAGGATCGGTTTCCATGAGGGCGTGGATCGCGCGCTAGCGCGGCAGCGCTAGTTTGATGAGGGTGTCGGGCGAGGCGTGCTCTCGGGGCAGATCGCCGACGATGCGGCCCTGCTTCATCACGAGCACTCGGTCTGCCACGCCGATGACTTCGGCCAGATCGCTCGACACCACGATGACGGTGCGGCCCGTCTCGGCGAGGCCGTAGAGCAGGCTGTAGATTTCGCTGCGGGCGCCGACGTCGATGCCGCGTGTGGGCTCGTCCATCAGGAAGACGTCAATGTCCTCGGCCAGCCAGCGCGAGAGGATCACCTTCTGCTGGTTGCCGCCCGAGAGCTTGCCGATGGGCGTCTCGCCGTTGCGTGTCTTGATGGCGAGCTTGTCGATGAACGACTTCGTGGTCCGCGCTTCCTGCCGGTTGTTCAGCACGCTGAAGCGGCTGAAGTGGCGCCGGCAACTGATGTTCAGGTTGTCCGAGACCGAGGCGATGGCAACGATGCCTTCCTGCTTGCGGTCTTCCGGGCAGAGCGCAACACCCGCGCGCACCGCATCGCGCGGTGTGTTGAACTGGACGCGCTTGCCGTTGAGGCGGACCTCGCCCGCTGTGGGTCCGACTGCGCCGTAAAGCAGCTTCATCAGCTCCGAGCGTCCCGCGCCGACCAGCCCGAAAAAGCCGACGATTTCTCCTGCATGCGCCCGGAACGTTGCGGGTTCAGTCAAGCCTGGCCCCATCAAGCCGCGTACGTCGATCTTCACCCCACCGAGCGGGCGCGGCTTGTAGCCGTACACGTCCTGGATCGAGCGGCCGACCATGCAGCGGATCAGCCGTTCGCGGTCGAGGCTCGCCCCGGCGTTGAACGTGTCAATGTGCCGGCCGTCACGGAATACGGTCACGCGATCGCACAGTTCGTACACCTCTTCCATGCGGTGCGTGACGTAGATGACCGCGCGGCCCTCGGCCTTGAGCGCGCGGATGATGCGGAACAACTGTGCCGTCTCCCGCGAGGAGAGCGAACTCGTTGGTTCGTCGAACGCGATCACGCGCGCGTCGCGCATCAGCGCCTTGCCGATCTCGATCATCTGGCGCTGGCCGATCGATAGATGCTTGACCGGTTGCGCCGGATCGAGCTTCTCGCCCAGCCGTTCGAGTTCGCGCAGCGCACGGGTGATCAGCGTCTTCTCGTCGAGCACGCCAAAGCGGTTGGGCAGCGCGCCGAGCATCAGGTTTTCCGCCACCGTCAGTTCCGGCACGAGGTGCAGTTCCTGATAGATAATCGCGATGCCCGCCGTAATGGCCGCGCGCGTGTTCGTGAACTGCTGCGGCACGCCATCGAGCGACAGCGTGCCAACCTCCGGCTGGTTGACGCCCGACAGCACTTTGAGCAGCGTCGACTTGCCCGCGCCGTTCTCGCCCATCAGGCCGTGCACCTCGCCGCGGCGGATGTCGAGCGAGACATGGTCGAGCGCCAGCACGCCAGGAAAGCGCACGGTGATGCCGTCGAGCTTCAGATAGGCGTCAGCGGAAGCGTCGGGCGGGCCGCTCTCATCAAGTGATTGGACTGTCATCGATTGCTCTTTGCGGATGCGCGTGGGGCGCGGGACCGGCCCGCGCCGCGCGTTGCATCAAATGCCCAGTTCCTTGCGCACTTCCTGCCAATTGCCGCGCACCATCAGCTTGCCGGTGGTTTGCGTATCGGCCGGCGGTTGCTTGCCCGTCTTGATCCACTCGACAAGGTTTGCCGCGCTGTCCTTTCCGTGGTTGGTCGAGCTGACGGCAATCGTGCCGAAGAAGCCTGTCGGCTCCTTCTTCTGGAACTCGGCAAACGCCTCGCCCGCCCCGTTGATGCCGACGCCGATCACATCGGCGGCCGGAATGTGCAGTTGCTCGGTGGCGCGCACGCCGCCCAGCACGCTCTCTTCATTGAGCGCGAAGATCACCCATTTCTTGATGCCCGCATGCTGCGCCAGCACCGGCGACGCCGCATTGAAGCCGCCCGCGTCGTCGGTTGTCTTTTGCGGCGCGTCGAAGATGTTCTCTTTCTTGAAGCCGCCGGCCAGCAGCGTCTGCGTGGCGCCGTCGGTGCGCAGCTTGGCGGTCGGTAACTCGTAATTGGTGATGCGCAGCGCGCCCACTTCCTCGGGCTTCCAGCCGCGGCGCTTCATCTCGTCGGAGATGGCCTGGCCGACCTGGTTGCCGATCTTGAACGCCGACATGCCCAGATGCGGCACGTTGGCCAGCGGCTTGCCGGACGAGTCGACGAGCTGATCGTCAACCGTGACGAACTTCATGTTGTAGTGCTTGGCGCGTGCGGAGATGGCCGGCCCCAAGCGCACGTCCGGTGCGCAGATGACGAAGCCCTTCGCACCTTGCGCGCCCAGGTTGTCGATGGCGGACAGCACCTTTTCGCCATCGGGCGTGCCGATGTTCACCACCGAAAAGCCGTCCTTCTTGCCAAGTTCGGTGGCAGCCTTCTGCTCGTTGATGAACCAGGCCTGCTCCGGCATCTTGACCAGGAAGCCGATCTTGAGCGGCTCGTCGGCGTGGGCGGGCAGGGTGGCGGCCAGCGGCCCCAGGCACAAGGTGGCTGCCAGGGCGGACAGGGTCAGCCGGCGAAGTTTGCGTTGCATGGTTGTCTCCTCGTTGGAATGGCTCTGATGGCACTACGTGGGTCGGGCGTGCTTCACGGCACGAACGGATCAATCAGATGGCGCCGACCGAGCAGCATGGCGTCGGCCACGTGCTGAAGCGGGCGGACATCCACATCGCTTTCGCCGCTGGCGATCAGTTCGAGAAAGCGGGTGTACAGGCTCGGGTATTCGCGTTCGGGGCCGACGTCGATCTCCGCGCCGTCGATGGTCAATTGCTTGCCGCCCTGGGCGAGCCGCAGGGTGCCGTCGCTCGTGGTCACACCGATCTGCCAGAGTTCGCCTGCGTCATGGCGCCAGTCGAATTCCGCTGCGATGGCAGTGCCGCGTTCATCGGTGAATGCGAGGTGGGCGGCAATCGGCGTCTGCTGATTGGCGGGCACCCACAGGTTGGCCGACGTCAGAAAGAACGCATGCGGCAGGATGCGGGTCAGGATCGATAGCGCGTTGATGCCCGGGTCGAACACGCCAAGGCCGCCGGGCTCCCAGATCCATGCCTGGTTCGGGTGCCAGCGGCGTACATCTTCTTTCCATTGCACGTTGACCGAGACGATGGCGCGGCTTGCAAGCCACTCCCGAGCAACCTCGACGCCAGGCGCGTGGCGCGAGTGCCAGGAGGCGAACAATGTGCAGCGATGCTTTCGCGCCAGTTCAGCGAGGATCGCCACTTCCGAGACGCTGGCACCGGGAGGCTTCTCCAGCATCACGTGCTTGCCCGCAGCGAGCGCCGCGCGGGCCTGGGCAAACCGCACCTGCGGCGGTGTGCACAGCGAGACCGCCTGCAATGCGCGTTCGTCTGCCAGCATGGCCTCGAGCGTCGTGTAATGCGGCAGGCCGTCAATGCGCGAATGCGGGCTCGCGCAGGCCGCAAGCGTGAAGCCCGGCTGCGCGGCAAGCGCCGGCAGATGCTGGTCGCGCGCGATCTTGCCAACGCCGACAATGCCGATCGCAACGGGGGAACGGTCACCGTGCATGGCTATCGCCCCCAGCGCAAGACCAGCGGGTCAAGCCGCCGGGCAATGTCGATCAGGCCCCGGCGCGTATCTGGATGCATCGGTGGCAACGGATGGCGCGATGCCTCGCAGGCGATCACGCCGCCTTCCTTCATCAACGCCTTGGCGGCCAGGATGCCGGCCTGCCGGTTCTCGTGATTGATGAGCGGCAACCAGCGTTGGTACAGATCGAAGGCGAGATCGTGCTGCCCTTGGGCGTGCGCCTCGATGATCGGCCGGATCCCGTCGGGATACGCGCCGCCGGTCATGCTGCCCGTGGCGCCAGCATCGAGATCGGCCAGCAGCGTAATGGCTTCTTCGCCGTCCCAGGGGCCTTCGATGGCGTCGCCGCCGAGGCGGATCAGTTCGCGCAGCTTGGCCGCCGCACCGGGCGTTTCGATCTTGAAGTAGGCGACCTGCTCGATTTCGCGGGCCACGCGCGCGAGGAACGCCGCTGAGAGCACCGTGCCGCTGGCCGGCGCGTCCTGAATCATGATCGGAATGCCCACCGCATCCGACACGCGCGCAGAGAATTCGTAGATCTGCGCTTCGGGCACGCGGAAGGTGGCGCCGTGGTAGGGCGGCATCACCATCAGCATGGCGGCGCCCATGTCCTGCGCACGGCGGCTGCGTTGCGTGCAGACCTGCGTGCTGTAGTGCGACGTGGTCACGATCACCGGTACGCGGCCCGCCACGTGTTCCAGCGCGGTGCGGGTGAGCACCTCGCGTTCGTCGTCCGACAGCGAGAATTGCTCGGAGAAATTGGCCAGGATGCACAGGCCATCGGAGCCTGCATCGATCATGAAATCGATCGCACGCTTCTGGCTGGCAAGGTCGAGTTCGCCAGTTTCCGTGAACGTGGTGGGCACCACCGGGAAGATGCCGCGATAGCGCGGTGCGTGCGCGGCGGGTTGATCAATCGGCAAAGCCAGTCTCCTACGCGTGTGTCGATTCAGTGCGAATGGCGCGGCACGGCGGCGCCACGGCAGCCGACCAGGAAATCGAGGTCGCAGCCCTCGTCGGCCTGCAATACGTGGTTGACGTACAGGCGCTGGTAGCCACCGCCTTCACCATGGGAGCGCGGCGCCTGATAGGCGGCCATGCGACGCGCAAGTTCGGCGTCGTCGATGTCCAGGTGCAGCGTGCCGGCTTCGCAGTCGAGTTCGATCCAGTCGCCGTCCTGCACCGCGGCCAGCGGGCCGCCGGCCGCCGCTTCGGGCGCGACGTGCAGCACGACTGTTCCGTAGGCCGTGCCGCTCATGCGCGCGTCGGAAATGCGGACCATATCCTTTACGCCCTGGCGCAGCAGCTTGGGCGGCAGGCCCATGTTTCCGACCTCGGCCATGCCCGGGTAGCCCTTCGGCCCGCAGTTCTTCATCACCAGCACGGAGCTGGCATCCACGTCCAGCGCTTCATCGACGATGCGTTCCTTGTAGTGTTCGAGGTTTTCGAACACGACCGCACGGCCGCGATGCCGCAGCAATTCCGGACTGGCGGCCGATGGCTTGAGCACCGCACCGCGCGGCGCGAGGTTGCCGCGCAGCACCCGAATGCCGCCATCGTCGATCAGCGGGTTGGTGAGCGGGCGGATGACTTCATCGTCGGTGATGGGCGCGCTCTTGACGTTCTCCCACAGCGTCTTGCCGTTGACCGTCAACGCATCGGGGTGCGGCAGCAAGTCTGCTTCACCGAGGCGGCGCAGCACTGCGGGCAGGCCGCCGGCGTAATAGAACTCCTCCATCAGGAAGCGTCCCGAGGGCATCAGGTCGACGATGGTCGGTGTGTCCCGGCCGATGCGTGACCAGTCTTCCAGCTCAAGCGGCACGCCAATGCGCCCGGCAATCGCCTTGAGGTGGATCACCGCGTTGGTCGAGCCACCAATGGCCGCGTTGACACGGATGGCGTTTTCGAACGCGGCGCGCGTGAGGATCTTGGACAGCGTCAGCCCCTGCAGCGCCATATCGACGATGCGGATACCTGACATATGCGCAAGCACGTAGCGCCGCGCATCCACCGCGGGAATGGCCGCGTTGTGCGGCAGCGATGTGCCGAGCGCTTCCGCCATGCATGCCATGGTGGACGCCGTGCCCATCGTGTTGCACGTGCCGGCCGAGCGTGACATCCCGGCTTCCGCCGACAGGAAGTGATGCAGGTCGATCTCGCCCGCCTTGAGCGATTCGTGCAACTGCCACACCGCCGTGCCCGAGCCGATGTTCTTGCCGTCGAGCTTGCCGTTGAGCATCGGCCCGCCCGTCACGACGATCGCCGGCACGTCGCAGCTGGCTGCGCCCATCAGCAGGGCGGGCGTGGTCTTGTCGCAGCCGGTGAGCAGCACCACCGCGTCGATCGGGTTGCCGCGAATCGCCTCTTCCACATCCATGGCCGCAAGGTTGCGCGTGAGCATGGCGGTCGGGCGCAGGTTCGATTCGCCGTTGGAGAACACCGGAAACTCCACCGGAAAGCCGCCCGCCTCGTAAATGCCGCGCTTGACGTGTTCGGCCAGCTTGCGGAAATGCGCGTTGCACGGCGTCAGCTCCGACCAGGTATTGCAGATGCCGATGATCGGGCGGCCGTCGAATTCGTGGTCGGGGATGCCCTGGTTCTTCATCCAGCTTCGATACATGAAGCCGTTTTTATCGGCAGTGCCGAACCATTGGGCCGAGCGCAGCTTGGGTTTCGATTCCGACATGGGTGCGTGTGTCACGGACGTGGTTGTCGAGGCGCGCGCGTCGACCGCAGCGCGGCACTCGCAGGGCGCGCGGCACGTCCGTTGTCTCCGGTGTGGTTGTGGTTTTTTGATCGGACCGAGTGTACGGAGCGCCCTGATATCCTTCCAATGAAATATTGGCCGCGACCGATATCCGATTTGATATCCCGAGGAAGACCCGATGTCGAACAGCCCCTGGTATGTCCGTGCGCGCCTGAAGACGCGGCAATTGCTGTTGCTGATTGCCCTTGCCGAGGAGGGCAACATCCACCGGGCGGCCGCCGCGCTCAACATGACGCAGCCCGCCGCCTCCAAGCTGCTGCGCGAGCTGGAGGCCATGCTGGATGTGCAACTGTTTGAGCGCATGCCGCGCGGCATGCGGCCCACGCGCTATGGCGACGCGCTGATCCGCCACGCGCGCGCAGTCGTCGGCAGCCTGGACCAGGCGCAGGAGGAAGTGCTCGGGCTCAAGGCGGGACACCTCGGGCACGTGGCGGTGGGCACCATCACCTCGCCGGGCGTGCGGCTGTTGCCGCCGGTGGTGGCGCAGATCACGCGCGAGCATCCGGGGCTGCGGGTGTCGCTGGAAATCGAAAGCAGCAACGTGTTGTTGGAACGACTGGCGCAGGACAAGCTCGACCTGGTGGTCGGTCGCCTGTTTGCCGAGCACGACAAGCTGCATCTGCGCTACGAGCCGCTGGCCGACGAACCGGTGGTTGCGGTGGCGCGGCCGGGGCATCCGCTGCTGGCAGAACCGTCGCTGACCTTGGCCGATGTGCAGCCGGCCACCTGGGTGGTGCCACCCATCGGCAGCGTTCTGCGCCACCGGTTCGATTTGATGTTCCAGCGGGAGAGCCTGACAGCGCCGTCCAGCGTGGTGGAAACCTCCGCGTTGCTGTTCCTGACGCGCATCCTTGAGCAGAGCGACATGCTGGCCGTGATCGGCACCGACGTCGCGCAGTACTACGCGTCGTATCGGATGCTGGCGATTCTTCCGATAGCGATGCCGTGCCAGATGGACGATTTCGGCATCATCACGCGCACCGACCGGTTGCTGTCTCCGGCTGCGCTGCATGTGGTGCAGGCGCTGCACGAAGCAGGCCGAATGGCCTACAGCGCGGGTTGAATGCCAGCGCAAAAAAAGAAAAGCCCGCAATTGCGGGCTTTTTCTGTGCGGCGATGACGTTCAGGCCGCCGGCACTGCGCCCTGCGGCGTGAGGTGGTTGACCGCTTCGGGCAGGCCTTCAGCGAGGTGGTTGGCGAGGTCGCCTTCGCTGATGCCCAGGTGGGCGGCCAGTTTCGACACCTCCTCCAACGCACCTGTGCCGCTCAGTGCCTGCGTGATCTGCTCGCCCGACACCGGCAAGTTCTGACCATTGCCGATCCACGATTTCACCTGTTCGCCCAGGCCGGCTTGCTCCAGGATCTGCTGCAGCGGCCCGAGGCCACCCACCGCTGCCTGATCAGCATTGGTGTTGCCGCCGCCCAGCAAACCGCCAAGCAGACCGCCAAGGCCACCCGCTCCGCCAGCGCCGCCGAGCAGGCCGCCCAGCGCGCCGGCACCGCCTGCCGCACCCAGCAGGCCACCGAGCGAACCGAACAGGCCGCCGCCCTGATCTTCCTGGCCTTGCGGCGCGGCCGCATCGCCCGCGCCTTGCGACTTGTGCTTCATCGCCAGGTAGGCCAGCACGCCCATGGCGAGCAGCACTTTCTTGTTGCCCAGCAAAGACGATTGCGCGCCGCTGGCGTCATTGCCGCCGCCGAGAATCGAATCGAGTAGACCCATGATGAAGCTCCTTTGGTCAATGGCGGGCACGGGGGAAAGGCCCACCGGTGGGATCAAACGGCCAGTAACGGTCAGTGTTTCGTCGTCAGAACCTAGAACTCGCCGAGCACGGCGTGCAGCGCGGAGACGGCCACAAGCGCCGCCGATTCCGTTCTCAGAATACGTCGTCCAAGTGTCAGTGGTAAGAAACCGGCGGCCTCGGCAAGTGCTTCCTCGTCGGGCGAAAGCCCGCCTTCGGGGCCGATCAGCAGCACGATGCCGCTGCCTACGATGCGCGTGCGCGATTGCACGGCCCACTGCGTGAGCGATTGCGCGCCGCGCGGTGACAGCAACACGCGCGGCGCGTCGGTGGACTTGGCGGTGGCAAGCCATTCGCGCAGCGTGGCGACGGGTGCGACCACCGGCACGCGGGCTCTGCCGCACTGCTCGCAGGCCGCTTGCACCAATGCCTGCCAGTGCTGCACGCGCTTGACGGCACGCTCGCCGGAGAGTCGCACCACGCCGCGTTCGGTCTGCAGCGGCGCGACGGCATTGACGCCCAGTTCGACGGCCTTCTCGATCAGCCAATCCATCTTGTCGCCGCCGGCAATGCCTTGCGCGAGCGTGATGGCGTAGCGCGCCTCGGTGTCGGGCTGCGTGGCGTCGACAAGGCTGGCGGTGGCGTCGCGCTTGTTGATGGCGTCGAGCCGTGCACGAAATTCGTAGCCGGAGCCATCGAACAGGCAGATGTCATCGCCAGCGGCCAGGCGCAGCACGTGGATGTGGCGTGTGACGGACTCGTCCAGCGTGACGGTGGTGTTGGGGGCCAGCGGCGTGTCGACGAAAAAACGGGGAAGCCCCATTACAGCAATCCTTGTGGTGAATCGGTCAGGCGATCGAGCGATGGAGCGATCAGGCCGCTGCGGGGCGGCAGGCGAGGCCCCAGCGATAGCCGTCGGGATCGCGCACGGCGGCGTAGCGCTCGCCCCAGAAGGCATCGTGCGGCGCCATGATGGACGCGGCGCCCTGGTCGAGCGCGTTCTGATACACGGTGTCGACGTCGTCGCAATACAGGTGGAAGCTCTGCGGGCATTCAAAGCCCGCGCCGGCCGGGGCTTTCGCGGTGGAGCCAAAGACGCCTTCGGGCGCAAACATCAGCATGAGCTGGCCCTGGTAGGTCATCTCGACGTGGATCGGGCGGCCATGGTCGTGCATTTCATCCTGCACATCAAAACCGAACGCGTTGCGATAGAAGGCGATGGCGGCCGAGGCGTCGCGCACGGTCAGGTACGGGACCAGCCACGGGGTGTTGGCGGGGCGGGGGAAGCTCATGGCGGGCTCCTTCTTCGGCGCGGTGCAACCAGGGACGAGTAGTGTAGAGCGCCCGCCACGCCACAATCAAAAAGAAATCAAAACACCTCGCTTGCCGGGGGCTGGTTGCGTGCGCGGCCGCCGCCGCGTGCAACCTCGTCGACGAGCCACTGGCGGAACAGTGCAAAGCCTGCGTGCTCGGCCGCCTGGTGCGGATGGATCAGGTAGTACGACAGGCGCAGCGAGGCTTCGGTCGCCAGTGGGCGCATCAGGCGTCCGGCGGCGATGTCGTATTCGACGAGAATGCCCTGCCCGAGCGCCACGCCCTGGCCGTCAATGGCCGCCTGCAGCGCCATCAACGCCTCGGAAAACGCCGGCCCGCGCGTGGCATCAATCTGGGGTACGCCCACCTCGTCGAGCCATTGCCGCCATGTCGGATGGTGCGCGAGATGGCGTCCGCCGCGCTCGTGCAGGAGCGTCTGTGTGGCCAGGTCCTGCGGCATCCGGATCGCGGCCTGCAGCGTGGCATTGCATACCGGAAAGAAGTCGGTGGAGGTGAACCACTCGACGCGCAGATTGGGTGCGTTGACTTGCCGGTCATCAATGCAGAGATCGAACTGGCCGTGGTCCTGCACATCGGCGGTCGACACCTCGACGCGCACGTGCGGGTGCTGGTTGAAGAAGCGGTACAGCCGCGGCACCAGCCATTTGGCGCCGAAGGTTGGGGGCACGGCCACGCGCAGGGGCGCATCGGCGGTGTCCATCAACAGGTCGGTGGCTTGTTCGAGCGCACGCAGCGCGTCCCGCACGCGGGGCAGGTAGTTGTCGCCCGCGTCTGTGAGCGTGAGCTGGTTGTTGCGGCGTGCGAAGAGCTTCTTGCCCAGATGATCTTCGAGCTGCTTGATCTGGTGGCTGACGGCGGCGTTGGTCACGCAAAGCTCATCCGCAGCCCGGCTGAAGCTCAGGTGACGGCCCGCGACTTCAAAGACGCGCAATGCATTAAGGGGAGGGAGGCGCCGTGGCATGCGTTCTCGTTAAGAAAAATTTAACGTCTCACGAAGAATTTGTAGTTTGCCACGTTAAGGCTGCCCCAACTACAAATGCGCCTGGGGACGGTGACGATGCCTGGTGCGTGCCTCCAGCGATCTCAAACCACGCGACGCACCGGACCCCGCCTACAAAAACATTTCAGGAGACGTCATGAATCGAACCACCGCTGTTCGCGGGATGCTGGCGTGCGGCCTTGCGCTCGCTGGCTGGACCGCTCCCGCCCTCGCACAAACCAGCGTCACGCTGTACGGCCGCGTCGCCAGCGGCATCGACTACCAGAACAACGTCGCCCCCACCGCGACCTCGCCGGGCGGCAGCCTCTGGCGCGCCGCCGACAACCAGTGGGGGACCAGCATGTTCGGATTCATGGGCAAGGAGGATCTGGGCGGTGGTCTGCAGGCGGTCTTCCGGCTCGAATCCGGCTTCGGCGCAGCCCAGGGCAAAACCAATGGCGATGCGCTGTTCAACCGCCGTTCGTACGTCGGCCTGTCCAGCCCCACCTGGGGCACGTTGACTGCGGGCAAGAACCTCTTCATCAGCAACGACGTCTGGTTCCTCGACCCGACCGGCCAGCAGTTCATCGGCTCGGCCACGCTCGTGCGCGGGCGCAACTGGCCGGGTGCCAACAACATCGTCGAATACCAGAGCCCGACCTGGGGCGGCTTCCAGATCGGTCTGCAGACCGGCCTGGGCGAGCAGCCGGGCTCCTTCACGAACAGCCGGCGCGATGGCGTGTCTGCTGTCTACTCCGCCGGTCCGCTGGAAGTGCGCGCGATTTACGACGTGATCCGCGACGGCAACGGCAAGTTCAGCGACATCTTCAACTTCTCGAAGGAAGCGACGGTCGGCGGTACGTACACGATCGGCAAGGCGAAGCTGTTTGCCGTGTATGAAAACCTGTCGGCCCCGGATGCCGCAGCCGGCGCCCCGACCAAGGCGAACCATTATTGGCTGGGCATCAACTACGAACTCACGCCGGCGCTGACGCTGATCGGCGCGGCCTACCGCGTCAACGTGAACCACGGTGGCGGCAACGCCAACCTGTTCATGGCCGGCGCAAACTACAACCTGTCCAAGCGCACGATGCTGTACGCGAGCGTGGGCACCGTGCAGAACAGCGCCACCGCCAACTTCTCGGTAGAAGCGACCAACAACAACCCGGCGCCGGGCAAGAACCAGCTGGGTGCCTATACGGGTATCGTTCACTCGTTCTAAAAAACCGCTCATGATCGTGGTGCGCACCCCCAACTTGACCCCGCGATGCTGCTGTTTCCAGATGACGTCCTCATGAGCGGCGGCAATTCTCAAGTCAACCTGGGGCCGCCCGCTGCGGCTCATGGATGGTTTTAACCCGGGCCGCGTCCCAAGTCACACCAAGCAATGCCACGCATGAACATCCTCACCATCGATACCGGTACCACCAACACACGCGTCACGGTCTGGCGCGATGACGTTGCGCTTTGCCAGGCTGCGCGCCAGGTTGGTGTGCGCGATACCGCCATCACCGGCAACCGGACGACGCTGCAGCGCGGCGTGCAAGACACGATTGACGCTGCGCTGCAGAAGGCCGGTTTCGGCATGGGCCAGGTCGACTTGGTGCTGGCCTCCGGCATGATCACCTCCAACGTTGGCCTGCACGAAGTCCCGCACCTGATCGCGCCGGCCGGCCTGCGCGACCTGGCGGCCGGGATGGTGCAGGCGAGCATTCCCGAGGTGTGCCCTCAGCCAATCTGGTTCGTGCCGGGCGTACGCAATCCGGTGGACAACCTCGGCCTGCACAACATCGAGTCGATGGACATGATGCGCGGCGAAGAGGTCGAGACCATGGGTTTGGTCTCGCGCCTCGGCATCACGGAGCCGGCGGTGATCGTGCTGCCCGGGTCGCACTCGAAGTTCGTGCATCTGGACGCCGACCAGCGCATCACCGGCTGTGTGACCACGCTGGCCGGCGAGCTGCTCCACGTGATTACCCACAACACCATCCTGGCCGACGCGCTCGACTCGGACTTTGCCACCGAGGTCGATCCGGAAATGTTGCTGTCCGGCGCGCGCAGCGCCAGCAGCATCGGACTGGGGCGCGCCTGCTTCATGGTGCGCACGCTGGGCCAGTTCACGATCTACGAGCGCAATGCGCGGGCCAACTTCCTGCTGGGCGCGGTGCTGGGCGCGGATTTGCTCACGCTCAAGAACAGCAGCGCGATCCGCATGAACCCGGGCACGCAGTTCGTCATCACGGGCAAGCCGCTGCTGCGCGAAGCGCTGGCCGTGCTGGTGTCGGACGACGATTTCTTCTCGGGCAAGGTCACCGTCACCAGCAGTGAACAGCAGGAGCACCTGGCCGGCAGCGGCGCGATCGCCATCGCACGCGAGCGCGGCCTGGTCAAAACCTTGAAGGTGGCGTGAGCCCGGCGCACACGCCATCCCTCTTTCATCCAACGCAGAACAGATGCCGCAATGACGGTATCGCAAGGAGACAAACATGCAACAACAACGACGCGGGACATTCAAGGCCATTGCGGCTGCCACGCTGTTTGCCATGGCCGGCGGCCTTTCAGTGTTTGCCCATGCAGCCGATGACGTGAAGATCGGTTTCCTGGTCAAGCAGCCCGAAGAGCCGTGGTTCCAGGATGAGTGGAAGTTCGCAGACCAGGCCGCCAAGGAGAAGGGCTTCAAGCTGGTAAAGATCGGCGTGCCCAGCGGCGGCGAAGTGCTGACGGCCATCGACAACCTGGGCGCGCAGCACGCGCAGGGTTTCGTGATCTGCGTGCCCGACGTGAAGCTCGGACCTGCAGTCGTGGCCAAGGCCAAACAGAACAACCTCAAGCTGATGACGGTGGATGACCGTTTGGTGGATGGCGCCGGCAAGCCCATCGAAGCCGTGCCGCACATGGGCATCTCGGCCACGAAGATCGGCGAGCAGGTGGGCGATGCCATCGCGCAGGAGATGAAGAAGCGCGGCTGGAACCTGTCGGAGGTCGGCGCCATTCGCATCGCCTACGACCAGCTGCCGACCGCCAAGGAGCGCACCGACGGTGCAGTCGCCGCGCTCAGCAAGGCGGGCTTCCCGGCCGCCAACGTGCTGACCAGCCCGCAGGCCAAGACGGATACCGAAGCCGCCTTCAACGCCGCCAACATCACCCTGACCAAGAACCCGAAGTTCAAGCACTGGATTGCCTTCGGCCTGAATGACGAAGCCGTGCTGGGTGCCGTGCGCGCAGCGGAAGGCCACGGCGTGAAGCCGGCGGACATCATCGGGGTAGGTATCGGCGGCAGCCAGTCTGCGCTCAACGAGTTTGCCAAGCCCGAGAAGACCGGCTTCTTCGGCACCGTGCTGATTAGCCCGAAGCGCCACGGCTATGAAACCTCGCTCAACATGTACGAGTGGGTCAAGAGCAACAAGGCGCCGGACCCGCTCATCCTGACCAGCGGCCGCCTGATGACGCGCGACAACGAAAAGGCCGTCCGCCAAGAGATGGGTTTGTGATCTTGCGGATACCGTTGTTGAAGGAGACTTGCCATGTCGGCGTTTCTTGAGTTTCGTGGCATCAGCAAGGTGTTTCCGGGTGTGCGGGCGCTGTCCGATGTGTCGTTCGGCATCGAATGCGGTCGCGTGCACGGCTTGCTGGGCGAGAACGGCGCGGGCAAGTCGACGCTGTTGAAGATTCTGGGCGGCGACTATCAGCCCGATGGCGGGCAGATCGTCGTGGAGGGAAAGCCGACGGCGTTCCCGACGACGCGCGCGGCGCTGGATGCCGGTATTGCCGTCATCCATCAGGAACTGCAGACGGTGCCCGAGCTGACGGTGATGGACAACCTGCTGCTGGGCCACCTGCCGGCCAGCGGCGGGTTCATCCGTCAGCGCGAGGCGATGGCCTGGACGCGCGAGCAGCTCGGCCGCATCGGCGTCGATCTGGACCCGCGCGCCAAGCTGAAACACCTGTCGATCGGGCAGCGCCAGATGGTCGAGATCTGCAAGGCGATCCTGCGCGATGCGCGCGTCATTGCGCTGGACGAGCCGACGAGTTCGCTGTCGATCCGCGAGACCGACATTCTGTTCCGCCTTGTGAAAGACCTGCGCGCGCAGGGCCGGGCGCTGATCTACATCTCGCACCGTCTCGATGAGATTTTCGAGCTGTGCGATGGCTGCACGATCTTCCGCGACGGCCGCAAGGTGGCGGATTTCCCGTCGATGGCCAACGTCACGCGCGACGAGCTGGTGGCGCAGATGGTCGGCCGCCAGATCGACGACATCTTCGATTACCGCGCGCGCCCGCTTGGCGACGTGCGCTTGCAGGTGGATGGCCTGATGGGCCCGAAGCTGGCTGAACCGGCAAGCCTGTTCGTACGCCGCGGCGAGATCGTCGGCCTGTTCGGGCTGGTGGGCGCGGGGCGTTCGGAACTCGCGCGATTGATTTACGGCGCTGATCGCAAGACGGCGGGCAGTCTTACGCTCGACGGCGCGCCAATCCGCATCCGCGACGTGGCCGACGCCATCCGCCAAGGCATCGTGCTGTGCCCGGAAGACCGCAAGGAAGAAGGCATCATCGGCTGCCGCTCGGTGTCGGAAAACATCAACATCAGTTGCCGGCGCAACCAGCGTCGCTTCGGCCTGTTCGTCAACGACAAGCAGGAAGCGAAGACGGCCGACCACTACATCACGCGCCTGCGCATCAAGACACCCAACCGCGAGCAGCCGATCCGCCTGCTGTCGGGCGGCAACCAGCAGAAGGCGATCCTGGCCCGCTGGCTGGCGGAAGACGACATGCGCGTGCTCATCATCGACGAGCCGACGCGCGGCATCGACGTTGGCGCCAAGAACGAGATTTACCAGGTGCTGTACGAGCTGGCCGAACGCGGCGTGGCCGTGCTGATGATTTCCAGCGAGCTGCCGGAAATTCTGGGTGTGGCCGATCGCGTGCTCGTGATGAGCGAAGGCCGCATCGCCGGCGAACTGCCGCGCGAACAGGCCAACGAGCAAGCCGTGCTCAAGCTCGCACTGCGACCTGAATCTGCGCCGCTGCCATCTGCACCGCAGCCGCCGCTGGCTGCCTGAGAACCCCGGAGTCCAAGATGTCCCAGTCTCAACCCCTGCAACATTCCGATGCCGTCGCCGCATCGGCACGCTCTGCCATGAACAAGACGCGCCTGCTTCGCCTGCTGGACGATTTCAGCCTGCCGCTGATCTTCGCCATTCTCTTTGCCGCGCTGTCGTTCTCGGTCGAGTATTTCTTCTCGTGGCAGAACATGGTCGGCCTTGCGCTGTCGGTCTCGCAGATCGGCATGGTCGCCTGCACGATGATGTTCTGTCTGGCGTCGCGTGATTTCGATCTGTCGATCGGCTCCACGGTGGCGTTTGCCGGCGTGCTCTGCGCGATGATCATCAATGCCACCGGCAGCATCGCACTCGGCATTGGCGCCAGCCTGGTGGCAGGCGCGATCATCGGCGGCATCAATGGTTTCGTGATCGCCAAGCTGAAGATCAATGCGCTGATCACCACGCTGGCCACGATGGAAATCGTGCGCGGCCTCGCCTTCATCGCCTCGCATGGGCAGGCGGTGGGCGTGTCCGACATGGATTTCTTCGACCTCGGCAACACCATCTTTTTTGGTGTGCCGACGCCGGTGTGGGTCGCGGCGCTGTGCTTCGTGGTGTTTGGTGTCCTGCTCAACAAGACAATCTACGGCCGCAATACGCTGGCGATCGGCGGCAACCCTGAAGCGGCGCGGCTGGCCGGCGTGAACGTCAACATGACGCGCATCGTCATCTTCCTGATCCAGGGCGTGATTGCCGCGCTGGCCGGTGTGATTCTGGCGGCGCGCATCACCAGCGGCCAGCCGAATGCGGCGCAAGGCTTTGAGCTGAACGTGATCTCGGCCTGCGTGCTGGGCGGCGTGTCGCTGCTGGGCGGCCGCGCGACCATCAGCGGGGTGCTGGTCGGCGTGCTGATCATGGGCACCGTGCAGAACGCGATGAACCTGCTGAACATCGACGCGTTCTATCAGTACCTCGTGCGCGGCGCGATTCTGCTGGCAGCGGTGCTGGTCGACCAGTTGAAGAACCGCGGCGGCCGTGAGTGAGGCCGTGCAGATGACAACCGCAACCACGCTGTCCGATCTGCGCTGTACGCTGGGCGAAGGCATTGTCTGGGACAACGCCCTGCGCGTGCTCTGGTGGACCGACATCCAGGAATCGCTGCTGTGGCAGCACGATCCGGCGACGGGGCAGGAGCGCCAATGGCCGCTGCCACAACGCGTGGGTTCTTTCGTGCTGACGGACGAGCCAGGCGTGCTGATCCTGGGCCTTGCCAAAAACATCGCCCGCTTCGACACGCGTACCGGCGCGCTCACGCTGCTGGCCGACGTCGAGCCCGACAACCCGACCACGCGCGTCAATGACGGCCGTGCCGACCGCTCCGGAAACTACGTCTTCGGCACCATGCACGAAGGCGGCCCGGAACCGACCGGCAGCTTCTATCGCTTCACGCCCGTGGGCACGCTGCAACGCCTTGCGCTGCCGCACATCGCCATCGCCAATAGCATCGCCTTCAGTCCCGACGGCGCGACCCTGTATTGGTGCGATACGAGCAGCCGGCGCATCCACGCGTGCGATTACGAGGGGCAGACGGGCCAAGTCGCCAATATTCGCGTCTTCGCCGATCTGCGCGGCCAGGATGCGGATGGCGCGCACAAAGGCTCACCCGATGGCTCCACCGTCGACGCAGACGGCTGCCTGTGGAATGCAGAGTGGGGCGGCAACCGGCTGACGCGCTACGCGCCAGACGGGCGCGTGCTGGCGCGCGTTTCCGTGCCGGCATCGCAGCCGACATGTCCGGCATTTGGCGGCGAGGCGCTCGACACGCTGTATCTGACGACGGCGCGCGATGGCTTGTCGGCGCGCCGCTTGGCGGAAGACGTGAATGCCGGCGCGACGTTCCGGCTTGCCGTGCCGGACGTACGCGGATTGCCGGAGGGCCGCTTCGGCCATGCCTACGTTGCAGCTTGAAAACGGCGTACTGCGCGCCGAGGTGTTGCCCGAGGCCGGCGGCGGGTTGCTGCGTTTCGATCTGTTGCGCGATGGCGCTGTGATGCCCATCTTTCGTCCGGGCGAGACAGACGCCGCGCTGCGCGATACGAGAACGCTGGCCTGTTATCCGCTGGTGCCGTGGTCCAACCGCATCGGCGGCGGGCAG
Source organism: Ralstonia sp. 110700041-2 (assembly GCF_056280165.1). Taxonomy (NCBI): domain Bacteria; kingdom Pseudomonadati; phylum Pseudomonadota; class Betaproteobacteria; order Burkholderiales; family Burkholderiaceae; genus Ralstonia; species Ralstonia sp. 110700041-2. The sequence continues at coordinate 44,932 of NZ_JBSFAI010000012.1, read as the reverse complement.
TTCCCGTTCCGGGGGCGGACCATCGAAGTGCCGCGCACGCGTGGCGACGAGCCGTATCCGCTGCATGGTCACGGCTGGCTGATGCCGTGGCACCCAGTCTCGCAGACAGCCACGTCGGTCGAACTCGCTGCGATGGTCGATCACGGCCGCCCGTTCCGCTATCTCGCGTTGCAGCGCTATGTGCTGGCAGGCAACACGCTGAATATCGCGCTGACGGTACGCAACGAAGGCTCACCGCTGCCATTCGGGCTGGGCGTGCATCCGTTTTTCCCCCGCACGCCCGATGTCCAGTTGCGCGCGGGAGCCACGGCCATGTGGCAATCCGCGCCGGACTATCTGCCGACGGTCCTGAACGCGCCATCGGCAGATGCAGACTTTCGCAAGCTGCGGAAGCTGGACGCCAGCGCCGCCATCAATCACAGCTTTGAAGGCTGGGATGGCCGCGCCGAAATCGTCTGGCCCAGCCGCCGCGTGTCTGTGGGCATCACCGCCGATACGTCGCGCTATGTGTTGTACACGCCGGTTGCGTACGACTTCTTCTGCTTCGAGCCGGTCGACCACGCGATCAATGCGCACAACCTGCCGGGCTTGCCGCAAGACCACGGCCTGACCATTCTCGGCACCGGGCAGAGCTTGCAGCGCAGCTATCAATTCACCGTGAATCAACCCAACGCATGACTGCTTCTCCGATGTCTTTTCCGCCGCGTCTTGCTGGCAAGGTCGCCTTGGTAACGGGCGCCACGCAGGGCATTGGCGGTGCGATCGCCAAGCTGTTCGCGCAGCACGGCGCGCGCGTGATCGTCAACGCGCTGATCCGTGACGCGCGCGCCGAAGCCTTTGCCGCCGAAATTGGCAACAGCGTTGGCAACGACGACAACATCCTCCTCGTGCAAGCCGACGTGCGCGACCGTGCGCAGATCGACGCGATGGTCGCTGCCGGCGTCGAGCGCTTTGGCGGCATCGACGTGCTGGTCAACAACGCCGGCATCAACGTGTTTTCCGATCCGCTCAAGTTGAGCGAGGGCGACTGGGCGCGCTGCCTTTCCGTCGATCTGGAAGGCGCGTGGCACTGCGCGCGCGCCGTGCTGCCGCACATGCTGGCGCGCGGGGCGGGCAGCATCGTGAACATTGCCTCGGTGCATGGGCACAAGATCATTCCCGGCGCGTTTCCGTATCCGGTGGCCAAGCATGGGCTGATCGGGCTCACGCGGGCGCTGGGCATCGAATATGCGGCGCGCGGTATCCGCGTCAATTCGATCTCGCCGGGACTGATCCTCACGCCGATTGCCGAGGCCGGCTTTGCCGCCGCGCCTGACCCCGAAGCCGAACGCCGCCGCCAGGCCGAGCTGCTGCCGTGCAAGCGCATCGGCGCGCCCGAAGAGGTGGCCTACACCGCGCTGTTCCTCGCTTCCGACGAGGCGCGTTTCATCAACGCGACCGACATCCTCATCGATGGCGGCCGCTCGCAGCTCTATCAGGAATGACCTGGACAACCCACCTTCCGCTGATCGCCATCCTGCGCGGCATCCGGCCTGACGAGGTGCTCGCGCACACGCAGGCGCTGGTCGATGCGGGTTTCGATGCCATCGAGATTCCGCTCAACTCGCCCGACTGGGCGCAGAGCGTGCAACTTGCCGCGCGCGCCTTCGGTGAACGCGCATTGATCGGCGCAGGCACCGTGCTGCGCCCCGAAGACGTTGACCTGATGGTCGCGGCGGGCGGCAAGCTGATCGTCACGCCCAACACGCATGCGCCTGTGATCCGCGCCGCCGCACAGGCCGGGCTCGTCACCTGCATCGGCTGCATGACCGCCACCGAGGCTTTTGCCGCGCTCGACGCGGGCGCGCAGGCGCTGAAGATCTTCCCGGCCGGCGCGCTCGGCCCGGGCTACGTGCGCGCGCTCAAGGCCGTGCTGCCCGCCGAGGTGCCGGTGTTTGCCGTCGGTGGCATCACGCCGGAGAACCTCGCCGATTACCTTGCCGCCGGCTGCATCGGCGCAGGCCTCGGCAGCGACCTGTATCGCCCGGGCCAGCCCGTCGAGCGCACCGCCGAACGCGCGCGCGCCTTCGTCACCGCCTACCGCAGCGCCCAATCCGACCGCACTTGAACGCACCATCGATTCGATCCATGAAAATCACCCGCCTGACCACGTACCGCCTGCCGCCGCGCTGGATGTTCCTGAAAGTCGAGACCGACGAGGGCGTCACCGGCTGGGGCGAACCCGTTATCGAAGGCCGTGCGCGCACAGTGGAAGCGGCGGTGCACGAGCTGTCCGACTACCTCATCGGCCAAGACCCGAGTCGCATCAACGACCTATGGCAGACCATGTACCGCGCGGGTTTCTACCGCGGCGGCCCGATCCTGATGAGTGCCATTGCCGGCATCGACCAGGCGCTGTGGGACATCAAGGGCAAGGTGCTGGGCGTGCCGGTGTACGAACTGCTTGGCGGCCTCGTGCGCGACAAGATGCGCACCTACAGCTGGGTGGGCGGCGATCGCCCGGCCGACGTGATTGCCGGCATGAAGGCGCTGCAGGCCGGCGGCTTCGACCACTTCAAGCTCAACGGCTGCGAAGAGATGGGCATCATCGACACCTCGCGCGCCGTGGATGCCGCGGTGGCGAAGGTTGCCGAGATCCGCTCGGCGTTCGGCAACACCGTCGAATTCGGGCTGGATTTTCACGGTCGCGTTTCTGCGCCGATGGCCAAGGTGCTCATCAAGGAGTTGGAGCCGTACCGCCCGCTGTTTATCGAAGAACCGGTGCTTGCCGAGCAGGCTGAAACCTACGCCCGCCTGGCCGCCCACACCCAACTGCCTATCGCTGCCGGCGAGCGCATGTTCTCGCGCTTCGACTTCAAGCGCGTGCTGGAAGCGGGCGGGGTGTCGATCCTGCAGCCGGACCTGTCTCACGCCGGCGGCATTACTGAATGCGTGAAGATCGCCGCAATGGCCGAGGCCTACGATGTGGCGCTGGCGCCGCATTGCCCGCTCGGCCCCATCGCGCTGGCCGCCTGCCTGCACGTGGATTTCGTCAGCTGGAACGCCACGTTGCAGGAACAGAGCATGGGCATCCACTACAACAAGGGCGCCGAACTGCTCGATTACGTGCGAAACAAGGCCGATTTTGCTCTGGAAGGCGGGTATATCCGCCCGCCGCGCCTGCCCGGCCTGGGCGTGGACATCGACGAGGCGCTGGTCATCGAACGCAGCAAGGAAGCCCCCGACTGGCGCAACCCGGTGTGGCGCCACGCCGACGGTTCTGTCGCGGAGTGGTAAGCCGGGCGGGGGAGGGGACGTCGTAGCACGTTTTACTGACCGCGATCACCCCAGCCGGGTCATCCCCGTCTGGTAAAATTGCGGTTTTCCCGCCTATCTCCTGCCGCAGGTTCGCATGACCGCCCCCGCCCTCCACTCGAACACCACCCAGCCTACCCAGTTAATGGCCAACGCCATTCGCGTGCTCGCCATGGACGCCGTCCAGCAGGCCAATTCGGGCCACCCCGGCGCGCCGATGGGCATGGCGGATATCGCCGTGGCACTGTGGAGCCGCCACCTGCGCCACAACCCGCTGAACCCGCGCTGGCCTGATCGTGACCGTTTCGTGCTGTCCAACGGCCATGGCTCGATGCTGATCTACGCGCTGCTGCACCTCACCGGCTACGACCTGCCGATGTCGGAACTGAAGAATTTCCGCCAGCTGCACAGCAAGACCGCCGGCCACCCGGAATACGGCATCACCCCGGGCGTGGAAACCACCACCGGCCCGCTCGGCCAAGGCATCACCAACGCCGTCGGCATGGCCCTGGCTGAACGTCTGCTGGGTCAGGAATTCAATCGCCCGGGCTTTGACATCGTCAACCATCACACCTATGTCTTCCTGGGCGACGGCTGCCTGATGGAAGGCATCAGCCACGAAGCCTGCTCGCTGGCCGGCACGCTCAAGCTGAACAAGCTGATCGCGCTGTGGGACGACAACGGCATCTCGATCGACGGCGACGTCGTCCACTGGTTCAACGACGACACCCCGAAGCGCTTCGAAGCCTACGGCTGGAACGTGATCCGCGCCGTGGACGGCCACAACGTTGACGCCGTGGACGCCGCCATTGCCGAGGCCAAGAAGTCCGACAAGCCGACCCTGATCTGCTGCCGCACGCTCATCGGCAAGGGTGCGCCCAACAAGGAAGGCGGCCACGACGTGCATGGCGCCCCGCTGGGCGGCGTTGAAATCGCCGCTGCGCGCGAAGCGCTGGCTTGGCCGCACGCCCCGTTCGAAGTCCCGCAAGCCGTGTACGACGCCTGGGATGCCAAAGGACAGGGCCAGGCGCTGGAAAAGGCGTGGAACGCGCTGTTCGATGCATATTCCGACCGCTACCCCGCCGAAGCCGAACAATTCGAGCGCCGCATGCGCGGCGAACTGCCCGCCAGCTTCGAAAAGGCCGTCGACGAGTTCATCGAGAAATGCGAACTCAAGGCTGAGACCATCGCCACCCGCAAGGCCAGCCAGAACACGCTTGAAGCCTACGCCCCGGTCCTGGGCGAGCTGCTGGGCGGCTCGGCCGATCTGACCGGTTCGAACCTGACCAACTGGAGCGGCAGCAAGGCCGTGCGCGTGGATGCCTGGGGCAACCACATCAACTACGGCGTGCGTGAGTTCGGCATGAGCGCCATCATGAACGGCATCGCGCTGCACGGCGGCTACATTCCGTACGGCGGCACGTTCCTGACGTTCTCCGACTACAGCCGCAACGCGCTGCGCATGGCCGCGCTGATGAAGATCCGCTCGATCTTCGTCTTCACGCACGATTCCATCGGCCTGGGCGAAGACGGCCCGACGCACCAGTCCATCGAGCACGTTGCCAGCCTGCGCCTGATCCCGAACATGGATGTCTGGCGCACCGCCGACACGACCGAAACCGCCGTTGCCTGGGCCGCTGCCATCGAGCGCCAGAACGGCCCGAGCTGCCTGATCTTCAGCCGCCAGAACCTGCCGTTCCAGGCGCGCAACCCGGCCACGCGCGAAGCCATCGCGCGCGGCGGCTATGTGCTGCGCGATGCGGCCAACGGCAAGCCGGACGTGGTCATCATCGCCACCGGCTCGGAAGTTGGCCTGGCGGTCGGTGCAGCAGACCAGCTCGCCGCCGAGGGAATCCACGCGCGCGTGGTTTCCGTGCCCGCCACCACCGTGTTCGATAAACAGGATTCGGCCTACAAGGCGAGCGTGCTGCCGGCCGGCGTGCCGCGCATCGCCGTGGAAGCGGGCGTGACCGATTTCTGGTGGAAGTACCAGGTACAAGCCGTGGTCGGTATCGACACGTTCGGTGAATCCGCCCCGGCAGGTGTGCTGTTCAAGCACTTCGGCTTCACCGTCGAGAACGTGGTGAACACCGCCAAGAGCGTCATTGCTTAACTGAATTTGCGCACGCGGCACCTACGAGGTGCCGCGCTGGTTTTTATCGCATCGTCGATTTCTTTTCTGCTATCAGGAGACTGACCATGACCATCAAGATCGGCATCAACGGCTTCGGCCGCATCGGACGCATGGTGTTCCGCGCCGCCGCCGCCAACTTCAAGGACATCGAAGTTGTTGCCATCAACGACCTGCTCGAGCCCGACTACCTGGCGTACATGCTGAAGTATGACTCGGTGCACGGCCGCTTCGACGGTGAAGTGTCGGTCGACGGCAACACGCTCGTCGTCAACGGCAAGAAGATCCGCCTGACCGCCGTGAAGGATCCGTCCGAGCTGAAGTGGGGCGAAGTCGGCGCCGACGTGGTGATCGAATCGACCGGCATCTTCCTGACCAAGGAAGGCGCGCAGAAGCACATCGACGCGGGCGCCAAGAAGGTGATCATGTCGGCCCCGTCGAAGGACGACACCCCGATGTTCGTGTATGGCGTGAACCACGAAACGTACAAGGGCGAGGCGATCATCTCCAACGCTTCGTGCACGACCAACTGCCTCGCACCGGTTGCCAAGGTGCTGAACGACAAGTGGGGCATCAAGCGCGGCCTGATGACGACCGTGCACGCTGCCACTGCCACGCAGAAGACCGTTGACGGCCCGTCCAACAAGGACTGGCGCGGCGGCCGCGGCATCCTGGAAAACATCATCCCGTCGTCCACTGGCGCCGCCAAGGCCGTGGGCGTGGTGATTCCGCAGCTGAACAAGAAGCTGACCGGCATGTCGTTCCGCGTGCCGACCTCGGATGTGTCGGTCGTCGACCTGACCGTCGAGCTGGAAAGCGCCGCCACGTACGCTGAAATCTGCGCCGAAATGAAGGCACAGAGCGAAGGCCCGCTGAAGGGCGTGCTCGGCTACACCGAAGACAAGGTCGTCGCTACGGATTTCCGCGGCGATGCACGCACCTCCATCTTCGACGCCGAAGCCGGCATCGCACTGGATGGCACCTTCATCAAGGTCGTGAGCTGGTACGACAACGAGTGGGGCTATTCGAACAAGTGCCTGGAAATGGCACGTGTGGTGGGCAAGTAATCCAACCCACTTAGCAGTCGAAAGAGAACGCGCCTTCGGGCGCGTTTTTTCATAGGCCTGCGGCCCGGGTGAGGTGTCTCCCCAAAACGTTGTCGCTTGGGTACAAATCGATGTTTGTTATGGACTGGAACGAAAACGTTTGCGAATTGGCAAATTTCGAATTCGGGCTACAGGAATTCGCTTTGAAAATCGGGTTGCAGTCCGTACACTGAACAAATACTACATTGTGATGTGGCGGGGCTTTTACGTCGCGTCCGGCCCATTGCCTCGGCAATGGTTGCCTTTCCAGTCTCCAACGTGTTCGAGCCAAGGCGTCCCATGGTCAACGTCGATACCAAGCTGCTGGTGATTTTTGTTGAGCTGCTCAGCAAGCGCAACGCCACCTACGTGGCCGAAAAGATGCACATGACCGCACCGGCTGTCTCGCATTCGCTGGGCCGTCTGCGCGAAATCTTCGACGATCCCCTCTTCATCCGTGTTCCGCACGGCCTGACGCCCACGCCCAAGGCGCTTGAGCTGGGCCCGAAGGTGCGCGAGATGCTCGACCTGTGGGCCGCCATCAACGAAGGCGATATCGCCACGTTTGACCCGGCCGAAGCCACCGGCACGTTCAACGTGAGCTTTGCCGGCACGCTGGGCGATGCGCTGTTCGATCGCTTCCTGCTGCGCATCAAGCGTCTGGCGCCGGCATTGCAGGTGCGCCTGACGGAGTCGTCCTCGTGGGAAGCCGATGTGGCCGCTATGCGCGCGAACGAGCTGGATCTGGCGTTCTCGCCGTTCCCCACGCGCCACCCCGAGATCATGGAAGAGGTCGTGACCTCCTTCAACATGTGGGTTTGCGCACGCAAGGACCACCCGATCCTCGGCGATCGCTGCACGCTCGAGCAATACCTGGACTGCGAGCACATCTTCATCGCGCAGGGCAGCCCGGGCAGCCGTGTCGCGCCGTCGCTCATTCCGCTGGATTACGCCTTGCAGCAGCGCGGCCTCAAGCGCAATTCGACCATGACGGTGCATAGCTGGCGCACGCAAGGCGAAGTGGCTGCCCAGACCGACATGATCTTCACGGTCAATTCGCTGATGAAGGATATGGTCTGCAAGATGTACGACCTCAACGCGTTTCCGCTACCGGCGGAGCTGGAAACCGTGCTCGGCCTCAACATGCTGTGGCACCGCAGCCGCAACACGCATCCGATGCTGGTGTGGGCGCGACAGCTCTTCAAGCAGGTCGTGGCCGAATACACCGGCCAGGCGTCGGGCGCTCCGACCCATCCGCCCATGCAGGCCAACGAACACGGCAAGGCCGAGAAGGGCGGCCAGGGCGACGCAGAAAAGGAGGGCGAGACGCGGCTGTCCGCCTGACATTCGTCGTCTCTCCGCTCCAATGAAAAACGGCCGCAGATGATGCGGCCGTTTCTTTTTTGCGACGCTGCTTCAGCGCTTTGGCCGATGCGGGCAGGCTTCCTTCGTGCAATTGCCATAGAGCGACAGCGCGTGCTCCTGCAGCGCAAAGCCGCGCGCACGTGCAATGCTCTGCTGGCGCTGTTCGATCTCGGCATCGAAAAATTCTTCCACGCGGCCGCAGTCGAGGCACACCAGGTGATCGTGGTGCTTGCCCTCGTTGAGTTCGTAGATCGCCTTGCCGGATTCGAAGTTGTTGCGTGACAGCAGCCCCGCTTGCTCGAACTGCGTCAGCACGCGATAGACGGTGGCCAGGCCAATGTCCATGTGCTCGGCGAGCAGGATGCGGTACACGTCTTCGGCGCTCATGTGGCGCTCTTCGCTGGTCTGAAAGATCTCGAGGATCTTCAACCGCGGCACCGTGGCTTTCAGACCGATGTTCTTGAGGTCTGCAGGACTCGGCATGCGCCAGGCTCCCTAGAGTACAATGTTCGGATTCCAATCATAAGGGTTTTGGCGGCAAAAGTCCTACTGACGGGCCTGCACAATGTGCCTGGCCGCCGCCGATTCCTCCTGTACCGGCATGTCCGGAACCGTTTGAAGGCCGATCGCTCATGACCTTTCCCTTTGCGCGCAGTCCTGTCCATTTTGCCAACGTCGCCCGTCGCGGCGGCCTGTTGGTGGGTGCCATGCTCGCCGCGTCGGCGTTGCTGGCCGGATGCGGCACCTATGACAGCACCACGCGCAAGATCGCCAATGCCATCACGCCGTATCGCATCGATATCGTGCAAGGCAATTTCGTCTCGCGAGAACAGGCTGCACAACTCAAGGAAGGCATGACGCGTGACCAGGTGCGCTTTGTACTCGGTACGCCACTGTTGACCGATATGTTCCATGCCAACCGCTGGGATTACATCTTTTCGTTCAAGCGCGGCAACACGGCCGTTGTGCAGGAACGCAAGCTGACCGTGTGGTTTGATGGCGAACGCCTCGCCAAGTGGGTGGGCGCTGATGAGCTGCCGTCCGAATCGGAGCTGATCTCTGAGATCGACGGCATCAAACGCCCGAAGAAGGATGCCGCGCAAGCCGCTGCTGCTGCGGGTGCCGCACCGGCAGCGCGCGCTCCGTCGATCCCGTCGGCTGAGGTGACTGACCGCGTGCAATCGACCGCCGGCTCCAAAAACAGTGTTGACGTGACGCTGCCGGAGCGCCGCACGGGCGGTGGCGGCACCGACACCAGCGTTCCGCCGCCGGCTACGACGTCGCCCTGAGCGCCCAGGCATCGGCACACCATCTTCGAGCGAGCGGCGGACGGGTTCCGCCGCTTGTGCGTTTGACAGACCGTTTTCTCTTTTGCAGCTTTTCGCTTCCACCGACATGAAAATTGCGATTGCAGGCGCCTCGGGCCGCATGGGCCAGATGCTGATCGACACCGTACTGCGCACGCCCGGCGTGACGCTGGGCGCTGCGCTGGACCGCCCAGGCAGCGACGCCGTGGGCCAGGACGCCGGCGTCAAGCTGGGCAAGACCACCGGCGTGATTGTGACCGACGACGTGCGTGCGGGGCTTTCGCAAGCCGACGTGCTGATCGACTTCACGCGTCCTGATGCAACGCTCAATCACCTGAACGTGGCCCGTGAGCTGGGCACCGCGGTGGTCATCGGTACAACCGGCTTCACGGCCGAGCAGAAGGCCAGCTTCAAGACCTACGGCGAGTCGATCGGCGTGGTCTGGGCACCGAACATGAGCGTGGGCGTGAACGCGACGTTCAAGCTGATCGAAGTCGCCGCCAAGATCCTGGCGCAGGGCTACGACGTCGAAATCATCGAGGCGCATCACAAGCACAAGATCGACGCGCCGTCGGGCACCGCGCTCAAGATGGGCGAGATCGTGGCCGAGGCGCAGGGCACCAAGCTGGCTGATCGCGCAGTGTACGCCCGAGAAGGGGAGACCGGCCCGCGGGAGCTTGGCACCATCGGTTTTGCCACCGTGCGTGGCGGTGACATCGTGGGCGACCACACCGTGCTGTTTGCTGGCGACGGCGAGCGCATCGAAATCACGCATCGCTCCAACACCCGCCAGTCGTATGCCGAAGGTGCAGTGCGTGCTGCGGTTTACGTGGCTGGCAAGAAAGGCTTGTACGACATGAACGACGTGCTCGGCCTGTAAATCAGGCGGGCAGGAAAGGGCGCCGGCAGGCCTGTCCGGCGCCCTTTTTTTCTCCGCTCGCGATCGCCCGGATGGCGCGGGTGGCGACGGTATAATCGGGCCTTTTCCGTTATTCAATCCGGCTGCGCGCGTTGGTGGCGCGGCTGCAATCGCCCGGACACCCGGACGACCCATCACCATGCAAGACAAATACTCCCCGTCCGACGTCGAACAGCAAGCGCAGCAACACTGGCAGGCTCTGGATGCCTACCGCGTGACCGAACACGCGCGCGCTGCTGACGGCTCGGACAAGCCCAAGTTCTACGCCTGCTCGATGCTGCCGTATCCGTCGGGCAAGCTGCACATGGGCCACGTGCGCAACTACACGATCAACGACGTGATGACGCGTCAACTGCGCATGAAGGGATACAACGTGCTGATGCCGATGGGGTGGGACGCCTTCGGCATGCCGGCGGAAAACGCGGCGCTGAACAACGGCGTGGCGCCGGCTGCATGGACCTACGACAACATCGCTTACATGAAGAAGCAGATGCAGTCGATGGGCCTGGCGATCGACTGGTCGCGCGAAGTGGCGACCTGCAGCCCCGACTACTACCGCTGGAACCAGTGGCTGTTCCTGAAGATGCTCGAAAAGGGCATCGCCTACCGCAAGACCGGCACCGTGAACTGGGACCCGGTCGACCAGACCGTGCTCGCCAACGAGCAGGTGATCGACGGGCGCGGCTGGCGTTCGGGCGCGGTGGTGGAAAAGCGCGAGATCCCGATGTACTACCTGGGCATCACCAAGTATGCGCAGGAACTGCTCTCCGACCTTGACCCGCTGGGCTGGCCCGAGCGCGTCAAGCTGATGCAGCAGAACTGGATCGGCAAGAGCGAGGGGGTGCGCTTCGCATTCCCGCATAACATTTCCGGTGACGACGGCAAGCTGATCAACGACGGCAAGCTGTACGTCTTCACCACGCGCGCCGACACGATCATGGGCGTGACGTTCTGCGCCGTGGCCGCCGAGCATCCGATTGCTACGCACGCCGCGCAGAGCAACCCGGCACTCGCCGCGTTCATCGAAGAGTGCAAGCACGGCAGTGTCATGGAAGCCGACATGGCCACCATGGAAAAGAAAGGCATGCCGACTGGCCTGACCGTCACGCATCCGCTCACGGGCGAATCCGTGCCGGTGTGGGTCGGCAACTACGTGCTGATGACCTACGGCGACGGCGCCGTGATGGGCGTGCCCGCGCACGACGAGCGCGACTTTGCCTTTGCCAACAAGTACCACCTGCCCATCAAGCAGGTGATCGACGTGAAGGGCCAGTCGTACGACACGACCACCTGGGCCGACTGGTACGGCGACAAGGAACACGGCGTGCTGTTCCACAGCGGCAAGTACGATGGCCTGAACTATCAGCAGGCCGTTGATGCCGTGGCTGCCGATCTGGCCGCACAAGGCCTGGGCGAGAAGAAGACCACCTGGCGCCTGCGCGACTGGGGCATCTCGCGCCAGCGCTACTGGGGCACGCCGATCCCGTTGATCCATTGCGAGAGCTGTGGTGTCGTGCCGGTGCCCGAGCAGGACCTGCCGGTGCGTCTGCCCGAAGACCTCGTTCCGGACGGCACGGGCAATCCGCTCGCCAAGGATCCGCGCTTTCTGAATTGCACGTGCCCGTCGTGCGGCAAGCCCGCGCGCCGCGAGACCGACACGATGGATACCTTCATCGATTCGTGCTGGTACTACATGCGCTATACGTGCCCGGACGGCGAAACAATGGTCGATGCCCGCAACGATTACTGGATGCCGATGGACCAGTACATCGGCGGCATCGAGCATGCGATCCTGCACCTGCTGTACGCGCGCTTCTGGACCAAGGTCATGCGTGACCTGGGCCTCGTCAAATTCGACGAGCCGTTCACCAACCTGCTCACGCAGGGCATGGTGCTCAACGAGACGTACTACCGCGAAGATGCATCGGGCAAGAAGCAGTGGATCAACCCCGCCGATGTTGACGTGCAGACTGACGAACGCGGCCGCCCGGTGGGTGCCACGCTCAAGGCCGACGGCCAGCCGGTGGTGATCGGCGGCGTGGAGAAGATGTCGAAGTCGAAGAACAACGGCATCGACCCGCAAGCGCTGATCGACCAGTACGGTGCCGACACGGCGCGCCTGTTCACGATGTTCGCCGCGCCGCCCGAGCAACAACTCGAGTGGAACGACGCCGGCGTGGAGGGCGCCTCGCGCTTCCTGCGCCGTCTGTGGAACTTTGGTGTGGTGCATGGTGACGCCATTCGCGGCGGCCACGGCAATGGCGTCGTGGCGGGTGCGACGGATGCCGATCGCGCGTTGCGCCGCGAACTGTACACCGTACTCAAGCAAGCGAACTACGACTACGAGCGCCTGCAGTACAACACCGTCGTCTCCGCGACGATGAAGATGCTCAACGCGCTGGAAGGCGCCAAGGACGCCGGTGCCGACGCGCGTCGCGAAGGCTTGGGGCTGCTGCTGCGCGTGCTGTACCCGGTCGTGCCGCACATCACGCACGTGCTCTGGACGGAACTGGGCTACGCGGGCGCATATGGCGACCTGCTCGATGCCCCGTGGCCGCAGGTCGACGAAGGTGCGCTGGTGCAAAGCGAGATCGAACTCGTGCTGCAGGTCAACGGCAAGGTGCGCGGCAGCATTGTCGTGCCGGCCGATGCCGACCGCGCTGCCATCGAAGCGATTGCCGCCAAGGATGAAGCTGTCCAGAAATTTGCTGAAGGCAAGCCGCCCAAGAAGATCATCGTGGTGCCGGGCCGTCTGGTGAACGTGGTGGCCTGATCGGCCATCCCACTCAAGGAACGCATGGTTATGTCGTTGTCCCGAGGTTTGTCCCGCCGTCGCTTTGGCCGCTCTGTCCTTGCGCTTGCGATTGCGCTGCCGGCGCTGTCCGCTTGCGGTTTCCACATGCGGGGCAACACCGACTTCGCGTTCAAGCGGCTGTACATCAACTTGCCGCAGAACTCGCAGATGCGCGCGCAGTTGCGCCGGCTGATCGACAACGGCTCCGACACCATCATCGTGTCGGATAAGAAAGACGCCGATGCGCTGCTCGACGTGCTGGCCGAAGACCGCGTGAAGACCATCTCGTCGCTCACGCCGCAGGGTGTGGTGCGCGAGTACCGCATCACGTACCGCTTCCGCTTCCAGCTGCGCGATGCGCACGACAACCTGCTGATCCCGCCGTCGGAAATCACGCAGTTCCGCGATCTCTCGTACAACGAGACACAGGTGCTCGCCAAGGACTACGAAGAAGCGGCGCTCTACCGGGACATGCAGGGCGATACGATCAACCAGCTCGTACGGCGCCTGGGCGCCGTGAAACTGCCGTCGTAAGCGGCAGATCAGGGCAAGGTTTCCCATGCAATTGCGGCTCGACGCGCTCGAAGGTCATCTGAAGCAGGCCACTGCCAAGGGGCTCGCGCCGCTGTACGTGGTGCACGGCGACGAGCACCTGCTCGCACTTGAGACTGTCGATGCGCTGCGCCAAGCTGCGCGCGCGCAGGGCTTTAGCGAGCGCGAGGTGATGAGCGTCGAACGCGGCTTCTCGTGGTCGCGCGTGACCGAGGCGCAGCAGTCGATGTCGCTGTTCGGAGATCGCAAGATCGTCGAGCTGCGCATTCCGTCCGGCAAGCCTGGCAAGGATGGCGGCGAAGCATTGCGCGCATTGGCGGCCGGCACACCGTCCGGCCCCGCCACCGACACCCTCACGCTGATCACGCTGCCGCGCCTGGATTTTGCGACCGCCAAGTCGGCGTGGTTCGCGGCGCTGGAAGGCGCTGGCGTGTCGATCAAGGTCGATTCGGTGGACCGCACCAAGCTGCCCGGCTGGATTGGCGAGCGCTTGGCGCGCCAGCAGCAACGTGTGGAGCCCGGTGAGCCTGGCCGCCGCGCCCTGCAGTTCATTGCCGACCGTGTGGAAGGCAATCTGCTGGCCGCGCATCAGGAAATCCAGAAACTCGGCTTGCTGCATCCGCCCGGTGTACTGACGTTCGACGATGTGCACGATGCGGTGCTCAACGTGGCGCGTTACGACGTGTTCAAGCTGTCCGAAGCCATGCTGGCTGGAGACGTGCCGCGCCTGGTACGCATGCTCGAAGGGCTGCGGGGCGAGGGCGAAGCGACGGTCCTGGTCCTCTGGACGTTGACCGAAGAAATTCGCGTATTATCAAAAATCGCCTCGGGCGCGGCCCAAGGCAAGCCGGTGGCGTCCATGCTGCGGGAACTTCGGGTGTGGGGCCCGCGCGAGCGGTTGGTGCCGCAGGCGGCGCAGCGGTTGTCGCAGCGCGAGCTGGAGGGAGCGCTCTCCATGGCGGCCAAGCTGGATCGGCAGGTCAAGGGGTTGCGTGAACCATCGCTACCCGCTGAACCTTGGGATGGCTTGCTGCAACTGGCGATGCGTATCGCGCGGCCGGGCAGCCTCCCGGTGCCGGCCTGATCCGCGCCATCGGCGCAAGCCTTCGAATTGTCCTCACACTGAATTGCCGGCAGCTTGCCGGTCGCGATCATCATGAAGCAGCTCGACGTCAACGAATACATGGCCCTGGTCGGCCGTCAGGCGCGCACTGCCTCGCGCGGCATGGCACGCGCCGGCACTGCGCAAAAGAACCGCGCGCTGTTGCATATTGCGGCCGCTGTCCGTCGCGATGCCGCCAAGCTCAAAGAGATCAACGCCCGCGACGTCGAGCGTGCCCGCGCCAACGGCCAGGATGCTGCCTTTATCGACCGCCTCACGCTGACCGACCGCGCCATCGATACCATGGCCGCGGGCCTGGAGCAGATCGCTGCGCTGCCCGACCCGATCGGCGAGATCAGCAATATGAAGTTCCGGCCCACCGGCATCCAGGTCGGCCAGATGCGCGTGCCGCTTGGCGTGATCGGCATCATCTATGAGTCGCGGCCGAACGTGACGGTGGATGCCGCGGCGCTGTGCATCAAGTCGGGCAACGCGACCATTCTGCGAGGCGGTTCCGAAGCGATCGAATCGAACGGCGCGCTGGCGGCGCTCATCGAGGAAGGCTTGGCAGACGCAGGCCTGCCGGCCAACGCCGTACAAGTGGTGGCTACGACGGATCGCGCGGCCGTCGGCAAGCTGATCACCATGACGGAGTACGTCGATGTGATCGTGCCTCGCGGCGGCAAGAGCCTGATCGCGCGACTGATCGAAGAAGCACGCGTGCCGATGATCAAGCATCTGGACGGCATCTGCCACGTCTACATCGACGCCGACGCGGACATCGAGAAGGCCGTGCGCGTGTGCGACAACGCCAAGACGCAACGCTATGCGCCGTGCAACACGATGGAAACGCTGCTCGTGTCGCGCGATGTGGCCGCACGCGCGCTGCCGCCGCTGGCACGTATCTACCAGGACAAGGGCGTCGAACTGCGGGTGTGCCCGGGCACGCGCGCTACGCTCGAAGCTGCAGGCTTCGGCAATCTGAAAGATGCCGTCGAGGCCGACTGGCACACCGAATATCTTGCGCCGATCCTGTCGATCCGCACCGTTGACGGTCTGGACGCGGCCATCGAGCACATCAATACCTACGGTTCCGCGCACACCGATTCGATCATCACGGAGAACTATTCGACCGGCATGCGCTTCCTGCGCGAGGTCGATTCGGCCAGCGTGATGATCAACGCGTCCACGCGCTTTGCCGATGGATTCGAGTACGGCCTGGGCGCCGAGATCGGCATCTCCAACGACAAGCTGCATGCGCGTGGGCCGGTCGGGCTGGAGGGACTGACCTCGCTGAAGTACGTCGTGTTCGGGCACGGCGAGATTCGCACCTGATATCGCTTGCTGCACATTGAGCGCCGCCACGAGCGGCGCGCTGTTTTTACCGATCGCGCTTCACTCCATTCACGGGACGGTTCGCATGCTCTGGGTCAAAGCCTTTCACATCGTCTTCATTGCGTCGTGGTTTGCTGGGCTGTTCTATCTGCCGCGCATCTTCGTCAACCTGGCAATGGAAACCGAGCGCGCGGCCATCACGCGCCTGCTGATCATGGCGCGCAA
The DNA here is from genome assembly GCF_056280165.1 of Ralstonia sp. 110700041-2. Taxonomy (NCBI): domain Bacteria; kingdom Pseudomonadati; phylum Pseudomonadota; class Betaproteobacteria; order Burkholderiales; family Burkholderiaceae; genus Ralstonia; species Ralstonia sp. 110700041-2. The sequence continues at coordinate 28,823 of NZ_JBSFAI010000012.1, read as the reverse complement.
GCTGTTCCGCTTTACGACCATCCTGGCAATTGTCGCGATCCTGCTGGGGCTGTGGCTGTTCCTGGGATATCGCATCGGGCTGTATCCACCCAATGGCTGGATGCACGCGAAGCTCGCGCTGGTGCTCGTGACGATCGGATACCACCATGGCTGCGGCGTGCTGCTGCGCAAGTTCGAGGCGGGCGCCAACAAGCGCTCCCACAAGTTCTACCGCTGGTTCAATGAACTGCCGGTGCTGTTGTTGCTGGCGATTACGATCTTGGTGGTCGTCAAGCCGTTCTGATTTTTCTGGTTTTCCGATGGCAACTGCTTACTTCGCGCCATGCCCCCGTGGGCTGGAACAGGCGCTGGCCGATGAACTGGCCGAAATCGCCATCCGCCCCGAGGTGGATGAGCTGGCCGCGTTCGAGGTGGGCCGCACCGTGCCGGGCGGCGTGCACTTCTTCGGCACGCAGGGCGCGGCGTATGCCGTCAACCTGCACAGCCGCATTGCCAGCCGTGTGCTGATGCGCCTGGGCTCGCGCGGGTATCGCTCGGAAGACGACATCTACGCCTTGGCCGCTGCGCAGCGCTGGGAAGACTATTTCACGCCCGACGAAATGATCCGCGTGGACGTGACCGCGCACAAATCGCCGTTGCAGAGCCTGAAGTTTGTCGGCCTGCGCGTCAAGGACGGGGTGTGTGACCGCTTCCGCCAGCGCATGGGCGCGCGCCCCAGCGTCGATACGGTCTCCCCCGACGTGCGCATCTACGCATACCTGACCGAGACCGATTGCACGATCTACCTCGACACCACCGGCGAGCCGCTCTTCAAGCGCGGCTGGCGCCAGGAAAAGGGCGAGGCGCCGCTGAAGGAGAACCTCGCGGCCGGCATCCTGCGCCTGACGGGCTGGACGGGTGCCCACGGCATGCCGTTCTACGACCCGATGTGCGGCAGCGGCACGTTCCTCATCGAAGCTGCGCAACGTGCTCTGGGCATTGCACCGGGCGGGCAGCGCGCCTTCGCCTGCGAGTGGTTGCAGGACCACGACGCCAAATGCTTCAAGCGCCTGCGCGAAGCTGCCGCCGATGCGGCCGCCGCATCCATGCGCCGTGCGCCGCCGCTGGTGGCCGGCTCCGACATTTCCACCGACATGCTGGCCTATGCCGCCGCCAACTGGCAGCGTGCCGGCCTGCCCGGCGAGCCGGCGCTCAAGCAAGTCGATGCACGCTTCGGCAAGCCGCCGTTCGAGGCAGCCGGCGTGTTGTTGATGAACCCGCCCTACGGTGAGCGTATCGCCGTGCGCGGTGCACACGGTTCACGCCGCCGCCGACCGGAAGGCGAGGGCGACGAGGATGGCACCGTGTTCGAGCGCGCCAGCCGCGCCATGGGTGCCCCGCGCGACGATGGCCGCCGTCCGATGCGCGAGCTGCGGCAACCTGAGCCGCCCCCCCCGGTTGACCCCGAGGAAGAGGCCGCCGCCAACGAATTCGCGCAGGCTTTTGCCGGCACGCTCAAGCGTGAGTTCGCCGGCTGGAAGGCGTTCGTCTTCACCGGCGATCTTTCGATGCCGCGTCGGATGCGGCTGAAGGAATCGCAGCGCACGCCGCTCTACAACGGCAACATCGAATGCCGCCTGTTCCGCTTCGACATGGTGAAGGGCGGCATGCGTGATCGACCCGAACGGCCCGAGCGGCCCGCAAAGGGCGATGCCTCAAACGACAACGCCGACGCATAGGCATCGGCGCTGTGTGACAACTGCGGGCCCGTTTCAGGCGGCCTGCAGATCCTGGAAATGCTCCATCCACGCCGCGAGTTGATCCGGCGTGAGCTGCGTCTGGTTGTCGAGCAGGCGCAGCTTGACGGTCGCGCCATCGCGCTCGGCCGTGAGCGACCAGCCCTTGCCATCGAGCCACAGCAGGAACGCCAGCCACTTGGCATGCGCCTCCGACACCTTGTGCGTGGACGCGGCTTCCAGGAATTCCGTCAGCGTGGTGAGATCAACCACCGCCGCAGCATCGTGGCCCGACGGCGAGACCTTGCCGTCCAGCGCCTCGGCCAGCACCTCCAACGCCTGGGCTGCCGGCTTGCTGTCAAAGCGCGACGACAAGTCGAGATAGGCCTGCCGTACTGCGTGGCTGAACTCGCCGGTGCGCAGGCTTTCTTCGCCGACCAGCTCGGTGTAGTCCTTCATCGCCCAGTCGGGCTGTGCCAACGATTGCAGACCCACGGCTGCGGCAGCACGCAGGTAATCGTTGACGGCGCTGAACGATGACAGCCCCGACACCGCCAGGTACAGCGTCTGCAGCGCCCCGATGCGATGCGTCAGCGTCTGGCTTTGGCGCACCGTCATCTTCTCGCGTAGCAGCGCGTCGCGTTCGCGGCGCAGATCGGAGAACTCCAATGCTTGCTTCAGTTCCACGCGCAATGCGGTGATGTCCCACGGCTTCTTGATGTAGCGGTGAATCTGCCCCTGGTTGACGGCCTCCACCGTGTCTTCGATTTCGGAGTAGGCGGTCGTCAGGATGCGCACGAGGTGCGGATAGCGCTCGCGGGCATAGCGCAGCAGCTCGTTGCCGAGTTCACCGGGCATGCGCTGGTCCGACACGAGCACACCGAGTGTGGCGGCGTGCCGGTCGAGCATGCGTTTGCCTTCTTCGACCGAGGTGGCGGTGACGACCGGCGCCAGTGAACCGATGGCACGGCCGAAGTACGTCAGCGCCAATGTCTCGTCGTCCACGTACAGGATCTTGGGCGGGTTAGTGGGCGTGTGGCCCCCGGGATTGGTCATCCGTCACTCCTCATAGCAAATGCGGCCAATACGGCAAACGCGCGGATCACGTGCGGCGTGGTTCGTAATGTTGATGGTCTTGTCATGGGAACGTCAGAGTCACGCGCGTGCCTGCGCTGGGTGCGGAATCGATTGCAATCGCTCCCCCGAACGATTGCATGATCCGCGTACAAAAAATCATGCCCATGCCGTTGCCGCCTTCTTCGGCGCGCGTGGTCACGGGGTCGATGGTCAGCCGCGCGAGAACGTCGGGCGCGATACCGGGGCCGTTGTCTTCGATGCGGATCATGTGCTGGGCGTTGCCCGCATCTGGCGCACGGCTTGCGACGATTTCAAGCTTCGGCGCATGGGTGTGTCGCAGTGCCTGCAACGCGTTGCTCGTGAGCGACGAGAGCACCAGCATCACGCAGTTGGGCAGCGTCTGGATCGGAAAATCCTCTTCCACGCGGTACGACACCCATTCGCGCTGTGCGTTCGTAAACGGGTACGTATCGAACAACGAGCGGATCAGCCCGCCCGCGCTGTTGGGCGTGGCTGCGGTGCCGGGCTTGCCGTAGGTGTTGCGCACGGAGTTCAGAAACGTGGCGATCACTGAAAGGCAGTAGCGCGCGTTGTCTTGCACGCGATCGGCCGCGCGCCCAATTTCAGGAAGGGCGCCGGGCGTGGGCTCACTCTGGTCCACGCGCATGCGGATGCCGCGCGCAAAGTTGGAGATGGCCGCCAGCGGCGTGTTCAACTCGTGCGCCAGAAAGGCCAGCGTTTCGTCGATTGCCATGAGGCGCTGGGTACGCAAGAGGCGGTCCTGGCGCAGTGCCAGAGCCTCCTGCAGCGAGCGCCGCACGTCTTCGGGCTGATAGGGCTTCTCCAGGATCTTGAACACGCGTCCGGTGTTCACGGCCTGGATCAGCAGGTCCTTGTCGGCATACGCAGTGACGAGGATGGTGGCGATGTCGCCGTATTCTGCATCGATGAAGCGCAGCAGTTCGGTGCCGTCGCCGCCGGGCATGCGGAAGTCGGTCAGGACCACGCTGATGCGCTCGTGCGAATCGCGCAGCACGGTCTTGGCTTCTTCGACGCTGTTGGCCGTCAGTACTTCGTAGCCGACGCCGATGGTGCGCGCGAACCATTTGCAGGCTTGCGCTTCATCGTCGACGTAGAGGATGGTGACGGTCTCCGGCGTGGTGTCCATGATGCGTCTACTCCGAGCGCGGCAGATCGAACGTGAAGCGCGCCCACTCGCCTTCCTGGCTCGTCACCGCAAGGGTGCCGCCGTGGCGCTGGATCACGCTGTAGCTGATCGACAGGCCCAGGCCCAGGCCCTTGCCGACATCGCGCGTGGTGAAAAACGGCTTGAACACGCGCGACAGGTTCTTTTCCGAGATCCCCGGGCCATTGTCGGTCACCACCACATGGAGGCGGTTGTCGATCCACTCACCGGCAATTTCGATGCGCGGGTTCTCGCGCTGCACCTTTTGCATGGCAAGCGCCGCGTTCGACAACAGGTTGATCAGCACGCCGATGATGGCCGCCTCGTCGCCGCGCACGAGCGTGTCAGCCGGCAGCTTGCGTTCCAGGGCCACGCCGCGCAACTCGTGGCTCGTCAGGCGGACGGCCGAGTCGATAGCCTTCTCGACCAGGAACGGTGCATCGGCTTCGCCTTTCTCGGGGCTGCGGTAGGCGAAGGTCTTCAGGTCCGACACGATGTGCTGCACGCGCTGCATGCCTTCCTTGGCATCGGTCAGGCATTCGAGCAGCATCGGGCTGCTCTTGGCGGTCGGATCTTCCTGCGCCACGGCAATCGCCATCAGGCAAAAGTTGACCGGGTTGTTGATCTCATGCAGCAGGCCGGCGGACAGCGTGCCGATGGCGGCCATCTTTTCCTGCTGCAGAAGCTGGCCCTTGATGTCGGTGAGGTTCTGATTGGTCTGCGCCAGCTGCTCGTTCTTCTGCGCCACTTCTTCCTTGAGCCGGAAGAGCTGGAAGCGCCCGCGCTCGTTGAAGTACGTGTACAGCGTACTCGTCGCAATCGAGAACAGGATGAACATCGAATGCACGATGAAGATCTCGCGCGACTGGATGCCGCCCGGATGCAGCGTGCACGCGATCACCCAGAAGATGTACGTGCAGGTGCCGAACAGTACGGCCTGCAGAAAGCCGATCGGCATCACCATGCCCACTGCATAGATCGCCAGGTTCAGCCCCGAGTAATACGGTGAACTGGCGCCCTCGGTGTCGTAGATCATCCACGAGATCATGATCTGCGGACAGATCAGCCAGAAGAACGTCAGGCTCTGCACGTGCTCCTCGCCCCAGCGCGTGTACAGCACCAGCAGTGCGCCTAGCATGATGAGCGACGTGATGACGCGCAGCGAAGCGAACAGCCACAGCTTGTCCACATACATGCCGTAGTCCAGCCCGACACCGGCCAGCACCAGCACGATGCCGGTAATGGCGGCCATGCGGCTGAAGACGAGCCGGAACTGCTTGAGCTCGGCCTGGTATCCGCGATGTGTAATAGGCTCCATGCGTGTTCCTGGGCTGCGGATTAAGCAGCGGATGTGGCAAGCCGGGCCACGCTGGCCTGGGCGAATACGTTGACGCCGGTCACGTCGGTATAGACACGCACGTCGTGCGAGCCTTCGGGCAGCAACTCAGCCATCAGCGGTTCATCGCGATAGACGAGGTACCACTCCAGCACGTGTTCCATCACGAAGCGCATCGGGTTGTTGCCGTGCACGTTCGTCGCAAGAATGGCGCCGCCCTGGCGCGTGCGCGAAGCAAAGTAGGAGAGCAGGCGCTGGCAGACCTTGTTGGACAGATAGTCGAACAGGCCGGCGCAATACACTGCATCGCAATCGCCGGCTTGCGGGCTGTCGGCCGTGATGCGGCGCTTGAGCAGTTGATGCACCGATTCATGCACGAAATCGACGGTGACGGTCTTGCGCGCGCGGTCCATCGCGCGGCGCATCTGCTCGCGGGTGTAGTCGAGCGTCTCTTCGCTGAAATCCACCAGCTCGAACGACAGCAGCGATGGCTCGGGATGCTCCTGAATGAAGCGCTGAATTTCCACCGCAGGCCCGCAGCCGACGTTCAGCACCTTGAACGGTCGGCCCGCCGCCTTGGCCTGGGCTGCCAGGTCGCTCAGATACTGCACGAGAATGTCGATGCGGTTGCGGTGCGCCTCGGCCACGTCGGTACGCAAGAAGGCGGCGTTGACGATCTGGAAGTACGTGTTCGGCCCCTCTCGCGGGTCGGAGAGGATCTGGTTGACCATCTCGTAGTCGCCCGCGTAGCCCAGCGGCTTGGTGTACGTGCGATAGATGAATGGCGCGCGCAACAGCAGCGGATGCAGCGCCGCCTGCGCGAACGTGCGGTGAGCAGGTGCAAGCTCCGCCTCGACCTTGCCCGCTTCCGATTCCAGCCCGTCCATGTAGCCCTTGAGCTTGAGCATGATCGGCTCGGCCAGCTCCTGGAAGACATCCATGCGCAGCTTGTTGTCTTCGCGCGGCAATGTCTTCGACAGATCCACCTGTTCCACCCAGCGCGACACTTCGGCCAGGAACGCTCGCATCTCGTTGACGACGATCTGATAGTCGCGATGGATGCGGAAACGTTCCTGCCATTCCTGCACGAACGTTCGCGCTTCTTCGCCCACCGAGGCGGGCGTGTCGGCCACTTCCGACAGCTCGCGCCATTCGTCGATCAGCGTGAGCGAGACGACGGCGGTCAGCCCCGTGTTCACCAGGCTGATCACCACCGCCTTGCCAAGATAGGCTTGGCGCGTCCCCATCTTGATCGCGAGTTCGGACAGCACCTCGCTCACCTGCACGATCGAGTAGGGGTTGTAGATCTCCATCACCAGGGCACGCCGCTGCAGCGTGATGATGGTGCCGCGGACCTGCTGACCCTGTGAGTTGCGGAAGCTGACCGCGGGATCGATTTGGTTGGGTGAGTACACGGTGCGAATTTGCCGGAGACTTCAGGGAAAACGTCTGCCAAGCGGGACGCTCACTCCAACAACCGCGCACCCGGGGTCGTAGCGCGATCCGGGCACCGCGAATACGGCGCGCCCCGCCGACACTGCCGGGCATGCCGCCGCATCAGTCGTGAAAGCGTGCTTGAAGCCGTCCGCTGGCTGTGCGCAATACGCGCCAGCCCGGGCGTCTCTCGCCCAAACCCGCTTCGAGAAGATCGGGGAGGATGATCGACTGCAGCCGGCGCCTTCAGTACTGCTACCGCGGCACCTCTACTGCTCGCCGATCAACAGCGTGGCAACGGGAATCGTGCAACCGTGAACCATGACCAGATTGGAACGATGCACTCCGCTGACATCCGCAACGCGCGCTGCTTGAACGCGCGGCCCGCTGCTGCATCCCAAATCGTCCCTCAAGGAGAATCCCGCACAGTAATGAACTCGGGGCGCCATATCGTATGTTGCGTGCTGGCACCCGTATTCGCCATGATGCCGCAGGTATGCCACGCATGCATCAGGGCGATTCAGCCGGGCCATGCTCTGACGTCATGGCTGCCGGATGACGCAATTGATTGTACTTGCCCAATGTGACCCACACAATGCGGAAACCCGCAGTGCAGAGCAAAGCGGAAACACCACCTCAGCGTGGCTTGCGGCCGGTGAGCGCGTCCGGATCCTGTTTGTAGTTGGTGAGGAATTGGGCGTAGCTGTAGACCTGTGCCGGCAGCAGATGGCTGGGCATGTCGAACAGCGCGTAGTAATACGGCTCGCGCCCCTGGCACACCTCTGCGGGCAGGCAATATTGTTCCCACTCCACACAGGCCGGGGTGTACATCCCATCGCCGGGCCAGAAGAACGGGACGATCTGCTTGTCGTGTAGCCCCTTGAGCAGCGCGTCGGGCGCGTTGTAGGCCTCGGCGTTTTCCAGGTGCGTGAGCATGCTCGCGTTGGTCTCGATGACCATGAGCGTCGCCCGCCCATCGGCCGTGAGCAGCAGCACGCCGGCGGGGTGCGGATAGAGGTAGTACTCGATAAAGCGGTAGCGCGTAGACAAATCGCGCACGAGCCGTGTGATCGCCGGGTCTGACAGGAAGCTGAACGAGTGGCGCGACAGGAGATCGCGCAGTGTGCTCGACAGGTTGCTGAAGTAGCGCACCTGCAGTGCTTCGATTTCCGCGCTGAGCCGCTCGGCCATCGCCGGATTGTCTTTCTTGATGTAGCGGTCGATCAGGCCGTCGTTGAAACCCTGCACGGCGATGTTCTCGTCGGCCATGCCGGTGAGCAGGATCGTCATGCACGGCAGATCTTTGAGCTTGGCGCAGAACTCCAGACCGTTCATGCGTGGCATGGAGTAATCCACCACGATGACCGAGGGCTGGAGGAAGCGGTTGACCTCGTGGATCTGGCGGTAGACGCGGTCGACGTCGAGCTGGATCGTGCGGCGCTCGGTCGAGAACGTCAGGTCATCGTGCGTGACGCGCACGGGCAGGAAACCCGGCATGCGAAGCGAATGCCACTGGCGCAGCCACGCCAGCGCCTCTTCCGGATCATTGAAAGCCAGCAGCGCACGTGATGGGTCCATCTGGAACCCGAGGCTTTCCACGAACGATTGGCTGTCGTCGACCACCACCGTCAGGGTAGGGTGGAAATAGACCGGCAGGGCGCTGTCCTGTTGCATACGTCGGGAAGAGTCGGAAGAGGGCTGGGTGCAGCGCACGGCCGGTGTGGCCGGCGCTGCCCGTTTCCACTACGTTACTGTCTGCCGCTGCCGGGAGCAAGCGGAACCGGTCTGGCCTGACGGCACATTGACGGCCGTCAGTGCGCCGCTTTACTCGACGGATTTCACCATGTCCTCAACGACCTTCTTGGCGTCGCCAAACACCATCATCGTCTTGTCCATGTAGAACAGCTCGTTGTCCAGCCCGGCATAGCCGGCGTTCATCGAGCGCTTGTTCACGATGATGGTCTTGGCCTTGTAGGCCTCCAGGATCGGCATGCCGGCAATGGGCGACTTCGGATCGTTCTTGGCCGCCGGGTTGACCACGTCGTTGGCGCCCAGCACCAGCACCACGTCGGCCTGGCCAAACTCACCGTTGATGTCTTCCATCTCGAAGACCTGGTCGTAAGGCACTTCGGCTTCGGCCAGCAGCACGTTCATGTGGCCCGGCATGCGGCCTGCGACCGGGTGGATCGCGTATTTGACGGTCACGCCCTTGTCCGACAGCTTTTCGGTCAGTTCCTTCAGGGCGTGCTGCGCGCGCGCCACGGCCAGGCCATAGCCGGGGACGATGATGACCGTCTCGGCGTTGCCCATGAGGAAGGCTGCATCATCCGGCGAGCCCGATTTGACCGGGCGCTGCTGTCCGCCGCCACCTGCTGCGGCCCCGGCGGATGCTTCAGAACCGAAGCCGCCCAGGATCACGTTGAAGAACGACCGGTTCATCGCCCTACACATGATGTAAGACAGAATTGCACCGGATGACCCGACCAGCGAGCCGGCAATGATCAGCATCGGGTTGTTGAGCGAGAAGCCGATGCCGGCCGCCGCCCAGCCCGAATACGAATTCAGCATCGACACCACCACCGGCATGTCTGCGCCGCCAATGGGGATGATGATCAGCACGCCCAGCACAAAGGCGATGGCCGTCATGATGATGAACGGCAGCCAGCTCTGGCTCAGGAAGAACAGGATGCCGAAGCCGAGCATGGCCACCGCCAGCAGCAGGTTCAGCATGTGTTGGCCGGCAAACTGCACCGGCGCGCCCTGGAACAGGCGGAACTTGTATTTGCCCGACAGCTTGCCGAAGGCGATCACCGAACCCGAAAACGTGATGGCGCCGACGAACGTGCCGATGAACAGCTCCACGCGGTTGCCCAGGGGCAGCACGTTGTCGCCGGCCATCGTGATGCCGAAGGCAGACGGTTCGGCTACCGCAGCGACGGCAATACACACTGCGGCCAGACCGATCAGCGAGTGCATGGCGGCCACCAGCTCAGGCATCTTGGTCATCTCGACCGTGCGCGCCACATAGGCGCCGATGCCCCCGCCCACCACCAGGCCCGCGAAGATCAGGATGAAACCCGTGGATGTGCCGCTCTCAGTGCCGGCAAACATCTCGGCCTTGAGCTTGTAGATCAGTGCGACGGTCGTGACGGCGGCAATCGCCATGCCCGTCATGCCGAACGCGTTGCCGCGCCGCGCCGTGGTCGGATGCGAAAGCCCCTTGAGCGCCTGGATGAAGCAGACGGAAGCCAGCAGATACAGCAGGGTGACAAGGTTCATGCTCATTGCTTGGCTCCCTCGCTCTGATCGGCCTTGGCCTTCGGCTCCTTCTTTTTGAACATCTCAAGCATGCGCTGCGTGACCAGGAAGCCGCCAAACACGTTGACTGCCGCCAGCGCCACCGCCACCACGCCCATCGTGCGGCCGAGGCCCGTCTGTGTGAGGCCGGCTGCCAGCATGGCACCGATGATGATGATGGCCGAGATGGCATTCGTCACGGCCATCAGCGGTGTATGCAGCGCCGGCGTGACCGTCCAGACCACGTGGTAGCCGACGTAGATCGCCAGCACGAAGATGATCAGATTGATCACCGTGTGATTGACCAGCTCCATGAGTGCTCCTCCTCGCTTCTTGGTCGATGTGCGAAGCGGCCAGGTCGTTCAGGCCCGGCCGCCTGGCGCGTCAGGTTTCCTTGATGGCCTTGATCTTGTTGCCCTCGCCCAGCAGCACGACTTTGGGCTTGTAGCTGGCGACTTCTTCTTCGTTCATCGGCGCGTAAGTGCAGATGATCAGCAGGTCGCCCACGTGGGCGCGGCGTGCGGCGGCGCCGTTGAGCGAGATTTCGCCCGAGCCGCGTTTGCCCTTGATGATGTAGGTCGAGAAGCGTTCGCCGTTGTTGACGTTGTACAGCTCGATCTTTTCGTATTCGCGCATGTCGGCGGCATCGAGGAGGTCCTCGTCGATGCCGCAGGAGCCTTCGTAGTCGAGATCGGCCTGGGTGACCGTCGCGCGGTGCAGCTTGGCGCGAAGCATGTTGCGTTGCATGAAGCTTTCCTTGAAACAAAAGATGAAATCGCCACTGGCCACCATGCCGGGCTGTGACGCCCGGCAGGCCGCCGTCTCCGTTCTTATTTGGCGGCGCTCGTGGCTGCGGGAGCGCGCACCACCTGGCCGGCCTGGCTGAGCAGGCAGGCGGCCACGATGTCGTCTTCGCGGTTGATGTTCAAGCCGCCATCCTTGTCGATGATCAGCTTGAGGAAATCAAGCACGTTACGGGCGTAGAGGGCAGAGGCATCGGCCGCCACCATCGACGCGAGGTTGGTGTAGCCCACCAGCGTGACGCCGTGTTTGACGACCACGCGGTCGGCTTCGGTCAGCGGGCAGTTGCCGCCTTGCGCTGCCGCCAGATCGACGACGACCGAGCCTGGCTTCATGGCCTGCACGGTAGCTTCCGACAGCAGCGTCGGCGCGCGGCGGCCCGGGATCAGCGCCGTCGTGATGACGATGTCGGCTTGGGCTGCACGCGTGTGCACGAGTTCGGCCTGGCGGCGCATCCAGTCAGGCGGCATCGGGCGGGCATAGCCGCCCACGCCCTGGGCGATTTCGCGCTCTTCGTCCGTCAGGAACGGTACGTCGAGAAACTTCGCACCCAGCGATTCGATCTGCTCTTTCACCGCTGGCCGCACGTCGGACGCCTCAATGACGGCACCCAGGCGCTTGGCCGTGGCGATGGCCTGCAGGCCGGCCACACCGGCGCCGAGGATCAGCACGCGCGCGGCTTTCACGGTGCCAGCGGCGGTCATCAACATCGGCATGAAGCGCTGGTAATGGTTGGCAGCGACCATCACCGCCTTGTAGCCGGCGATGTTGGCCTGCGAGGAGAGCACGTCCATGCTCTGCGCGCGCGTGGTGCGCGGCGCGGCTTCCAGCGCAAACGCGGTGACGTTGGCGGCGGCGAGGCGGGCCGTGTTTTCGTCATCAAACGGGTTGAGCATGCCGACCAGCACGGCGCCCGGTTGCATCTGCGCCAGTTCGGCCGCTTCCGGCGAGCGCACCTTGAGCACGATCTGCGCGCCAAGCGCCTCGGCGGCGGTTCCGATCTTGGCGCCGGCCGCCACATAGGCGTCGTCAGGCTGGGCAGCGGCGACACCGGCACCCGATTGCACCGTGACCTGATGGCCAAGCGCCACGTACTTTTTCACCGTTTCCGGGGTCGCGGCAACGCGCGTCTCGTCCGCCCGCGTCTCCTGCGGGATGCCGATGTGCATCGTGTTCTCTCCTCGCTGATTATGGTTAGGATGCGCGCGAAGTGAACGAAGGCGCGCTGGATCAGGATCGACGTGCAGCTTACCCGAACTTTTTGGCGCACGGACGCTCGTCGAATGCCATGTCGAATATCCGATCCAACATGGAATGCGGGCCGATTCTGCGCAAACGTGTGCTCAATTGTTCACAACTCAGGCCTGGCGCGACATGCCCTTGTTCCAGCGGCCCCATGCAAGCGGGGAGGGCAGCCTCCAGCTACAATAACGCCTTGTTTTTGTTGCCTTTTTGCCATGAACCAAGCTGTCCGCTGGAAACCCAGCGTTACCGTTGCCGCCGTCATTGAACAGGACGGGCGCTTTCTGCTGGTGGAGGAGCACACCGATGCTGGCTTGCGCCTGAACCAGCCTGCCGGCCATCTCGACCCGGACGAAAGCCTGGTCGACGCCGTCGCGCGCGAGGCACTGGAAGAAACCGCCTACAGCTTTGTGCCGACCGCGTTTCTGGGCTGCTACATGGCGCAGTTCCAGCCGCCGCAGGGGGATCCGGTCACCTACGTGCGGATGGCATTTACCGGCGAGCTGGGCCCCCAAGACCCGCGCCGCACGCTGGACGACGGCATCGTTCGCACTGTCTGGATGACGGCGGATGAAGTCCGCGCCAGCCGCGAGCGCCATCGCAGCCCGCTGCTGCTCGCCTGCGTGGAGGACTACCTGGCCGGCAAGCGGTATCCGCTTGACGTCATCCACACGCACGCCAGCGTGTACGGCCTGGGAGCGCAGTCATGAGCAAGAAGCGCATCGTCGTCGGGATGTCGGGCGGCGTGGATTCCTCCGTCACTGCCTGGCTGCTCAAACAGCAGGGCTACGACGTCGTCGGCCTGTTCATGAAGAACTGGGAAGATGATGATGACAGCGAATACTGCTCGACCCGGCAGGACTGGATCGACGTGGTATCGGTGGCCGACCTGATCGGCGTCGACGTGGAAGCCGTCAACTTTGCCGCAGAGTACAAAGACCGCGTGTTTGCGGACTTCCTGCGCGAGTATTCGGCCGGCCGCACCCCGAATCCCGACGTGCTGTGCAACGCCGAGATTAAGTTCAAGGCCTTCCTCGATCATGCGATGGCGTTAGGCGCCGACACCATCGCGACCGGGCACTACGCCCGCGTGCGAGAGGTCGATGGCCGCTTCGAGCTGCTCAAGGCGTTCGATCACACGAAGGACCAGAGCTACTTCCTGCACCGGCTGAACCAAGCGCAGCTTTCGCGCACGCTGTTCCCGCTGGGCGAGATGCCGAAGACGAAAGTGCGTGAAATTGCTGCCGAGATTGGCCTGCCGAACGCCAAGAAGAAGGACTCGACCGGCATCTGCTTCATCGGCGAGCGGCCGTTCCGCGATTTCCTCAACCGCTACCTGCCGACCAAGCCCGGCCCGATCAAGACGCCGGACGGCAAGACCATCGGCGAGCACATCGGCCTGGCGTTCTACACGCTGGGACAGCGTAAGGGCATCGGCATCGGCGGCAGCCGCGACGGCACCGGCGATGCCTGGTACGTGGCGCGCAAGGACATGGCGGCCAACACGTTGTACGTCGTGCAGGGGCACGACCACCCGTGGCTGCTGGCGCATACCGTGCACGCCGACGATCTAAGCTGGGTTGCCGGCCACGCGCCCGCCGAAGGCACGCACCTTGGCGCCAAGACGCGTTACCGCCAGGCGGATGCGCCTTGCACGGTCGCACGCGCGGCAGGCGGCGCACTCACGCTGACCTTCTCCGAGGCGCAGTGGGCCGTCACGCCAGGCCAGTCCGCCGTGCTGTACGACGGCGAGGTCTGCCTCGGCGGCGGCATTATTTCGGCAGCTGAGCCGGCAGTCGTCGAAAAGGCGATCGCCTAAGCGGTTTTCGCAACACTGCGTTGTGGTGGCTGCGGCTGTTGCGGCACTCGTTTATTCTTGCGCCCTGATTCGTCTCCACAGGGTTGGTCATGCTGCCACGTCGTTACTGGGCCTTTGCGGGCGTTGGGCTGTTGTTTGCCGTCACCGCCGGGTTTGCGGTGGCGGGGCGCCTGCATTGGGTGTGCGCGGTCATTCCGGGCATGTTTGTCATCCTGGGCGTGCACGACCTCACGCAGACGCGCCATTCGGTGCTGCGCAACTACCCGCTCTGGGGCCATTTCCGCTTCCTGTTCGAGTTCATTCGCCCGGAAATACGCCAGTACTTCGTTGAAGACGACACGGACGAAAAGCCATTCTCGCGCGCCCAGCGCAGCATCGTTTATCAGCGCGCCAAGGGCGAAGTCGATAGCCGTCCGTTCGGCACCGAAGTCGATGTGAAGGTGGCGGGGCACGAGTGGATCGGCCACTCGCTGGCGCCAACGCGCATTGCCTCGTCGGACTTCCGCGTGATGGTGGGCGAGGGGCGCGCCAAGCCGTATTCGATGTCGGTGTTCAACATCTCGGCGATGAGCTTCGGGGCGCTGTCGGGCAATGCCATTCGCGCGCTCAACCGTGGTGCGAAGCTCGGCAACTTCATCCATGACACGGGCGAGGGTTCGATCTCGCCGTACCACCGCGAAGAAGGCGGCGACCTGATCTGGGAAGTCGCCTCCGGCTACTTCGGCTGCCGTGACGCCAATGGCCGCTTTGATCCGGACCGCTTTGCCGAACAGGCGCGCAGCCCCCAGGTGAAGATGATCGAGGTAAAGCTGTCTCAGGGCGCCAAGCCGGGGCACGGTGGCGTCCTGCCTGCCGCCAAGGTGACGCCCGAGATTGCCGCCACGCGCGGTATTCAGATCGGCAAGGACTGCATCTCGCCGGCCGCGCATTCGGAATTCAGCACGCCGCTGGGGCTCCTGCAGTTTGTGGATCGGCTGCGTACGCTGTCGGGCGGCAAGCCGACCGGCTTCAAACTGTGCATCGGGCATCCGTGGGAGTTCTTCGGCATCGTCAAGGCAATGCTCGAGTCCGGCATCCTGCCGGACTTCATCGTCGTCGACGGGGCGGAGGGCGGCACGGGTGCGGCGCCGCTGGAATTTACCGACCACGTCGGCACGCCGCTGCAGGAAGGGCTGCTGCTGGTGCACAACACGCTGGTGGGAGCTAACCTGCGCGACAAGATCAAGATTGGCGCGTCAGGCAAGATCGTCACGGCGTTCGATGTAGCCCGCACGCTCGCGATGGGTGCCGACTGGTGCAACGCTGCGCGCGGCTTCATGTTTGCGCTGGGCTGCATCCAGGCGCAGAAGTGCCACACCGACCGCTGCCCGACCGGCGTGGCGACACAAGACCCGTCTCGCCAGAAGGCGCTGGTGGTGCCGGACAAGGCCGAGCGCGTGCATCAATATCACGCGCACACGCTGCATGCACTGCTGGAACTGACGCAGGCGGCCGGCCTGCAGCATCCGGCGGATTTCCGCGCGCACCACATCGTGCGGCGCGTGTCGGGTAACGAGGTGCAGTTGCTCTCCGCTCTGCTCAAGTACCTCGAACCCGGCGACCTGCTGGCCGGGCGGTATCGCTTCCAGTTGTACGAACGCTACTGGCCGATGGCCCGGGCCGAACGGTTTGATCCGGTGGCCGTGTAACGCTCGCCAATTGCTATGGATTACTGCGGCTGGGTTTCCATGAAACTCGGCCGCTTTTCAATGCGCGCGTAGAACGTGGCGAGGTTGGCGTGACGCTCGCGCCAGTCGATCTGCGGCTGGCGGAAATCCAGGTAGGCAAGTGCGCAACCGACGGCGATGTCGGCCAGCGTCAGATGGTTTCCGTTGCACCAGGTCTTGTCGGCCAAGCCTTGCGACATGGCTTGCAGCGCCTGATCGATCTTGTGGCTCTGGCGCGCGAGCCACGTTTCGCTGCGCTGCTCCGGCGTGCGCTGTGTATGTTCGATGCGCAGCATGAGCGCGGCGTCGAGCAGGCCGTCGGCCAGCGCTTCCCAGCAGCGCACTTCTACGCGTTCACGGCTCGAAGGCGGAATGAGGCGCGCCACCGGCGACAGCGTATCGGCGTATTCCGCAATGACGCGCGAGTCGAACAGGGCGCCGCCGTCGTCCATCACCAGGCAGGGCACCTTGCCCAGCGGGTTGAACTGGTGGATCTGCGTATCTGCGCTCCACACGTCTTCCAGCACGAACTGGTAGTCGATTTTCTTTTCAGCCAGGACGACGCGCACCTTGCGGGTGTACGGGCTGGCGTGCGATCCGATCAGTTTCATAGGCATGTCATGTTGGAGGCGGAAGTATAGCCGCGCACTTTCCCGAGTGCGCTGGGCGGCGCCTGGCCCCAACTCAACCAAACGGAGGCTTGCTTTAGGCTGGATTGGCCATGAAAGACAGGTGCCGGGTGGTAAAATCGCGGGCTCGCTTGGGTGCGCATATGCACCTTGGTTCAACGCGCAATGCCGCGTCCGGGTTGTCCGGATTGAGATTCCCTTCACATTTTTCCCCGCCTGCCATGTCGTCGCTTTCTGCCCTGACCGCTCTGTCTCCCATCGATGGCCGCTACGCTGCCAAGGCCGATCCGCTGCGCGAGTGGCTGTCGGAAGCCGCTTTCATGCGCAATCGCGTGAAGGTGGAGGTGCATTGGCTGATCGCCCTGTCGCAGGCTGGCCTGGCAGAGATTCCGCGCTTCTCGGCCGCCGCCGAGGGCGCACTGCTGGCTCTGGTGGAGAACTTTGCCGAGGCAGACGCCGCCCGCATCAAAGAGATCGAAGCCGTCACCAACCATGACGTGAAGGCCGTCGAGTACTGGATGAAGGAGCGCGTGCGCGGCAATGCCGAACTGGAAGCCGCCAGCGAGTTCATCCACTTCGCCTGCACGTCGGAAGACATCAATAACACCTCCCACGGGATGATGCTCAAGGGTGCGCGTGACACCGTGATCGTGCCGACGCTGCGCCGCGTTCAGGCTCGCCTGGTGGAGCTGGCTCATGCCAACGCCGACGTGCCGATGCTGTCGCGCACGCACGGCCAGCCGGCCAGCCCGACCACGCTGGGCAAGGAAATGGCCAACGTGGCCGCGCGCCTGGACCGCGCCATCCGCCGCATCGAAGCCGTTGAACTGCTGGGCAAGATGAACGGCGCCGTGGGCAACTACAATGCGCACCTGTCGGCGTATCCGTCGCTGGACTGGGAAGCCTTCTCGAAGAACGTGATCGAGACGCGCCTGGGCCTGACGTTCAACCCGTACACCATCCAGATCGAGCCGCACGATTACATGGCGGAGCTGTTCGACGCCGTGGCGCGCGCCAACACGATCATCCTGGATCTGGACCGCGACGTCTGGGGCTACATCTCGCAGGGCTACTTCAAACAGAAGACCAAGGCCGGCGAGATCGGCTCGTCGACGATGCCACACAAGGTCAACCCGATCGACTTCGAAAACTCCGAAGGCAACGTCGGCCTGGCCAACGCGGTGCTGCGCCATCTGTCGGAAAAGCTGCCGGTATCGCGTTGGCAGCGTGATCTGACCGATTCGACCGTGCTGCGCAACATCGGCGTGGCGTTCGGCTATAGCCTGCTCGCATACGACGCCTGCCTGCGCGGCCTCGGCAAGCTCGAAACCAACCCGGCCCGTCTGGCCGAAGACCTCGACGCCTGCTGGGAAGTGCTGGCCGAGCCGGTGCAGACCGTGATGCGTCGCTACGGCATTGCCAACCCGTACGAGCAACTCAAGGAACTGACGCGCGGCAAGGGCATTTCGCGAGATGCGCTGCGTGAGTTCATCGGCACGCTGGCGATTCCCGAAGACGCTCGCAAGCTGCTGCTGGACATGACGCCCGGCAGCTATATCGGCAAGGCAGAAGAACTGGCGCGCCGTATCGCCTGATTGTTGCAAAAATTTGGTGGTGTGGTCTGAAGAACGGCCCGCTCTCGAATCCGAGGGCGGGCCGTTTTGGTTGGCGTCCTCCGCAGAGCTATCCGCTGAGCCGCTGGCATTAATATGCTTAGTCAATCAAAAAATTTGAATTGCTTGGTGAACTTCGCGCTGACTTGACCGGTCGGATTGCGCAAATAATGCACAACTGTTTGGCGCCGTGGCCCTATCCACAGGCGCCGCCACCGAGCGCTCCAAAATACCGAGGGAACCGATGTCACAAGCCGCCCACTCGAATCCCGCCATGCGCGGCGCCGCTGACCACGGCGCCTATACCAAGCCGGCGATTGCGATGCACTGGATCGTCGCGTTGCTGATCTTCGCGGCCTTCGGGCTCGGTCTGTACATGACCGATATCCCGGGCTTTACGCCTACCAAGCTGAAACTGTTCTCGTATCACAAATGGATCGGTATCACGGTGCTGATCTTTGCGGTGCTGCGCGTGCTGTGGCGCTTGACGCATCCCGCGCCGGGCCCTGTGCCGGGCATGCCGAAGTGGCAACACGCCGCCGCGGAAGCCGCGCACGTCGGGTTGTATCTTTTGATTCTTGCGGTGCCGCTGACCGGCTATCTGCTCAGCGTCGCGGCCGGCGTCAAGGTTGTCTATCTTGGCCTGTGGGAACTGCCGATGCCGTTCGACAAGAGCGACGCGCTGAAAGACATCTTCAGCATGGCGCACGAATGGCTGAACTGGACCATGGCGGCCATCGTCGTGGTGCACATCCTGGCTGCGCTCAAGCACCACGTCGTCGAGCGTGACGGCACGCTGCGCCGCATGGTGCCTTTCCTCCGCTGATTTCCAAACGTGCCGGTGCACGGTGTGTGCCGGTGCTTCTGCCTCGCCATCCTCACCAAGACTGCCGGCATGATCCGGCCTGACCGAAGGAGTCTGATGATGAAACGTTTTGTGCGCCCCCGCGTCATCGCCCTGGTTGCTGCCGGCGCGCTGGCGATCGCTGCCGTGTCGGTATCGGCCATCGCCCAGGTGGATGCCGCCAAGAGCAGCGTCACCGCCACCGGCAAGCAGCTCGGTGTGCCGATGGACATCAAGTTCGGCAAGTTCGACGCGGCGGTGAACTACAACCCGGCCAACGTGGCGGCATCGACTGCCAAAGTCGACATCGATGTCACCAGCGTCGACGTGGGCAGTAAGGAATACAACGACGAACTCAAGAAGAAGGATTGGTTCGACACCGCCAAGTATCCGAAGGCGACGTTCGTGTCGTCTGCGTTCAAGCCCGGCGCGGGCGGCAAGGTTGACGTGGTCGGTAAGCTGACCATCAAGGGCATTACGCAAGATGTGACGGCACCTTTCACCTTCAGGCAGGAAGGCGCCACGCAGATATTTGAAGGCGCACTGCCGGTCAAGCGCAACGCATTCAAGGTGGGTGACGGTGAGTGGAAGGACACGTCGGTCGTCTCGGACGACGTAACGATCAAGTTCCGCGTCGTCATCGCCAAGAAGTAATCAGCAGTTCCAACCCAACGTTTTTCCGGCCCTCGTGTGCCGCTTTTATCCGCAGGAGTTCTCATGAAATTGCGTACCCTCGTTGCCGCACTGTCGGCCATTGCTGCCACCGCCGCCTTTGCTGCACCGGCCACGTACCAACTCGATCCGAGCCACACCTACCCAAGCTTCGAAGCTGACCACATGGGCGGTCTGTCGAAGTGGCGCGGCAAGTTCGAAAAGTCCAGCGGCACCGTGACGCTGGATCGCGCCGCCAAGACCGGCAGCATCGACGTGACCGTGCAGACTGACAGCATCGACTTCGGTCTCGCCAAGATGAACGAGCACGCCAAGAGCGCCGAGATTTTCGACGTGGCCAAGTACCCGACCGCCACGTTCAAGGGCAACTTCACGAAGTTCAAGGGCGACGTGCCGACCGAAGCCGAAGGCCAGTTGACGCTGCATGGCGTGACCAAGCCGGCCAAGCTGGAAATCGACGCGTTCAAGTGCATGCAGCACCCGATGCTCAAGCGTGAAGTCTGCGGCGCCGATGCCGAGATGAAGTTCAAGCGCGACGACTTCGGCGTGGACTACGGCAAGGCCTATGGCTTCAACATGGAAACCAAGCTGAAGATCCAGGTGGAAGGCGTCAAGCAAGACGCCAGCGTCGCGCAGCAATAAGCCACGCAGCCGCTACAACCAAAGAAAAAGCCCCGCAGCTGCGGGGCTTTTTGTTGCCCGAGAATGCGCTTTCAGGGCGATGCGAAGCGAGGTCTTCAGACCTGCGCGCCGAAGTTCGGATCGTCTTCTTTCGGGCCACCGGCCTTCTTCTCGGACTTGACCAGGTCTTCACGCTTGACGCCGAGCCACATGCACAGCGCAGCGGCAACGAACACCGACGAGTAGATACCGAACAGGATACCGATCGTCAGCGCCAGGGCGAAGTAGTGCAGCGTCGGGCCGCCGAACACCAGCATCGACACCACCATCATTTCGGTCGAGCCGTGGGTGATGATCGTGCGCGAGATGGTGCTGGTAATCGCGTGATCGATCACCTCGTGCGTGTTCATCTTGCGGTACTTGCGGAAGGCTTCGCGGATCCGGTCGAAAATCACCACGGATTCGTTGACCGAATAGCCCAGCACCGCCAGCACCCCCGCCAGCACCGACAGCGAAAACTCCCACTGGAAGAAGGCGAAGAAGCCCAGGATGATCACAACGTCGTGCAGGTTGGCGATCACGCCCGCAACGGCAAACTTCCATTCGAAGCGGATCGACAGGTAGATCACGATGCCGACCACAACGAACAGGAGCGCCAGCAGGCCGTCGGTGGCGAGCTCCTTGCCCACTTGCGGGCCGACGAACTCAACGCGCTGCAGCTTGGCGTCGGGGTTCACTGCGTTCAGGGCTGTCATCACCTGCTGGCTTTGCACGGCCGAGGCGATGGGCTTGCCGTCCGGGCCGGTCTTGAGCGGCAGACGGATCATCACGTCGCGCGAGGTGCCGAAGTTCTGCACCTGCGCATCGGCGTAGCCGAGCTTCTCAACGTCGCCGCGGATCTTCGGCAGATCGGCGGCCTGGGTGTAAGCGACTTCCATCACCGTACCGCCGGTGAACTCCACCGACAGGTGCAGCCCCTTGTGGAACAGGAAGAAGACAGCGGCGATAAACGTCAGGAACGACAGCGCGTTGAGGATCAACGCGTGCTTCATGAACGGAATGTCGCGGCGGATGCGGAAAAACTCCATGGTCTGCCCTTTGTGGCGACCGCCCCTTCATGTTGGGGGCGGTGCCGGTTTTATGCGAGATTCGTTGTGGGTGGCGTGATTACTTGGCGGGCGATTCCGCGTTCGTATTGCCCGGCTTCCACACCTGCCCGATGGCGACGCTCTGGAGCTTCTTCTTGCGGCCGTACCAGAGGTTCACGAGACCGCGGTTGAAGAACACCGCCGAGAACATGGACGTGCCGATCCCCAGGCAGTGCACGATCGCGAAGCCGCGTACCGGGCCCGAACCGAAGGCGATCAGCGCCAGACCGGCGATGAGCGTCGTCACGTTCGAATCGAGGATGGTCGCCCAGGCACGGTCAAAGCCGGCGGCGATGGCCATCTGTGCCGACGCGCCGCTGCGCAGCTCTTCACGCACGCGCTCGTTGATCAGCACGTTCGCGTCAATGGCCATACCGAGCGCCAGTGCGATGGCCGCGATACCCGGCAACGTGAGCGTGGCCTGCAGCATGGAGAGCAGTGCGATCAGCAGGAACACGTTGACGCCCAGGGCCGCCACCGAGAACGCGCCGAACAGCATGTAGTACAGCACCATGAACACCGAGATGGCGAGGAAGCCGTACAGCGCCGAATCGAAGCCCTTCTTGATGTTGTCGGCACCCAGCGATGGGCCGATGGTGCGTTCTTCGATGATTTCCATTGGCGCGGCCAGCGAGCCTGCACGCAGCAGCAGCGCCAGGTCGGAAGCCGCCTCGGTCGAGCCCATGCCGGTGATCTGGAAGCGCGAGCCCAGTTCGGACTGGATGGTCGCCACCGTCAGCACTTCGCCCTTGCCCTTTTCAAAGAGCACGATACCCATGCGCTTGCCGATGTTGTCACGCGAGACATCGCGCAGCATGCGGCCGCCCTGGCCGTCGAGCGTGATGTCGACCGACGAATTGTGGTTTTGGTCGAAGCCCGCCGAGGCGCTGGTGATGCGATCGCCCGTGAAGATCACCTGCTTCTGCAGCAGGACGGGAGCGCTGCGCCCTTGCGTGAACAGCTCGTCGCCCAGCGGCACCGGGTCGCCGGGGCGGGGCGCGAGCGGCGCGTTCGGATCGGCCAGGCGCGCTTCCAGCGTAGCGGTGCGGCCGATGATGTCCTTGGCCTTGGCGGTGTCCTGCACGCCGGGCAATTGCACAACGATGCGGTCCGGACCCTGCTGTTGGATCACCGGCTCGGCCACGCCGAGTTCGTTCACTCGGTTATGCAGCGTGACGATGTTCTGCTTGACTGCGTTGTCCTGCACTTCCTTCATCGCAGCGGCGGTGAAGGTGCCGGTGAGCGTGGCGCCGTCGGCGCTCTTGTCCACGGTGTAGGCCAGTTCGCGGGTCGAATCGGCCAGCAGCGTGCGGGCGCGGTCGGCGTCGTCCGGGGTGCTGAACTTGATCGTGATGGTGTTGCCGTTGCGGTCGATGCCGCTGTGTCGAATGCCCTTGTCACGCAGTTGCGTGCGGATGTCGCCGGCCAGCGAGTCGAGCTTCTTCGTCACGGCGCCGTTCATGTCGACCTGCAGCAGGAAGTGCACGCCACCGCGCAAATCGAGGCCCAGGAACATGGGCTTGGCAAAGAACGGTGCCCCGCTCAACCAGCGCGGCGAACCGGGCAGCAGGTTCAGCGCCACGATGTAGGTCGGATCGGCTTGATCGGTGTTCAGGCCGCGGGCCAGGATGTCCTTGGCCTTGAGCTGCGTGTCGGTGTCGGCAAAACGCACGCGCACGCTGGCGGAGGTGCCGTTGTTGTCGAAGAACACGCCGTCGGGCTGAATGCTGGCCGCAGCCAGCAGGCTCTCGACCTGCTTTTGCACGTTCAGGTCGACCTTGACGGTGGCCTTGCCCGAAGACACCTGCACAGCAGGCGCCTCACCGAAGAAGTTCGGCAGCGTATAGAGGAACCCAATGGCAAGCGCCACCAGGATCACAAGGTATTTCCAGAGCGGATAGCGATTCATCTTGGAATGCAGAGAGGCGACGCCGAAGGGCGCGGGCGCGGATTCTTAGAATAGGCGCTGCCTGGGGTTCCGGCGCCGGCACAATCGTGCGCGGCGCCTGGATGTGGCGATTACAGCGCCTTGAGCGTGCCCTTGGGCAGCACGGTGGTCACGGCACTCTTCTGGACAGTGATTTCGGTGTTGGCAGCGATTTCCACGGTGACGTACTGCTCGGCCACCTTGCTGACCTTACCGAGGATGCCGCCGGCGGTGACCACTTCGTCGCCCTTGGCCAGGGCTTCGAGCATCGCCTTGGTTTCTTTCTGGCGCTTCATTTGCGGGCGGATCATGATGAACCACAGCACCACGAACATCAGGATGATGGGCAGGAAGCTCATCAGGCCACCCGCGGCACCACCAGCTGCCGGTGCAGTTTGCGCGTAAGCGTCGGAAATCAGGAACACGTCAGAACTCCGTAATGGTTCGTCAATCGGTCAAAAATCGGACCCGACATTCTACCATTGCGATGCTGCGGCAAATGGGCGCGCCGGGCACCCTGGGCAGGCGCGTTACAACGCTCCGCGCGCGCGGTCTGCAGCAAAGCGCGCCTGGAATGCGGCAAAGCCGTGCGACTCGATGGCGGTGCGCATTTCGGCCATCAATTCCAGGTAGTAATACAGGTTGTGGATGGTGTTCAGGCGGGCACCCAGGATCTCGCCGACGCGCTGCAAATGGTGCAGGTAGGCGCGGGAGAAATTGCTGCAGGTGTAGCAACCGCAGGTCTCGTCCAGCGGGCGCGGATCGTTGCGGTGCACCGCGTTCTTGATCTTGATGTCGCCAAAGCGGGTGAAGAGCCAGCCGTTGCGCGCGTTGCGGGTCGGCATCACGCAGTCGAACATGTCGACGCCGGCGGCAACGCCTGCCACCAGGTCTTCCGGCGTGCCCACGCCCATCAGGTAATGCGGCTTGTCGGCAGGCAGGCGAGGCGCCACGTGCTGCAGCACGCGCATCATGTCTTCCTTGGGTTCGCCGACCGACAGGCCACCGATGGCGTAGCCGCCGAAACCTTCGCCGCCCGCATCGGCGTCAATCGCTTGCAAACCGGCCAGCGATTCATCGCGCAGGTTCTCGAACATGCCGCCCTGGACGATGGCGAACAGCGCGTTCGGATTCTTCTCGCGCTCGAATTCGTTGCGTGAGCGCTGGGCCCAACGCAGGCTCATGCGCATCGAGGCGGCGGCTTCGGCCTCGGTGGCGGGGCGATCGCCGATTTTGTATGGCGTGCATTCGTCGAACTGCATGACGATGTCGGAGTTCAGCCGGCGCTGGATCTGCATCGAGATCTCGGGCGACAGGAACAGCTTGTCGCCATTGATGGGCGACGCAAACGTCACGCCATCCTCGGTGATCTTGCGCAGATCACCCAGCGAAAACACCTGAAAACCACCCGAATCGGTCAGGATGGGCTTGTCCCAGCCGTTGAAGCCATGCAGGCCCTTGTGCGCGTCCATCACTTCCAGGCCCGGGCGCAGCCACAGGTGGAACGTGTTGCCAAGGATGATCTGTGCGCCGATGTCCTTCAGCTCCGCCGGGGACATCGCCTTGACCGCGCCATAGGTGCCCACCGGCATGAAGATGGGCGTTTCGACCACGCCGTGGTTCAGGGTCATGCGGCCGCGTCGGGCGAGGCCATCAGTGGTGAGCAGTTCGTACTTGAGCATGGTCAGAGCGATTGGGTTTCGCCGGGTTCGCCGGGTTGCCGGGTTCGGTGGGGGCGCGCGTCAGCAGCATGGCGTCGCCGTAACTGAAGAAGCGGTAGCGCTGGGCGATGGCGTGCTGATAGGCCTCACGGATGGCGCTCATGCCGGCAAACGCCGATACCAGCATCAGCAAGGTCGACTTGGGCAGGTGGAAGTTCGTCACCAGCAGGTCGACGGCGCGGAAGCGGTAGCCGGGGGTGATGAAGATGTCGGTCTCGCCGCTGCAGGCATTGAGCGTGCCATCCGGCTGCGCGGCCGATTCAAGCGCGCGCATCGACGTTGTGCCGACCGCGATCACGCGGCCGCCGGCTGCGCGCGTGGCGCGGATCGCTTCGGCCAGTTCGGGCGTAATTTCGTACCACTCGCTGTGCATGCGGTGCTCGGCAATGTTTTCCACGCGCACCGGCTGGAACGTGCCGGCACCGACGTGCAGCGTGAGAAAACCGCGCCGGATGCCCATGGCGTCCAGCTTGGCGAACAGCGCATCGTCGAAATGCAGACCGGCCGTGGGTGCCGCGACGGCGCCCGGGTTGCGCGCATAGACGGTCTGGTAGCGCGTCTCGTCGAAGCTGTCGGGGTCGTGCTCGATGTAGGGCGGCAGCGGCAGGCGGCCGTACTGCTCGATCAGATCGAGCGCCGGCTGCGGGAAACGCAACGTAAAGAACGGCTCGGCGCGCGGTCCGACCGTCACGTCAAAGGCGTCGGCCAGGCGCAGCGAGGTGCCCTCGACGGGCGACTTGCTGGAGCGGATCTGCGCCAGCACCGTGTGTTCGTCCAGCAGGCGCTCGACAAGCACCTCCACCTTGCCGCCGCTGGCTTTGTGGCCAAAAAAGCGTGCCTTGATGACGCGCGTGTCGTTGAAGACCAGCAGGTCGCCGGGGCGCAGGTAGTCGACCAGGTCGGCAAACTGGCGGTCTTCAAAATGCACGGCATCTTCCGTACGGCGTACGGCCAGCAGGCGGCTCGCGGTGCGGTCGGGCAGGGCGGTTTGTGCGATCAGCTCAGGCGGCAGATCGAAATCGAAATCGGACAGCGTCAGCATGAAAAGTGGCGCAGACGTGGATTGCGCCAAGTGATGGTCGCGGGCGCCGGTACAATCGGGCGACTCGCAAAGTTCGCCATTGTAAACGTCCTGTGCCGTCTCGCGCCCGTTCCGCCACTGATGCTGCTCCTATGCCCGACGCTGATACTGCGCCGGCGCCGAAGCCAAAACGCGCGGCCACGGCAGACAAGCCAGCCAAGGCAACGGCCAAAACTGCCCGCCCAGCAGACAAGCTCGCCAAGCTCGGCCTGCACCGCGACGTCGATCTCGTCCTCCATCTGCCGATGCGCTACGAGGATGAAACCACGCTGCTGACCATTGCCGAGGCCACGGCCCGCGCCAACACCGGCTGGGCTGCGCAGGTGGAAGGCACGGTCACGCGCAATGAAGTGGCGTTTCGGCCGCGTCGGCAGCTCGTCGTGCATATCGCCGATGACTCGGGCGAGCTGGTCCTGCGCTTTCTCAATTTCTACGGCAGCCAGGTCAAGCAGATGGCCGAAGGCGTGCGCCTGCGCGTGCGCGGCGAAGTGCGCGGCGGCTTCTTCGGCGCCGAGATGGTGCACCCGACCGTGCGCGCCGTGGCGGACGATGAGCCGCTGCCCGATCGCCTGACACCGGTGTATCCGAGCACGGCCGGCGTGGCGCAGGCCTATCTGCGCAAGGCGATCCTGAACGCGCTCACGCGCACGCCGCTGCCGGAAACGCTGCCGAACAGCCTCGTCACCGGCCCGCTCGCGCCGCTCAAGCTGATGACGCCGGCCGACGCCGTGCGCCTGCTGCATCAGCCGATGCCCGATGTCGATGAGCACAGCCTCGTCGAGCGCACGCACCCGGCGTGGCTGCGCATCAAGTTTGATGAACTACTGTCGCAGCAGTTGTCGCTCAAGCGTGCGCAGGCCGCGCGCCGCATGCGCAACGCGCCCATCCTGCGCGACAGCGGCAAGGATGGGCTGCTCGCGCGCTTCATGGATGCGCTGCCGTTCAAGCTGACCGGCGCCCAGGCCCGCGTGTGGGAAGAGATTCGCGCCGATCTCGCGCACCCGTACCCGATGCAGCGGTTGCTGCAGGGCGATGTGGGCAGCGGCAAGACCGTCATTGCCGCGCTGGCAGCCTGCCAGGCCATCGATGCGGGCTGGCAGGCGGCGCTGATGGCGCCGACAGAACTGTTGGCCGAGCAGCACTATCGCAAGCTTTCTGCGTGGCTCGAACCGCTTGGCGTGGACATCGTCTGGCTGGCCGGCAGCCTCAAGCGCAAGCAGAAGGACGAGGCGGCGGCGCGCGTGGCGGCCGGCACGGCGCAACTCGTGATCGGTACGCACGCGCTGATCCAGGATGCGGTCACGTTCGCGCGGCTCGGCCTGGCGGTGGTCGATGAACAGCATCGCTTCGGCGTGGCGCAGCGGCTCGCCCTGCGCGGCAAGGCGAGCAACGGCGACGGCCCCGCCGCCAACGTCCAGGTGCCGCACCAACTGATGATGTCCGCCACGCCGATCCCGCGCACGCTGGCGATGACGTATTACGCCGATCTCGACGTCTCTGCCATCGACGAGTTGCCGCCCGGCCGCACGCCCATCGTGACGCGCCTGGTCAACGATGCGCGGCGCGACGAAGTGATTGAACGCATCTACGCCGCAGCACGCGAAGGGCGACAGGTCTACTGGGTTTGCCCGCTGATCGAGGAAAGCGAAGCGCTGCAATTGCAGACCGCCGTTGAAACCTTCGAGACGCTTTCGCAAAGTCTGCAAGGCCTGAAGGTGGGCCTCGTGCATGGACGCCTGCCATCGGCCGAGAAGGCCGCCGTGATGAGCGCCTTCGCCGGCGGCGACCTGCACGTGCTGGTGGCCACCACCGTCATCGAAGTGGGCGTGGACGTGCCCAATGCCTCATTGATGGTGATCGAGCACGCCGAGCGCTTTGGCCTTGCGCAACTGCATCAACTGCGCGGGCGGGTGGGGCGCGGCACGGCGGAATCGGTCTGCGTGCTGCTGTATCAGGCGCCACTGTCCCCGACGGCCAAGCAACGCCTGCAGACCATGCGCGAGACCACCGACGGTTTCGAAATCGCCCGGCGCGATCTGGAGATCCGCGGCCCTGGCGAGTTCCTGGGGGCGAGGCAATCGGGCGAAGCGATGCTGCGCTTTGCCGACCTGAACCAAGATGCGTGGCTCGTCGAGTTTGCGCAGGGCACCGCGGACGAGATGCTTGCGCGCTTTCCTGAAGCCGTCGACACCCATCTCAAGCGCTGGCTGGGCGAGCGCGAGCACTACCTGCGTGTTTAAGGGCTGAGGCGCACGCTTCGGTACGCCAGCTGTGCCTGCTTGCGCAAGCGCTTGACCGTGTCCATCGCACGATCGGCCTGCTTGAGCGGGGCGGCGATCTCCGTCTCTCCGTCAGCTGAACGACACGGACCGGCATGTCGCCCGTATGAGGCGCCGTTACAACTTTCGTATGCTCTGCGACGGCGCGGGTGGACTCGGCCGGGCGCGAGACGTTGATGTCCCATCGCTCTTCGTCCGACGCTCGCCCTCACGGCTTAGCCGATAGTCGGCTCCAGCCGAATCAGCGTGATCTCCGACGGCGCACCGAACCGCTTGGGCGGGCCCCAATATCCGGTGCCACGGCTGGTGTAGATCCACAGACGCCCCAGCTTGTGCAACCCGGCCGTAAATGGCTGCTGCAGCGGGACAAACAAACTCCACGGCCAGAACTGGCCACCATGCGTGTGTCCTGACAGTTGCAGGTCGAAGCCGGCCTCTGCCGCGGCCGGGGCGCTACGCGGTTGATGCGCGAGCAGGATCGTGGGCGTCACGCCGGACGGCGACCCCGCCAGCGCTCGCGTCGGATCGCTCGTGTGGGCAGTGTCGAACTTACCCGCACTGAAATCGGTCACGCCTGCGATGGTAATGCCCCCGTTTTCCACAGTCGGCAGAAGTAGAAACTAAGCGGCCATGGCCAGCCGCTGCTTCGGGGTAAAGCCGCCCAATGCCATATTT